>JBIJCC010000088.1:0-43082 GCA_044344875.1 Nannocystaceae bacterium
GAGACCACCGGTAAGCCGTGTGCGGGAAATTCGCACGCACGGTTTGAACGGGGGCCCTACCGGAATTCAATCCAAGAGAGAAGGAAGGTAGGGTCTACCAATGAGCTCCGAGCCGAGTGACGTCGAGCTGTTGCAGCGGTGGCGCGCGGGCGATACGGCCGCGGCCAACGTCCTGCTGCGGCGGCACTTCGCCACCGTGTTCCGCTACTTCGACGCCCATGTCCGCGGCGCCGACGTCGAGGATCTCACCCAGCGCACCTTCGAGGCGTGCGTCGAATTCCGGGATCGCCTGCGCGACGACGCGAGCCTGCGCGCCTATCTCATGGGTATCGCGCGCAAGCAGCTGCTCAAGCACCTCGAGCGCAAGCGGCCGCGGGGCCACGAGGTCCCGCACTCGCAGGTCGACCTCGTCGACATCCGCACCTCACCGACCGGTGTGCTCGCGCGGCTCGATCAACAGCGCGTGTTCCTCGACGCGCTCCTGCCCCTCGCACCCGAGTACCGCGAGGTGATCGAGCTGTACTTCTGGCAGGACCGCAAGATCCCCGAGATCGCCGCCGCGCTGGAGATCGCCGTCGGGACGGTGAAGAGCCGCCTGCACCGCGGCAAGGCGGCCATGCGCGCCGCGATCGAAGCGATGGGCATCGCTCCGCAGCTGCGCGCGGGGACCCTCGGCGAGCTGGATTCGCGGCCGATCGACGACGACTGATGGGCCGCTGTAAGGCGCGCGCGCCCGCCGGCGTTCGGGCGGTCGCAATGCAGCGCTTGGCCCTTGGACTCGTCTTCGCGTCGTTCTCCGCATCGTTCACCGTCCCTTCGCTCGCGGCCGCCCAGGCGCCGGGCCTGCAGCTCGCCGGCGACGGCCCGAGCACCGCCGAGCAGCGACGGGCCGCGCGGCGGCAGAAGTTCGACGAGCGTCACGACCTCGAGGACTTCCAGCGCACGCCCAAGCGCAAGGGGTTCTACATCGGCAGCGCGCTGACGACGGGCATGACGGCGCAGTTCGACAGCTTCATCCCCCAGGTCAGCTACCGCTTCGAGATCGGCGGCGGACTCAGCGATCGGATCACGCTGGGCATCTCGGGCGGGATCACCGGGCACCAGGACGTGTTGAAGGGGACCGCGGGCGTCGCCGACATCGTGATGCAGGGGTTCGTCCACCGCGGCCTGTTCATGAAGCTCGGACTCGGCGCGACGAGCCACGCCCCCGCGCGCGGTCGGATCCGTCGCCCCGGGGTCGGCGGTCTGCTCGGGGTCGGCTACGAATTCCGCCCGCTGAAGGTGCTCGGCGTCGCGCTCGGCCTCGAGTACGAGGGGCGCGTCCGCACCGACGGCGCGTTCGCCCAGGCGATCGTGCTCGGTCTGGGCCTGCGCGCCTATCTCGACTTCCGCAAGAAGTGGTGATCCGGTCCAAATCGCCCCGCCTCCCGGGCGAAGGCGACGGTGCCGCGGCCCGACGGTCGCGATCGCGGTGCCGCGGCCGTATCATCCCTAGGCGATGCTGCCCGCCGTCCGCCCGCGCGCTGCGACGCTGATGGATCCGGCCGTCGGCCCGGCACCGCCGGTCGCGCGCCCGCCAGTCGTCGGCTCGACCACGCGGCCGACGGCCGACGCCATCTCACCGCGCTCGCGTGAGCTCCCGGAGGGCCGACGCGCGAGGTTCGAGCTGCACCCCGGCCTCGTCATCCCCGAGTCGCGCTGCCGCATCCTGCGGTGGATCGCGGACGGCGGCATGGGCGTCGTGTACGAGGCGGTCCACGAGGAGCTCGATCGCCACGTCGCGCTCAAGGTGCTCCGCCCCGAGTACTCCGATCGCCAGGACCTCGCGCAGCAGTTCCGCGAGGAGGCGCGCTCGGCCACCCGCATCGGCTCGGATCACATCGTCCAGGTCTTCGACTTCGGCGCGCTGCCCGACGGTCGGTTGTTCTTCACCATGGAGCTGCTCGCGGGGGCCCGGCTGTCCGACTCCGTCGGCACGCTGGCGATCGATCGGCTGTTCGTGGTGCTGCGGCAGATGTGTCGAGGCCTCGCCGCGGCGCACGACACGGGGATCATCCACCGCGATCTGAAGCCCGACAACGTCATGCTCACGGCGAAGGACGGCCGCGCCGACTTCGTCAAGATCCTCGACTTCGGGCTGGTGACGATGCTCGGCGTCGACGACGGGGCGAAGTCCACCGCGGGGACGCCGTGGTACATGGCGCCGGAGCTCGTGCTCGGCGAGGGCTTCGATCACCGCGTCGACATCTACGCGGTCGGGTGCACCGCCTTCGAGCTCCTGACCGGGCAGCCGCCGTTCGACGACGCCGATCCCCGCGCGGTGTTGCTGGCGCAGCTCGAGCGGCCGGCGCCCCGGCCGTCGACGCGGACCGAGCGAGCGATCCCTCCCGCGCTCGAGCGCGTGATCCTGCGCTGCCTCGAGAAGAACCCCGCGGCGCGCTACCAGGACATGCGCGAGCTCGAGGTGGCGCTGGTCGAGGCGCAGCTCGACGCGCGCGTCTACACGACGTGGGACGATCTCCCGCTGCCGCGCATGGATGCGCCGCGCCGCGCCGAGCTCGAGGCGGGCCTGCGCGCGGGTGGTCGCGTGCGCCCGGCGCGTCGGCGCCCGTGGCTGTTCCCCGCGCTCGGCGTCGGCACCCTCGCGGGGGCCCTGGCGGTCGGCGCCGCGTGGTGGCGCTCGGACAGCGCGCCCCACGACGGTGGCCGCGTGGAGGAGATGGTCATCTCGGCCCGCGCCGCGGCAGCCAAGGCGAACTTCGTGTATCCGCCCTCGGACGCCCCCGCCGAGCCGACCGCGTACACGCGCGTGCTCGAGCTCGAGGGCCTCGATCGCGAGGGCATCGATGGCGCGATCGAGCGCGGCACCGCGCTGCGCCACGAGTTCGCGGCGACGCTCGTCCGGCTCGGCGACGAGTACTGGGACGCCGAGGGTGGCCGGCCGTTCGCGATCGACTACTACGCGCAGGCGCAGCTGTTCGCGCCGGTTCCCCCCGTGGTGTCGGCGCGGATCACCCTCACGCCCGGCGAGCTCGCGAACCTCCGCGACAAGGCGAGCAAGGGCGAGTTCACCGAGGCCGAGCTGGTCGCGGCCGATCCGCTGGCCGTGCTCGCGCAGAGCGATCCCACCGCGCGGGCCAAGGCTGCGCGGCGACTCGGCGGTGGTAGCGAGCGCCGCGCGTCGTCGACGGCACAGCGGATCGAGCGGTTGCTCGGCGACACCGCGGCGAGCCAGCCCGAGGTGGTCGCGTCGGCGCCAGCGCCCGTCGTCCCGTCGGCGGCCGCACCGGTCGCGCCCACCGTGGCGCCTGCGGACGTCGAGGTCCCCGCGCCCGAGGAGGCGACGGTGGTGGAGCGCGACCCCAAGCGCGCCGCCCAGGAGTGCGCCGCGGGCGAAGCGGCGCTCAAGGCCGGGCGCACCGACGCGGCGGAGGCGGCCTTCGAGCGGGCGATCGGCCTCGATCGGCGCAACCCGAGGGCGCTCATCGGGATCAGCGACGTGCATTTCGATCGCGGGTCCTACGGCAAGGCGGCGCAGTACGCCGCGAAGGCCGTCGCCGCGGCGCCGACGAACGCCGCGTACCGCGTGCGACTCGGCGACGCCTACTACAAGGTGCATCGCTACGCCGAGGCCCGCGACGCGTACGCGAAGGCGGTCGGGCTCGGCGACGCCACGGCGCAGGCGCGGCTCGACAAGGTCATCGCGAAGCTCGGCGAGTGATCGCCGGGGCTACTGGCAGTTGCCGTTGACGCACGTCTCGCCGCCGCCGCATGGCACGTCACAGTCGCCGCAGTGAAGCGGATCGGCGAGCGTGTTGACGCAGTCGCCACTGCACAGCGTGGTGGCGCCCGGGCAGACGCAGTCGCCGAGCTCGCACTGTTGACCCGGCGCGCACGGGGTGTCGCACTCGCCGCAGTTCAGCGGATCGTTCTTGGTGTCGACGCACGCGTCGCCGCAGGCCTTGGCCGCGCCCGTACAGCTGCACTCGCCGCCGGTGCAGTGCTGCTCGGCGGCGCAGGTCAGCCCGCACTCGCCGCAGTTGGCCTCGTCGGTGTTGAGCTTGACGCAGTCCGTGCCGCACGCGGTGTCGTTGCCGCCGCACTCGCACGCGCCCGCGGTGCAGGTCTGCTGGGGACCGCACGCGGTCGTGCAGTCGCCGCAGAAGTCCTCGTCGTTCGACAGGTTGACGCACGCGCCGCCGCACTCCGACAGCGGGTTGGGGCACGACGCGACGCACTCGCCGAGCGCACACAACAGGTTGCCGCCACACGGGTCGTCGCACTGGCCGCAGTGATCCGGATCGGACTGCGTGTCGACGCACGCGTCCCCGCAGACCACTTCGTCCGCGGCGCACGTACACTCGCCGGCGACGCAGACCTGGGACGGGCTGCACGGGGTGTCGCAGTCACCGCAGTGGTCTGGGTCGATCTCGAGGTCCGCACACGAGGTGCCGCACGCGGTGCCGCGATCGCAGACGCAGTCGCCGTCGATGCAGTCCTGACCGAGCCCGCACGCGATCGCACAGTCGCCGCAGTGGGTGTCGTCGCTCTGCGCGTCGACGCAGGTCCCGTCGCAGTCGGTCGCGCCCTGCGGACACCCAGCCCCGCACTCGCCCGCCTCGCAGACCGCGGCGGAGTCGCACGGGGACGAGCAGTCGCCGCAGTGGTCCTCGTTGGTGCCGACGTCGACGCACTCGATGCCGCACACCAACGTGCCCTGCGGACACGCGACCTCGCAGTCCCCGTCGATGCAGGCCTCGCCCGGGGCGCAGGTCCCGTCGCAGCCTCCGCAGTGATCTTCGTCGGTGCTGGGGTCGATGCACAGCGGACCGCACTGCAGCAGCGGCGCGCCGCAGCTGCCCTCCGAGCCGGCGTCGGTGGGATCGAGGGTCGCCGTCGCGGTCCCGCCGCTGGAGGTGCCGCCGTCGCCCTCGATGAAGCCGGGCGTCGGCTGCAGGCATCCGCCGCCGAGGCCGACGTAGACGAGCACCAGACGGCGCATGCGATCAGAAGCGGCCACGCAGCACCAGTCCCCGGGGCGTGAGCCCTGCCTGCAGTCGTGGATCGCGGCGCTTGCCGACGATGATCATCCCCACACCCGCCCCGACCGCGGCCAAGCCGGCGCCGGTGAGCACGGCGCCGGCGGTCAGCGTGTCGTAGCTGAAGCGGCACGTACCGTTGACGTCGACGTCGTCGCCGCTGCACCGGCGCTGGTACTGGCGCTCGTCGATCGCGAGCAGCACTGCACCGCCGATCGTCGCGACCGCCCCGACGGCGAGGGTCACCGCGCCGCCGACCACCAGCTTGCTCGGCTTGGTCGATGCGCCTGCGTCGGCCGGGAGGGCGACCAGCGCGAGGTTCAGCTCGTGCTCGAGGCCGGAGGTCGCGTCGAGGCGCCGCTGCTCCGAGGCGTACCCGGCGTGCTCGATCCGCACGACGTGCTCGCCCGCGAGGACCTCGCGCACGAGCGGGGTCTGGCCGACGCGCTCGCCATCGACCCACACGGTGGCGCCGGCCGGCGCGGAGTCGACCCGCAGCAGGGTCGGGGGCGCCGCGAGGGCGTCGATCTTGTCGCGCAGCAGCGACGCCTGATCGCTGGCGACCGCCGCGACCTCCTGCCGGCCGCAGATGTCACACTCGTCGCGGCTGGTCGCGACGCTCTCGCCGGTGTCGCCGCGCAGCAGGTCGAGCTCGACCGTGAACACGCGATCGCGGTGGACCAGCCCGGGACGCACGACGAAGCGCGCGCCGGTCTTCGCGGCGACGTCGCGGATGCACGCGGCCTCGCGGCACGTCGCCGGCAGCGCCCGCGCCAGCTCGTCGGCGGGCACGAGCTCGATGCCGCCGCGCCGCAGGCCCTGCTCGAGCTGCTCCTGCACGCTGGCCGCGGTGCCGGGCTCGACGCTGGCATCGGCGGCCAAGGGCATCAGCGCGACGCGGACGCCCGGCTCGGCGGGGGCTCCGAGTCCGAGCCACGCCGCGGCCGCGAGCGAACTCAACACGCCCAGATGGTATGGCGTCGTGCGAGCGCACGGCAAGGGATCGCGCCCGACGAAGGGCAGGGCGTGGGACTCGCGACCTCACCATCCCTCGGCCTTTCGCGGGCCCGCGGTGGGCCTCTTGCGTTTCGCACCTGTTGCGCTCGCAAACGAAAGGCGCGCGTCGTACCCCGAATCCGAGCGATGTCCCGATTCCTCACGACGTACGTCGACGCGATCGTCCACCCCAGGCGCGCGTTCGAGTCCGTGCGCGACGACCCCCGAGGTCTGCGCCTGGGTGCGTACGCGGTCGCGCTCACCGCCGCGAACTACACCCTGGTGTACTTCTTCCTCGCGCACAACGGCGGGCGGCCGACGGTCTTCACCCCGTGGCTCGCGATCCCGGCCGAGGTCTACTACCGCTACAACCTCGTGCTGCACGCGCCGAGCCTCGCGCTGGCGTGGGTGTCGGGGGCCGCGTTCGCTCACCTCGCCGCTCGTGGGCTCGGCGGTCGAGGGAGCTTCGATGTCACGCTCGCATTGCTCGGCCTCGCCGCGTCGGTGTCGACCTGGTGGACGGGGTTGCACGACGTGGTGACCACGTTCCTCGGCTACGTCCACGTCCTCGATCAACGCGCCTACGAGGACGCGATGAACTCCCCCACGCCGGCGCGCGCGTTGCTGCTCACGCTCATGACCTTCTACGCGGTGTGGTTCTTCGCGCTGTTCACCCGGGCGATCCGCGTCGCCCACGGGCTCGGGGCGCTCCGGGCCGCGGCCGCGGGCGCCACGGGCGTCGTCGTCTACCACCTCGTCTTCCTGATCTTCAATCGCTGACCCACGCAGCCCATGCGCGGATCCGCGGCCGATCGCAGGACATGCGCGGCCCGTCGGCGGCCGGTCCACGCCGGGCCACGACTTGTTCGCGGTCCCGCGCTTGCACTCGCGCGGCCCCGTGCACGAACCATCGATGTTGATCGTGGGCGGCGGCATGGCTGGTCTCGCGACCGCCTGCTACGCCCGAATGAACGGCTTTCGCGTCCGCATCCTCGAACACAACCTCGATCTGGGCGGGGTCTGTGCCGCGTGGTCGCGCGAGCCGTACGTCATCGACGGCTGCGTCCGGTGGCTGATGGGCGCCGCGCCCGGGGGCATGTTCCGCGGCGTCTACGAGGAGATGGGGATCGTCCCCGAGCTGCCGATGCGCGCGCTCGATACGTTCGCGACGATCGAAGATCCCACCGAAGGGTGGTCGTTCGCGTTCACCCGCGATCTCGATCGGCTCGAGCGCGACATGATCGCGCTGGCCCCCGAGGATCGCGAGGAGATCGGCCGGCTGCGCGCGTCGATCGAGCACACCGCCGAGCTGCGGATGCCGCTCGAGGCGCCCGAGCTGACCGAGTGGCGGGCCCGCGTGGCGGCGTGGTGGGACATGCGCCACCTCGCGGGCACGATGCTCCACTTCCGCGGCGACGTCGGCACGTGGCTGACCGAACGGGTGAAGTCGCCGCGCCTGCGCGCCGTGATCGGCGAGATCACGCACCCGAAGATGCCAGCCTTGTTCGTGCCGATGATGCTGGGCTCGATCGTGCGCGGGCAGATGCACGTGCCCGAGGGCGGCACGCTCGCGTTGCGCGACGCGGTCGTCCGGCGCTTCCGCGAGCTCGGCGGCGAGGCCACGACCCACGCCACCGTCGAGGAGATCCTGGTCGCCCACGATCGCGCGATCGGGGTGCGGCTCGGCGACGGCACGATCGTGCACGCCGACGTGGTGGTCTCGACCGCGAGCCTGCCGGAGACGGTGATGCGGCTGCTCGGCGGGCGATACGTCGATGGGGCGACGCGCGAGCGCATCGATCACTGGCCGACGTTCGACGCCATCGCGATGGTCTCGCTCGGGATCGATCGCGACTACCCGGAGATCGTCGCGCCGCTGGTCGTCCGCGAGCACGAGCCGTTTCTGGCCGGCGACACGCCGCAGCACCGACTCGGGATCCACGTGTTCCGCGGGACCCCCCACGCGCCGCCGGGCCACGCGGTGGTGCAGGCGATCCTGCCGACCCGCTATGATCATTGGGCGGGGCTCGGCTCGCACTACGGCAGCGCGAAGGCGCAGCTCGCCGCGCGGGTGCTCGAGCGCTTGGGTCGACGGTTGCCCGGGATCGAGCAGGCGGTGCGCATGACCGACGTGGTGACGCCGCTGACCTTCTGGCGCCACGCGAGATCGTGGCGCGGCGCATTCGAGGGGTTCTTGCCCACGCCCGAGACCTTCATGACCCACGTGCCGAAGCAGCTGCCCGGATTGGGAGGGCTGTGGCTGGCGGGGCAGTGGGTCGAGCCAGGCGGTGGGATCCCGCCGGCGCTGCTGTCGGGGCGGCAGGTGGTGCAGCTGGTGTGCCGCGATCGGGGGCAGGCGTTCGTGTTGGACGGGTAGCGGCCTCAACTCGCGAACTCCAGCCGCCGCGCCTCCAACACCCGCACCCGGTCCCGGATCTGCGCCGCGTCCTCGAACCGCAGCTCCTTCGCCAGCGCGGCCATCTGTTGTCGCAGCTCGGCCAGCCGCGCGTCCAACTCGGCCGGGAGCAGGTCCGCGTCCCGCAGCTCGGCCACGCCGACCGGGAGCTGCCGCGCGCCCGCGGCGGTCGACGGGGTCTTGCGGCTGACCTTGGCCTCGTTCTGCTTCTTCTCGTTCTCGAGCGGGTCGACGCCGCGGCGCGTGGTCTTGGGGACGATGCCGTGCTCGATGTTGTACGCGGCCTGGACCTTTCGGCGCCGCTCGGTCTCGTCGATCGCGGTGCGCATGCTGTCGGTGATGCGGTCGGCGTACATGATGACGCGGCCTTCGACGTTGCGGGCCGCGCGGCCGACGGTCTGGATGAGGCTCCGGGTCGAGCGCAGGAAGCCCTCCTTGTCGGCGTCCAGGATCGCCACCAGGCTGACCTCGGGGATGTCGAGGCCCTCGCGCAGCAGGTTGATGCCGACCAGCACGTCGAACTCGCCGGTGCGCAGGCCCCGGATCAGCTCGACGCGCTCGAGGGTCTCGATGTCCGAGTGCAGGTAGCGGACCTTGACCCCGAGATCGGCGAAGTACTCGGTGAGATCCTCGGACATGCGCTTGGTCAGCGTCGTGACCAGCACGCGCTCCTGCTTGACGATGCGGGCGCGGATCTCGTCGAGCAGGTTGTCGACCTGGCCGGCGATCGGGCGGATCTCGATCGGTGGATCGAGCAGGCCCGTGGGGCGGATGATCTGCTCGACGACCACGCCGTGGGTGCGCTCGACCTCGTAGTCGCCCGGCGTCGCGGACAAGAAGATCGCCTGGCCGACGCGCTGCTCCCACTCCTCGAACTTGAGCGGGCGGTTGTCGAGCGCCGAGGGCAGGCGGAAGCCGTGGTCGACCAGGGTCTCCTTGCGGCTGCGATCGCCGCGGTACATCGAGCCGATCTGCGACACCGTCTGGTGCGACTCGTCGACGACCATGAGGTAGTCGTCGGGGAAGTAGTCGAGCAGCGTCGGCGGTGGCTCGCCGGCCTTGCGACCGGTGAGGTGGCGCGAGTAGTTCTCGATGCCCGAGCAGTGCCCCATCTCCTGCAGCATCTCGAGGTCGAACATCGTGCGCTGCTCGAGCCGCTGGGCCTCGAGCATCTTGATCTCGTCGTTGAGCTCGACGAGCCGCTCCTGCAGCTCGACCTTGATGCCCTCGATCGCGCGGCGCAGCTGGCTCGCCGGCGTGACGTAGTGGCTCGCCGGGAAGATGCTGATCCGCGACAAGGTGGAGCGCGGCTGGCCGCGCAAGGGATCGACCTCGCGGATGGCCTCGATCTCGTCGCCGAAGAACTCGATGCGGATCGCGGTGTCGTCCTCGTACGCGGGGAACACCTCGACCACGTCGCCGCGGACGCGGAAGCTGCCGCGGTGGAAGTCGATGTCGTTGCGCTCGTACTGGATCTCGACCAGGCGGCGCAGCAGCTTGTCGCGGTCGAGCTCCTGGCCGACCTGCAGCTGCACGACCATGCCGAGGTAGGCCTCGGCCGCGCCGATGCCATAGATGCACGACACGCTGGAGATGATGATGACGTCGCGGCGGCTGAGCAGCGAGTAGGTCGCCGAGTGGCGCATGCGATCGAGCTGCTCGTTGATGTTCGAGTCCTTCTCGATGAAGGTGTCCGTCGACGGGACGTACGCTTCGGGCTGGTAGTAGTCGTAGTACGAGACGAAGTACTCGACGGCGTTGTGGGGGAACAGCGCCTTGAACTCCGAGTACAGCTGGGCCGCGAGCGTCTTGTTGTGGGCGAGGATGATCGTTGGCCGCTGAGTCCGGGCGATGACGTTGGCGATCGTGAACGTCTTGCCGCTGCCGGTGATGCCGAGCAGCACCTGTGCGGCCTCGCCGGCCTCGAGCCCGGCGACCAGCGCGTCGATCGCCGCGGGCTGGGCGCCCGCGGGCTCGAACGACGACACCAGCTCGAACGGCCGCTCGAGCGCGGGCCGCGGGATCGCGACCTTGCTCGGATCCCACTCCTTTCCCACGGGCCCGTCGGGCCCGTCAGGCCCGTCGGGCCCGTCAGGCCCGTCAGGCCCGTCAGGCATATCGGGCATGGCCGGCTCGGCCGCGCGGCGCGACAGGGGCGCGCGCTCGCTCGGCGCCTCCGATGCAGCAGCGGAGGACGGGGAGCTCTTGGCGCGACGTCGCGGCGGCATGGGTCGGGCAGGGTAGCACCGCAGCGACGCGCAGGCCCGCGTGCACTACCATCCGCGCGCCGTGAGCGAACCGAACCCGACGATGGCGCCCGACGCGGCCGCGCAGGCCCGCGTCGGCTTCGTCTACGCGCTCGCGGCGTTCGTCACCTGGGGACTGCTGCCGCTGTACTTCCACGCGCTCGGCGAGGTGCCGGCGATCCAGACGCTGGCCCATCGCATCGTGTGGGCGACGATCGTGCTCGCGGTGATCCTGACCCTGCGCGGCGGCTGGCGCGAGGGCGTCGCCGCGATCCATCGCGGCGATCTCAAGTTCTTCGCGGCGACGACCCTGCTGCTCTCCACCAACTGGTTGGTCTACATCATCTCCGTCAACACCGGGCGCGTGCTCGAGGCGAGCCTCGGCTACTTCGTGACGCCGCTGGTGAACGTCGGCCTCGGCATCATCGTGCTCGGCGAGCGCCTGTCACGGCCGCAGGGCCTGGCGATCGCGCTGGCGGCGGTCGGGGTGGTGGTGCTGGTCGTCGGCACCGGCAGCGCGCCGTGGATCCCGCTGACGCTCGCGGCGTCGTTCGGGACCTACGGGTTGCTGCGCAAGCGGCTCGCGGTGCCGCCGGTGGTGGCGCTGTTCGTCGAGACGATCGCGATGCTGCCGCTCGCCGCGGGCTACCTCGTCGTCGTGGCGCGCCGCGGCGAGGGGGCGTTCGGCGCCGGCGGGACGGTCGACCTGCTGCTGCTCGGCACCGGGATCGTGACCGCGTTCCCGCTCATCTGGTTCGCCCACGGGGCGCGCCGCCTGCGGCTCGCCACGCTCGGCGCGCTGCAGTACGTGTCGCCGAGCCTGGGCATGGCGATCGCCGTCTTCGTCTTTGCCGAGGACTTCGGCCCCTGGCACGCGGTGGCGTTCACGATCATCTGGGCGTCGCTGGCGATCTACGGCGTCGACGCGGCCGCACGCACGCGCGCCCACGGCGATCGGCCCCGCGATCTGCCATGATCGGGGAGGACTCGCCGATGCACGGGCTCTACGCCATCCTCGATCGACCGCACCCCCACGGGTTGCCCGTCCTCGCGCAGCTCGCCGCATTGATCGCCGGCACGGGTCACGGAATCGCCGGCACGGGTCACGGAATCGCCGGCACGGGTCACGGAATCGCCGGCACGGGTCACGGAATCGCCGGCACGGGTCACGGAATCGCCGGCACGGGTCACGGAATCGCCGGCACGGGCCCCGGGCGCCTGGCGGCCGTGCAGTTCCGCGCCAAGGCGGCGACGCCGGCCGAGCGCCTCGCCCTCGCGGCCCAGATCGGACCGGCGTGCCTCGCCGCCGGCGTTCCTCTCTTCATCAACGACGACGTCGAGCTCGCGCTCTCGGGGATTCCCGGGGTGACCGGCCTGCACCTCGGCCAGGGGGATCCGGGGCACGACGATGTGCTCGGCCTGCGCGCACGGGCGTGCGCGGCGGGGATCCGACTCGCCATCGGTCTGTCCACCCACGACCCCGCGCAGCTCCGCGCCGCCGTGGCGGCCCGCCCCGACTACATCGCCTATGGCCCCGTCGCGGCCACCCGCTCCAAGGCGAACCCCGATCCCGTGGTGGGGTTCGACGGCCTCGCCGACGCCTGCCGGATCGCACCGGGGCCCGTCGTCGCGATCGGCGGGCTCGATCCCCAGGGCGCAGGCCGTGCCGTCGCCGTCGGCGCAGCGATGGTCGCGGTGATCGGTGGCCTCGTCGCCGAGACCACGGCGCAGACCGAGGCGGCGGCCTCGGCCTACGTCGCCGCGATCACCGAGGCCAGCCGCCCCCTGACGATCGACGAGGTCCACGCCCGCGTGCCGGTGATCCCGATCACCGCGCTCGAGGAGCTCGCCCGCTGGTCCGACGATCTGTCGGTGCTCGCCGGGCTGCGGTTGCCGACCCGCTTCCGCCCCCTCGTGCGGGGTGCTGCGGTGCACTACCGGCCCAGCGACGTCGCCGACCTGCTCACCGCGATCGGCAAGCGGGACGACGAGAGCTGGGCGGACTGGGACGCGCGCGGCGAGCTCGGCGACGCGGCGCTCGTGTTGCTCCGACGTCCACGGTGAGTGTCCACGCCGCGTGACGATCGCCGCGGAACGTCGTCCGGCATGACACGGTGATCATGGCGACGCCGTCGCGTCGTCGATCCGCACGCGATGATTCTGCAGAAAACTTGCGCCGGTCGAAAACCAGCGCCAGATTCAATTCATGTTGGGTGTGCGTCGGTCGAGTTCGAAGGCGGTCGCCCCCCGGCGCGTCGCCACCGGGCCCTTGCCGCAACTGCCGATCCGCGCGCTGCAGGGGCCGCGGACCCTCGAGGATCGGTTGATCCCGGGCATCTTCCTGTTCGCGTTCGTCGGACTGCTCGCGATCCAGGTCTTCCACGCCCTGACGCATTGAGCCCGTCCGCACGATCGGCGCGCTGGTCAGCGGTGGCCGCCCGCCGGATCGGTCAGGCTGCCGACGTTCACGGCACGTTCGTGCTGGCTGGTGAAAAACGTTCGCGATGGCGTGCGGGCCCCGTATGATCTGAGATCGCGCGTGTTCGCGCCTTCGTCCCGTGACCAACAACGACGCCCCGCCACCGCGACGACTCCCGCCTCCGCCCCCCGGCTACTCGCGACGGACGGGTGAGGCCGCCGATCCGGCGAGTCCGGCCGCGCCCGCGGGCACGACGTCGGATGCCGCGCCCAAGCCCGCGGCGCCGACGAGCCCCAAGCCACCCGTGCCGCCGCGCGTCGCCCCGGCGCCCGCCACCAAGCCGGCACCCGTCGCGCCCCGCGTCTCGCCCCCGTCGGTCGCGTCGACCCCGGTCGCGTCGACACCGGTCGCGTCGACACCGGTCGCTGCGACACCGGTCGCGCCGTCCGTCGCGACGCCCCGCCCGGCGCCCGTGGCCGCGAAGCCGGCGATCACTCCCGCACCGCGCCCAGCTGCGCCGCCGCAGCGACCGCCCACGAATCCCCCGGTCGCGACACTCGCGGTGCCCGTGCTCGCGCCGGTGACCGGATCGATCGACGCGGCGGACGAGCCGTTCGAGCCGCCGCCGCCGCGCCGCGAGACTGCGCGCGCGCTGCCCGACGTGCATCGGTCGCCGGTGCCGCCACCACCCCCACCGGCGCACGCGCGTCCCGAGCCGGGCCGCACCGCATCCCCGACCCTCGCGACGAGCTCGCCCCACGCGACCGCCGCCCCCGTCGCGCCCGATGGCCTGCGCGATGCCTACTCCGAGGACGCCGCGCAGGCGCTTGCGCAGTACGAAGCTCGATTGCTCCGCGTCACCGACGTGCCGACGCGCGGCCGTCTCCACTATGAGATCGCCCGGATCGGCGAGTCGGTCCTCGGCGACTTCGATCGCGCGCGTGAGCACTACGCCCAGGCGCTGCTCGCGACGCCCGAGCACCTGCCGTCGATCGTCGGCGCGCGCCGGGTGGCGCTGGCCTCGGGCCAATTCGAGGCCTGCGTGGAGCTCTTCGATCGCGAGCTGCGGCTGACCGCGGACCGGGCCGCCCGCGCCGCGCTGCTCCTGGCCAAGGGGCGCGTGCTCGAGGATCGCCTCGGCCGGCCCGACGCCGCGCACCAGGCCTACGCGGCGGCGATCGAGCTGTCGGATCCCGACGCAGCGCTGTGGCACGCGATCGCCCAGCTCGACGCGCGCGCCGGGGCGTGGACCGCCCTCGACCGCGCCTACGAGGCGGCGGCCAACGCCCTGGGCGCCGACGTGCGCCTGCGCGCGGCGATGCTGTGCCAGCGCGCTCGGCTCAAGGAACTCCGCGGCGGTGACGTCGACGCGGCGGCGCAGCTCTACGGTCAGGCCTTCGATCTCGACCCCACCGCGCCCGGCGTGGTCTCGGCCCTCGAGCGGCTGTTCGCCCAGCGCGGTCGCTGGCGCGAGCTGGTGGCCCTGCTCGAGCGCGAGGCGTCGCTGGTCACCGACCCGGCGTCGCGCGCCCTCGTGCTGCATCGGTGCGCGCTGGCGTGGCTCGAGCGCCTCGGCGATCGCGAGGCGGCCCGGGCGACGCTCGAGCGCGCGGTCGGGCAGGGACCGCCGCAGGCGGTCGTGCTCGAGACGCTGGCGCGGATCTACGAGGACGGCGGCCACTGGCCCGAGTTCGGCGCGACGCTGCAGTCGCTCGCCTCGCTCACCCAGGATCCGCAGCAGCGCCTCGGTCAGCTCCACCGGCTCGGCATCGTGTGCCTCGACGCGCTCGACGATCGGCGCGGCGCGGTCGCGGCGTTCGAGGCGGTGCTCGAGATCGATCCGGCCCACGTGCCGGCCCTGCGCGCCCTCGCGCCGCTGTACGCGGCCGCCGGTCAGCACGGCGAGCTGATCGCGATGCACCAGGGCGAGGCCGCGGCGACCCGCGAGCCCCGTCGACGCGCGGTGGCCCACGCCCGGGCCGCGGAGATCCTCGAGCGCACCGAACGCCTCGTCGAGGCGATGTCCGAGCACGAGCACGCGCTCGCGCTCGCCCCCGATCTCCTGCCGTCGTTCGAGGCGCTCATCCGCCTCTACGCGCGCACCGGTCGGCACCGCGAGCAGGTCGAGCTCTACGAGCGACACCTTCCGCGCGTCGACGTCGAGCGCCGCATCGAGTACCTGTTCGCGATCGGCGATCTCATGCGCGGTCCGCTGACGGATCCCGAGCAGGCCGAGTACGCCTACCGCCGGATCCTCGAGCTGCGACCCAGTCACATGGGCGCGATCCATGCGCTCGGGCGCGTCGCGGCGTCGGCGGGGCGGTGGCGCTCGGTGATCGACGCGCTGCAGCTCGAGGCCGACATCGTCCAGGACACCGCGACCCGGGCGGATCTGCTCCACCGCGCCGGCGAGATCCTCGACGAGAAGCTCGAGCGCCGCGACGAGGCGATCTCGCGGCTCCGCTCCGTGCTGTCGCTGGACGGCCACCACGGCGCGACCCTGGCGACCCTCGGTCGCATCTTCCACGCCGAGCGGCGGTGGTCGGACCTCGCGTTCATCTACGAGCGCGAGCTCGACGCGGCGGGCGAGCCCGTGGCGCAGGTGATCCTGTTGCACCGGCTCGGAGAGCTGCATGCCCGCCAGCTGGGCACCGCGGACCAGGCGATCGGCTTCCTGCGCCGCGCCCTCGACATCGACCCCCAGCACGCGCCTTCGCTGCAATTGCTGGCCAAGATCCTGCGGGCCCGCGGCGCGTGGAAGGAGCTGGTCGCCCTCGCCGAGCTCGAGCGCGACAGCTTCCGCGATCCCAGCTCGCGCGCCCTCGCGAGCTTCCAGCTCGGGCGGATCCACGAGGATCACCTCGACGATCTGGTCGCCGCCGAGCGCTGCTACCTGCAGGCCGTCGAGCTGCGCCCCGGCTACCGCGCCGCCGCCGATGCCTTGGCGCGGGCGCGCAGCGAGCTGGGGCACTGGGTCGAGCTGGTCGCCGAGCTCGAGCGCGACGCGGCGACGCTCGCGGATCCCCGGCTCGCCGTCGCGTCGCTGTACCGGGCCGGTGAGGTCGCCCGCGATCACCTCGTCGACGCGCCGCGGGCCCGTCGCGCCTTCGAGCGCGTGCTCGCCCTGGTCCCCGATCACATCGGGGCGCTGGTCGCCCTCGAGACCCTGCTGCGCGCCGCGGGCGATCGCGAGGCCCTCGTCGCGGTGCTCGCGACACAGGCGGCGACCTTCGTCGATCCCGGCGCCCGCGTGATGGCGTTGCAGGAGCGGGTGCGCGCCCTCGATCTGGGCGGTCTCGGCACGCCGAACGATCGGGTCGAGGCGTGGTCGACCGTGCTCGCGCTGCGGCCCGGCGATCGCACCGCGCTCGACGGTCTCGAGCGTGAGTCGCTGGCCGCCGGCGACGCCCGCATCATCGCCAGTGTCGACGCGCTGCTCGCCGACGCGACCAGCGATCCCCCGCTGCGCGCCGCGTTCCTCACCCGCCGCGCCGAGGCGCTCGAGGCCTCGGGCGGACCGCAGGCCCTCGAGGTCTACCGCGAGGCGCTCGCCCTCGATCCCGAGAACCTCGGCGCCCTGCGCGGCCTGGCCCGCCTCGCCGAGGTGCTCGGGGACGCGGAGGCCGTGATCGAGGTCGCCGAGCGCGAGGCCGCGATCGCGAAGTCCCCGAGCGAGGCCGCCGACGCCTGGACGAAGGCCGGTGTCGCCCGCATCGAGCAGCTCGCCGATCGAAGCGCCGCGATCGCGGCGTTCGATCGCGCGCTGCAGCTGTGGCCCGACCACGCCGAGGCTGCGGTGCGCCTGTCGTCGACGATGCGGCTGCAGGGCCAGCTGGCGAAGCTCGCCGAGCGGTTGTCACGCGCGGCCACCGAGGCCCAGTCGGGCGATCGCCAGCGCGCGCTGTGGCTCGAGGTCGGGCAGCTCTACGCCCACGAGCTCGACAACCTCGGTGCCGGCGTGGCCGCGCTGCAGCGGTTGCTCGAGCGCCACCCCAACGACGTCGGCGCGCTGCTCGAGCTCGGCCGGCTGCACCTCGGGGATCGTCGCGTCGACGAGGCGCTGGTGCTGCTCGAGCGGGCGCAGCGGGTCGCGTCGGGCCCCGATCTCGGTGCGGTGCACTTTCTCATCGGCTCGGCGCTCGAGGACAAGGGTGACTTCCCCGGCGCGTTCTCCCACTACGAGCAGGCGCTGGCCCACGGCGCCAGCGAGTCGCACGTGCTCGAGCGCGTGGTCGCGCTGCAGCTCGACACCGGACTCTTCGGGGCCGCGGTCGACAGCGCGTCGCGCCTGCGCGAGCACGCCCTCGATGACGAGGCCGCGGTGCGGGCCGACGTCGCGCTCGCCCACGCCCACGTCGGGGCGCGGCGCATCGACGCCGCGATCGATGCCCTCGCGGATGCGATCGCGATCGAGGGCAGCGGCGGCCTCGCGAGCAGTGAGCTGCACGCGATCGCGACGGTGCCCGAGCACTGGCGCCACTACGTCGCAGCCCTGCGCGCGCACCTCGGCGGCCCGAGCACGCGCAAGGTCGGCCTCTACCTCGAGCTCGCCCGCGTGCTGCACGAGCGCCTCGAGGACATCGACGGGGCCCGCGTCGCCCTCATCGAGGGCCTGCGCGCCTGCGACGGCGACGCGGCGCTGCGGTTCGAGCTCGCCACCTACCTGCGCCTCGCCAGTCGCCACGGTGACGCGATCGAGCAGCTGCAGCAGGTGCTCATGGACGACGTCGTGCGCGTCGAGGCCTGGCGGAGCCTGGCCCAGACCTACGACGAGATGGGCCAGCCACGCGCGCGCGCCCTCGCCAACGTCGCGCTCGGGGTGTTCGAGGTCGCGACCAACGCCGAGCGCGAGGACGTCCGGGCCTGGCGGCCGCGGTGGGACGCGATCCGGCCCGGCGCGCTCGCGGGCGACGCGACGGCCGACCTCCACGTCGCGCGCGACCAGCAGGCGCCGTCGGCGGCTCTGCTCGCATCGATCGTCGAGGGCCTCGCCAAGGTCCGCCCCGGCGATCTGTCGCGCTGGGGCGTGTCGAGCCGCGACAAGCTCGCGGCCCGGCCCGAGGGCCTGCGCGCCATCGTCGATCGCATCGCGAGCCTGTTCGCGGTCGAGGACTACGACGTCTTCACCCACGCGCTGCCCGACCGCGGCGTCATCGTCGAGAACACCTCGCGGCCTTCGATCCTGATCCCGGCGTGGCTCGGTGACGCGGCGCAGGGACAGCAGGTCTTCGCGATCACCGAGGCGATCGTCAACCTGGCCCGCGGCACGTTCACGATCGATCTGTTCGTGCCGCGCGAGCTCGACATCCTGCTCGCCGCGGCCGTCCGCGCCCAGGTGCCGGGCTTCGGCGAGAAGGTCGCCGCGCCCGACGTCCTCGAGGACAACAGCCGCGCGATCTCGAAGGCGGTATCGCGCAAGCGGCGTCGCGCGTACGAGATCGCGGCCCAGGCCTACGCGACGACGCGCGGTCCCGACACGCCGACGCTGGTGCACTGGATCCGCCAGAGCGCGCGGCGCATCGCGCTGGTGGTCGCCGACGACCTGGCGTCGTGCTTCGCGTACACCATGCGCAGCGAGGGCGTCGCCGGCAAGGTCGGCATCGCGGCGGTCCGCGCGTCCCCGGTCATGGCCGACCTGCTCAAAGTCTGGGCGGCGCGGCCGGCGATGATGCTGCGCCGCGGCTGCGGGCTGCTGCCGACGTGACGACTGGCGAGCCGTCGGTCGCGTGTTATCGTCGCGGCCGTGGGCGACGGGATGCGGCGGTCGGGGCGTAGCTCCAGGTTGGTGCGGCTGGGCAGCGTGGCGGCGGTGGGGGCGTGCCTCGCGCTCGGCAGCTGTGCGGGCGCACCCGAGGAGCGCTGCGCGACGATCGGCCGCGCCGGCGGTCTGCTGTTCTCTGCCGACAACGTGCTGACCATCGCGCTGCCGCCCGAGGCCCTCGACGAGGACATCGACTTCTGCGTCGTGCAGTCCGAGCGCGGGCCCGACATCTACGGCAACGCGTACCGGGTCTACCCCAACCCCGCGCTGCACTTCGCGGCGCAGATCAGCTACCGCTTCGCGCTCCCCGACGACACGAGCGAGATCAACATCGGCCGCGTCGACGCCGAAGACTTCGCCGCGGGCATGGGCGAGTGGGTCTCGCTCGACGGATGCAGGGTCGAGTCGGGTGCCCGCCTGGTCAGCTGCGAGGACGACGAGATCGCGAAGTTCTACGGCCTGCTGGACGACTACGATGGGCCGATCGACGACTCCAACGGCGAGACCACGGCCGACAGCGTCGGTCCGACGACCAACGCGAGCAACGCCACCACGCTGACGACCGCGCCGGCCACGACCGTGACCGATACCAACGCCGACACCGGCGACGAGTCGAGCGACACCGGCAACACCACCTCGGCGATCGACTACCCGCCGGAGTGCGACGACCTCCCGCCGGCCGATCCGCCGGTCGAGGCGGGGACGTTCTTCACCCCGATCTTCCAGCAACCGGTCATCGGCTCCGACGACTTCGCGGCAGACGGCCAGGGCGGGTTCGTCTCGCGTGACGGCAACGTGTTGGCGCGCCTCGACGTGACCGGCGCGACCCTGGGGACGCCCAACGATCCGGGGTTCGACGTCGCTCCGCTCGACATCGCCACGACCTTCGCGACCGCGACGATCGGCATGCGCTACCGCGCCAACGGCGATCTGCTCATGATGATGCGCGAGCTGAATCGCATGGACGTGATGCACCCCGACGGCAGCATCGACACCCTGCAGAACAACATCTTGCTGCCGACCCGCCTGTTCGTCGATCCGGACGGCATCGTGTGGGCGTCGGCGTTCCAGTCGGGCAACCTCTACCGCTACGACGTCGAAGCCGACGACTTCAACGTCGTGGGCAACGTGCCCGGCGTGACGGGCATCCTCTACGACCCGCTGCGGCGCATCCTGTTCATGACCAACTTCGCCGCCAACGGATCGGTCTGGCGGCTGCCGATCTCCGGCAGTGGCGACGCGATCGGCGAGCCAGAGATCGTCACCGACCTCGGCGATTTCCCCGACGCCTTGGCGATGGACGAGTGCGGCAACCTCTACGTCGTCGATCAGGACGGCAACCAGTTCCCGAACGTGGTCAGTGGCCTCAGCCGCGTCTTCATGGACGACGACGGCGAGATCGAGGACGTCGAGGAGATCTTCGCCGACCTCGAGGTCGAGCTCGCCAGCCCGGTGTTCGCCTACGGCGAGGCCTACGGCGACTTCCAGACCGCGCTGTTCATGGTCGGGCTCGAGGGCATCGTCTACTACGTCGACGTCCACGTCCGCGGTGCCGCGGCCGTGGTCCTCGACGCGGCCCCCGCCGTGAGCGGCTGATCGCGGCGCTGCAGCACGTTCGATCGGGCGCGCGCGCTCGGTCGGCTGCTCGCGAGCGTGCGTGCGCTGGGTATTCGGATGGATGCTCGGCATGAGTCGGGCGAATTCCCGATGCGAGTGCGCTCGAAGCACGGCCCCACGGCATTCGAACCCTCCGCAGTGCGGTTCGGCGTCGGTGATGCGAGCTACACTCGCCGCGGTTGCGTATGGACGACGCAGTACAGGACGTGTGGGTGCTGTTGGTCGAGGACTCCGAGACCGACGCGAAGCTGGTGGTTCGCGAGCTGCAGGCTGCGGGTCTCGTGCCGCACTGCGAGCGCGTCGAGTCCGCGGACGCGATGCGGGACGCGCTGGCGAAGCGCGCGTGGAATCTCGTCATCTCGGACTCCAGCATCCACGGCTTCGACGCGACCGCTGCGCTCGGCGCGACGCAGGAGCTCCGTCCGGGGACGCCCTTCATCGTGGTCTCCGGCGCCATGCGGGAGGACGCGGTCGTCGCCGTGTTGCGATCGGGTGCGGCCGACTTCATCACGAAGGACCACCTCCATCGGCTCGGCCCCGTCATCGCGCGCGAGCTGTCGCGGACGCCGACGACGACACCGTTGCCGGCGCTGCTCGAGTCGGTCGACCGCCGGCTCGCGCAGGCCGAGGAATTCGGCGGCGAGCGCTGCGTCGCGGAGATCCGCAACGCCCGCGCGCTCCTCGGTCAGGCGTTGGCTGAGGTGCGGGCTCCCAGCGCGGCCGCATCGGTGGCCGGTCGATCCAACGCTGGCCGGGCCGATGTCCCATCACCCGCGGCGGCACGGGGATCGAACATCACCGCGCGGCAGCTCTCCGTGCTCGAGTTGATCGCGCGTGGCCTTTCTACCCGCGAGATCGCTGAGCGCCTCGAGCTCAGCGTGAAGACCATCGAGAGCCACCGTGCCCAGCTCCTGCTGCGTCTCGGGGTGCGCGGCGTCGCTGGCCTCGTCCGCCACGCAGTCCGCATCGGGCTCGTCGGCGTCGAAGAGTGACGCGCTCGCTCGGGGTTTCCCCGATTGTTGGCCGTCGCGCGCTAGGGTACGCCGGTCTGCTGGATGAGCGAGGTCTCTGCACTCGACCTGTTCGCGGATGCGCTCGTCGTCGTCGACGCGGTGCAGGGGCGCGTCCTCGCTTGGAACGGCGGCGCCGAGCGGCTGCTCGGACATACCGCCGCCGAGGCGATCGGTCGGCCGTGGGCGGAGCTGGTGAGTCCCCCCGCGCACGCCGAGGAGCAATGGGCGAAGGTGCGTTCGGCCGGGGTCGGTGAGGTCGCGTTCGAGGCGATCCGCCGCCACCGCGATGGTCGCGAGCTGCACGTGGACGTGGCGGTGCGGGCGGGGCTCGACGCGTCCGGTTGCGTCTCCCAGTACGGGATCGTCGAGCGTGCAAGCGCAGTGAGGACGACACCCTCGTCGAGCGCGACATCGATCGAGGCGCGGTTCGCCGACTTCCTCGAGGTCGCCCCAGACGCGATCGTCATCGTGGACTCCCAGGGCATCATCGTCAGCGTCAACGCCCAGGCCGAGCGGATGTTCGGCTATGTCCGCAGCGAGCTGAACGGTCAGCCGATCGAGTGCCTGGTGCCGAGCCGCGATCGCGCGTGCCACGTCGATCACCGCGGGGGATTCTTCGCCGACCCGCGGACGCGCGAGATGGGCTCGGGGCTGGCGCTCCACGCCGTGCGCAGGGACGGCACCGAGTTCCCTGTCGAGATCAGCCTCGGGCCGCTCGAGACCGGTGGACGCCGACTCGTGGCCAGCGCGATCCGTGACGTCACCGCGCGACGCGAGACCGACCGCGCGCTCAAGCTCGCGTACAACGAGCTCGAGGCCTTCAGCTACTCGGTGGCCCACGACCTCCGGGCGCCGCTGCGTGGGCTCAGCGGTTTCTCGCAGGTGCTCCTGTCCGAGTACCACGACAAGCTCGGGGAGGACGGCCTCGACTGCCTCCACGAGATCCGAAGCAACGCCATGCGGATGGGCGAGCTGATCGATGCACTGCTGTCGCTGTCGCGGGTCTCGCGGAGAGAGTTGCGGCGCGAGCCCGTCGATCTGGGCCAGGTCGCGCGGACCATCGTGCGGCGCTTCGCCGCCCAGGAGCCCGGTCGCGAGGTCGAGTTCGTGATCGCCGAGCCGCTGTGGGTGTCCGCCGACCCAGCCCTCGCCCGCGCCCTCCTCGAGAACCTCCTCGACAACGCGTGGAAGTTCACGCGGGGAGTGGCGACGCCGCGCGTCGAGGTCGGCAGCGCCGTCCGCGATGGAGAGCCCGCCTACTACGTGCAGGACAACGGCGCGGGCTTCGATCTCGCCCACGCCGCTCGGCTGTTCACCCCATTCGCGCGACTGCACCCCGAGCGCGAGTTCCCCGGCACTGGCATCGGCCTCGCGACCGTGCAGCGCATCGCCCACCGACACGGCGGCGTCGTCTGGGCCGAGAGCGAGCCGGGGCGGGGCGCGCGGTTCTCGTTCACGCTCCCTGGCGATCTTCGAGGAGGGGAGCGATGACGAAGGTGGTGCTGCTGATCGAGGACAACCCCAGCGACGAGAAGCTCACGCTGCGCGCGCTGGCGAAGGGCAACTTCGGCAACGAGGTCGTGGTCGCCCGAGACGGTGTCGAGGCCTTGGACTACCTCTTCGGTCTCGGGGCCCACGCAGGGCGCGATGTCCTCGATCTGCCGACGCTCGTCCTCTTGGACCTCAAGCTGCCGAGGATCGAGGGGCTCGAGGTGCTGCGCCGGATCCGCGCCGACGAGCGCACGCGGCTGCTGCCGGTGGTGATCCTGACCAGCTCGACGCTCGACGAAGACCTCGTCGCCGGCTACTCGCTCGGGGCCAACGCGTACGTGCGCAAGCCGGTCGACTTCACCGCATTCGTCGACGCGGCGAGGACCCTCGGGTTGTTCTGGTTGCTCGTGAACGAAGTACCGCCCCGCGGCCGGGGGCCCGGACCGTGAGCCGACCACTGCGCGTGCTGCTGGTCGAGGACTGCGAGACCGACGCGAAGCTCACCCTGCGCGAGCTCCGACGCAGCGGCCGCGAGGTGGCCAGCGAGCGGGTCGAGACCGCGGAGGCGATGCGCGATGCCCTGCGCCAAGGTGAGTGGGACCTCGTGATCAGCGACTGGGCGCTGCCGCAGTTCAGCGGAACTGCGGCGCTCGAGACCCTACGGGAGGCCCAGCTGGACATCCCGTTCATCCTGGTGTCCGGCACGATCGGTGAGGAGACCGCGGTCGAGGCGATGCGTGCCGGGGCCCGCGACTTCGTGCTGAAGGATCGACTCGCGCGGCTCGGGCCTGCGGTGGAACGCGAGCTGCGCGAGGCGGAGGACCGCGCCAGTCGACGGCGCGCGGAGCAGGCCCTGCGTCGCAGCGAGCTCCGCTTCGACCGTTTGTTCGACTCGGGGCTCATCGGCGTGGTGGTCGCGGATCTGGATGGTCGGGTCGAGGACGGCAACGACGCCTACCTGTCGATGATCGGGTACACACGGCGGGACGTGCAGGCGGGGGATGTGCGCTGGACCTCGATCGCGCCGGCCTCGATGTCACTCGCGGACGGTCGCCACGGGATTGAGCTCGTGACCAACGGGCGGCTACCGCCGTTGGAGCTCGAGCTCACGCGCAAGGATGGATCGACGCTCGCGACGCAGTGCGGCGTCGCGATGCTCGACGAGTCCAAGGTCGTCGCGTTCGTGGTCGACCTGACCGAGCGCAAGCAGGCCGAGGCGGCGCTCTTGCGCAGCGAGATGGAGCTGCGTCACGCCCAGAAGATGGAGGCGGTCGGCCGGCTCGCCGGCGGCATCGCGCACGACTTCAACAACCTGTTGTCGGTCATGCTGGCGTGCTCCGAGCTCGGCCTGTTTGAAGTCGACGAGAGCCACCCCGCGGGTCAGCAGCTCGTGGAGATCCGCGCCGCCGCGCAGCGGGCCGCGGTGCTCACCCGTCAGCTCCTGGCGTTCAGCCGCCGCCAGATCCTCCAGCCGCGCGCGATCGATCTCGATGAGGTGGTCCGCGGCACCGAGCAGCTGCTGCGACGGCTCATCGGCGAGGACATCGAGCTCGAGCTGCGCCTCGCGGGCGAGCTCCCGGCGGTGCGGCTCGACCCGGGGCAGATCGGTCAGGTCCTCATGAACCTCGTCGTCAACGCCCGAGACGCGATGCCCCAGGGTGGCACGCTGTTGCTCGAGACCGGCACGGTCCAGCTCGACGAGGCCTATACTCGCCAGCACCCGCGGGCGTCGCCGGGTACGTACGTCATGCTCGGCGTGGCCGACACGGGTTGCGGCATGGATGCCGAGACCCGCGAGCGCGCGTTCGAGCCGTTCTACACCACCAAGTCGATGGATCGCGGGACGGGGCTCGGGCTGTCGACCGTGCTCGGCATCGTCGAGCAGAGCGGCGGATCGATCGTGCTCGAGAGCGAGCCGGGCCACGGGGCACGCTTCCGGATGTACTTCCGACCGCTGCCGCCCGAGGCGACGCACCAGGCGGCATCCGAGGCGACCGTCGGCGGGGCGATGGCGCCCGGCACCGAGACCATCTTGCTGGTCGAGGACGACGAGGCCGTCCGCTCGATGATCCGCACCGTGCTCACCCGCCTCGGCTACACCGTGCTCGTCGCGGCCCACGGCGAGGAGGCGCAGTACCTCTTCGCCCAGCACGCCGCCGCGATCGGCCTGCTGCTCGCCGACGTCGTGATGCCGCGCATGAGCGGCCGCCAGCTCGCCGAGCGCCTGCGAGTCCTTCGCCCGGCGCTCCGCGTGCTGTACATCTCGGGCTACAACGACGATGCGGTGCTTCGCCACGGCCTGCTCGCCAACGAGGTCGCGCTGCTGCTCAAGCCGTTCACGCCGCATGCGCTCGCGGCCAAGGTCCGCGAGGTGTTGGATGCGGCCGCGCCCGCGGGCTGACGGTAGGACGCGGGCTACCAAGCAAGTGGGGAAGGGCGGCCCGCCCTTCCCCTCCGTCGGGCAGAGCCCGCCGGAGCCCTCCCCATCCCTCATCGCTCCGCTCCTTGCCTTCGTCGCGGGTGAACGCTTCGCGTTCATCCGCAACTCAGAGCACGTCGTAGCCACGCCAGCTCAGCCCCGGCCCGTCGTTCACGAAGAACAACCCCTGGGCGAAGCTGTAGCTGAAGTACGAGTCGAACGACACGCCGGCGCCGTTCAGCGTCGTCGTGGCGACGCGGTTGCCGTCGGCGTCCCACGCCGAGAGGGTGCCGTTGTAGTACGTGAGGTAGTAGCCGCACGCCGCTGCGACGCCGCGGTCCTGCGGGTAGCCGTTCTCGCCGATGACGTCGACCCCCCAGCCCGACAGCGCCACGTTGCCGATCGAGGCCCCCGCGGCATCCCAGCGCGAGATGTTGCCAGCGCTGTGGGCGACGAACTCCTGGTTGCCGTCGTCCCAGACCACCGCCGATTGAGCGTCGAGGACACCGCCGACGAGCGCAACGTCGTTGGCGTAGACGCCGGGGGCGTTCTGCACCGTGATCTGCGGGCTGCCGTACGCGCGCAGGAACACGGGCCCGACGCTGTCGCCCTTGGTGAAGACGCTCCGCAGATCGAGGTTCGGCTGGTAGTAGTCCAGTGGCACGCCGTTCACGTCGTGCGACGCGAGCACATCGCCGAACGGCGAGCCGCCGCCTGTGCTCCAGTAGTTGGCGCCGTCGAAGGCGATGGTCATGCGTGTCCCGCTCAGCAGCGGCGCATCGGGGAAGGTGACGATCGCATCGAACGACGGCGCCGCGAACGGCGTCGCGCAGTCGCTGCCCGTGGTGATGGCGACGCACCATTGGGCGAGCGAGCCGCCGTTGCCGGCGGTCTGGTCGAGGACGCTCAGCTCCCACGTGCCGTTCCCGGGCCCGACGGTGCCGACGTAGGCCTCGAGATCGCCGAGCGGCAGGACGGCGCCCGAGATCGTCGGTGCGGCGCCGCAGGCCGGCGGGTTCGCGGCATCTTGATCGAACGTCGCGTCGATGTCGTCGTTGACGCCGCACTGATCATCGGCGAGCGACACGGACAGATCGGTGTCGACGTGGCGCACGTCGATGTCGAGGTCGCCGACGGCGGTGTGCGTCGCATCGACGATGACGTCGACGTCGACCACTGCGCCGGCCAGGCCTGCGACCGGGATCGTGCTCTGGGTGAGGACGCCGGCGCCCGGGCCGATCGCGGCCGCCGGGGCGGTGCAGAAGGTGTGTAGGCCGAGGCAGCTCGCGTCGCTGATCGTGCAGTCGGCCCCGCAGGTCGGCACGCCGCCGTCGAAGCCCAAGCCCGCGCACGTGACCCCGCCGAAGTCGTTGCCGTCGCAGGCCTCGCCCGGATCCTGGTCGCCGTTGCCGCAGCCGGTGCACTCGTCGATGTCGAAGGTGCAGTCCGGATTGCAGCCGAGCACCCCGCCGTCAGCCCCCTGCGACACGCAGTCCTCGCCGCCGAGGTCGTTGCCGTCGCAGACCTCGTCGCCGTTGATGATGCCGTCGCCGCAGACGAAGCAGCCCGAGGCGTCGAAGGCGGAGCAGTCGGCGGCGCATGCGAGCGTGCCGCTGTCGTAGCCCTGGGAGATGCAGTTCTCGCCGTCGAGGTCCACGCCGTCGCAGATCTCGGGCCCGGCTCGGAGGTTGTCGCCGCAGGTGTAGTTCTCGCAGCCCGACACGTCGAAGGTGCAGTCGGCGTTGCACTCGAGGTTGCCGCCCTCGAAGCCCTGCGTGATGCAGGTGGCGCCGTCGAGGTCGTCGGCCTCGCACTGCTCGTCGCCTTGGACGTTGCCGTCCCCGCAGGAGTAGTTGCAGCCCGAGGTGTCGAGGGTGCAGTCGGCGTTGCAGGCGAGGACGCCGTCGACGAAGTCCTCGGAGGCGCAGTCGCGGCCGTCGAGGTTGTCGCCGTCGCAGAGCTCGCCGTCGTCGATGTCACCGTCGCCGCAGCCGTCGAAGCCCGGGCCCGACGACGACGAGGACGACGCGTCACCGGAGCTCGACGAGTCGGGGTCGACGGTGGTCGGAGCGTCTGTGCTCGAGGTGTCGGGGTCGATCGTCGTGGCCTCGCCCGACGACGATCCTTCGGACGTTCCGGTGCCACTGGTGTCGTCGGTGGCCGGGGGGGTGTCGCTCGGACAGCCGATCGCCAGGAGCGTGAGGCCAGCGCTGGCGGCGAGGCGGGCGGGCGCCGCCAGGCGTGCAGCAGGGAGGCGAGCGGGAGCGCGGAATCCAAGCGAGGCGCGGAGCATGGCCGAGCCTCCACCGGGCAGAGGACGCCGCGCAAGGTGGGGGCCTCCGCAGGCCCGGCGGGTGCCCTCGGAGCGCTCCCGCGCATGGGCGGGCCGCTGGCGTCCGGCCCGCGACGACGCTATGATGGCCCCGCGTCGTCGGCTTGGGGCCGCGCGGCGGTGGTTGGCTAGGAAAGGTTGGTTGGGTCATGCGTGTCGTCGAAACCGGCGTGGTCGTGGTGGGGGTCCTCTCGTTGATCGCGGTGGCGTCGCCCAGCGAAGCCGACGCGTGCGGCGGCACGTTCTGCGATGGCGGTGCGGGCAACCCGATGTCGATGCCCGTCGATCAGACCGGCGAGAACATCTTCTTCGTGGTCGCCGACGGCGAGGTCGAGGCCCACATCCAGATCCAGTACGACGCGACCACCGAGGCCGCACAGTTCGCGTGGATCGTGCCGGTGATGGCGACGCCGACGTTCGAGGTCGGCTCGCAACAGATGTTCGTGGCGCTGGGCAACGGCACCGTGCCGAACTACGGCTGGGTCGGACAGAACGAGTTCTGCAACGCCGGAGACGACGGCTTCGGCGGCGATGGCTTCGACTCGTGCGATGGCGGTGCTGAGGGAACGGACGGCGGGGGCGGCCTGACGGGCGCCGAAGGCGGTGAGGACGGCGGCACCACCGGCGGCGGGACGGAGGTCGTGCTCTCGGACACCGTTGGTGCGTTCGAGGCGGTGGTCCTGCAGAGCACGACGGCGGCGGACCTCATGCAGTGGCTCGAGGACAACGGCTACTACGCGGATCCCAACGCCGAGCCGATCCTGCAGCAGTACATCGACGAGGGCGCCCAGTTCGCGGCGTTCCGCCTGGGCCAGAGCGCCGGCGTGGGCGAGATCCACCCGGTCGTGATCCGTTACGCCGGCGACGAGCCGTGCATCCCGATCCGCCTGACGCGGATCGCCGCGCAGGACGACATGGACATCCGCGCGTTCTTCCTCGGCGACGCGCGCGTGGTTCCGACCAACTATCGCCACGTCGAGCTCAACCCGGTGAAGCTCGACTGGCTGGGCCTCGGCGCCAACTACAAGGCCGTCGTGACGATGGCGGTCGACAGTTCGATGGCCGACGGTCGCGCGTTCGTCACCGAGTACGCGGGGCCGTCCGCGATCGTGGATCCCACGGGGTTGTTCGACGCGGCGTGGAACGCCGAAGCCTTCGTCGGCCTCGAGCCGGTGATGGTCCCCGACGTGCTGCGCGATCAGGGGTTGATGACGATCTGCGACGACTCGGTCTGCGCGTTCTCCCATCCGTTGGTGCGCGGCCTGATGCTGTCGTTCTTGCCGCCGCCCGACGGCGTGACCGAGGGCGCGTTCTGGGGCGACTTGGCCGGCCACGTCGACGAGATCGACCTCGAGGCGTGGGACGCCGCGGCGTTCTCGGCCGCGGTGCAGGAGCGGATCGTCGCCCCCGGTTCGCACGCGCTCGACCTGCTCGGCAGGTACCCCACGCTCACGCGGATGTACACGACCATGTCCCCCGCCGAGATGACGGAGGACCCGCTGTTCCACACCAACACCGAGCTGGGCGAGGTCGACAACACCTCGCGGCTCGCGACGCTGTTCCGGCCGTGCTCCGCCCGATCGGAGATGCAGCAGATCGGGATCGACCGCGCGGTGACCCTCGACTCGTCGGTTGTGTGGCCCAACATCGCGCCGGAGGAGATGCCCTGGGCCCTGCGGATCGAGACCGTGCCGGTTGCCGGCGCCCCGATGGTGCTGGTCGACAACGCGGCGCTCATCGACCAGCTCGTCACACAGTGGAACAACCAGGTGGCCCTCGCGCCGATCGCTGCGTGCGACGGCGAGGATTCCTTCGGCAGCGACGACGGCAGTGCCGTCGGCGCGCAGACCTCGGGCTGCGGCTGCCGCACCGACGGGCGGCAGGACACCACCGCCGCCCTCGCGCTGTCGGTGCTCGCGTTCGGCGTCGGGCTCAGGAGCTCGAGACGCCGCCGTCGATCGGCCCGCTGAGCTCGTCGTCGGCGGCGCCCGAGCTCCCGAGGCTCAGGCGCCGCGCGGTCCGCCGTGGCCGAGGGCGCGGACCAATGCCTTCTCGGCGCGCGAGGGGATCTTGTCGAGCACGCGCACGAGTGACACGCGGCTGGTGATCGCGCGTCGGCGGGTGCCGACGACCACGAGCGCGCCGGCGTCGAGCTCGGCCGCGACGGTGTGCGACGGCACCACGCCCATTCCCATGCCGTGGCGGACCGCCGCGATCACGGCCTGCACGCTCTCGACGACCAGCGCCAGATCGAGCCGCGGTGGCAAGCGGCCGAAGTGGTGGCGGAACCAGCTGCGGATCGCCGGCGCGGCGGGCTGGTATTCGACGAAGCTCGCGGTGGCCAGGCGGCCGAGCGCGCGGCTGCCCGCGAGCACGCGGGCCTCGTAGGAGCGCGCCGCCACGAGCACGAGCTGCTCCTCGAGGACCTCGACGACCTCGAGGCCGCCGCGGTGCGCCGCCGGCGACGCCTCGAACACGTCGACGAACGCGAGATCGAGGCGACCGTCGTCGAGGCGCGGCAGCAGTCGCGACGGCGGCCCGAGCACCAGCTCGAACGACACGCCGGGGTGCGCGGCGCGGAAGGCCGCGAGCGTCGCGGGCAATCGATGGGCGCCGAACTCGACCGGCGCGCCGAGGCGCAGCACGCCGGACAGCTCGTGCTGCGCGCGGTGGATCTCGGCGAGGCCACCCCCGAGCGCCTCGACGAACGGCGCGACCACGCCGAACAGCCGCGTACCCGCGGAGGTGGGCACCAACTTGCGGTGCCGTCGCACGAACAGCTGCGCCCCGAGCTCCTGCTCGAGCTTGGCGAGCGCCTGGCTCACCGCGGACTGCGTGACGTGGAGTTCGGCCGCGGCTGCGCTCGCGCTGCCGGCCCGGTGGACGTGGAAGAACAGCCGCAGCCGGTTGAAGTCCGGAAGCATTAGCCATGCTAATGCGAGCGACCAATTCGTTCAACGTGACGGGGCGGCCCGCCGCGTCATCCTCGACGAGGTGACCCCGACCACTCCACCGTCCGCATCCCCGTCCACCCCCACCGCGAGCGGCGCCCACGACATCCGCTCGGCCGAGCTCGCGCCCGGCGGCCGCGATCGCATCGAGTGGGCCATGCGCGCCATGCCGGCGCTGGCGTCGATCCGCGAGCGCTTCGCCCGCGACCGGCCGCTCGCGGGGGCCCGCATCAGCGCGTGCATGCACGTCACCACCGAGACCGCGGCGCTGGTTCGCACGCTGGTGGCCGGCGGCGCCACCGTGCGGCTGTGCGCGAGCAACCCGCTCAGCACGCAGGACGACGTCGCCGCCGCGCTCGCCGTCGATGACGGCATCGGCATGTTCGCGATCGCGGGCGAGGACCGCGACACGTACTACCGCCACCTGCGCCAGGCCCTCGAGCACCGTCCGCACGTCATCATGGACGACGGCGCGGATCTGACCACGCTCGTGCACACCACCGAGTCCGCGCTCGGGGCTTCGATCGTCGGCGGCACCGAGGAGACCACCACCGGCGTGGCGCGCCTGCGGGGCATGGCGGCTGATGGTGTGCTGCGCTTCGGCATGATCGCCGTCAACGACGCCGACACCAAGCACCTGTTCGACAACCGCTACGGCACGGGGCAGAGCACCATCGACGCGTTCATGCGCACCACCAACCGCCTGCTGGCCGGCCGCGTCTTCGTCGTTTGCGGCTTCGGGTGGTGCGGCCGCGGCCTGGCCGCCCGCGCCGCGGGCATGGGCGCCCGCGTGATCGTGACCGAGATCGACCCGACCCGCGCGCTCGAGGCGGTGATGGAGGGCTATCAGGTGCTGCCGATGTCCCGCGCTGCGGCGATCGGCGACTTCTTCTGCACGGTGACCGGCAACCGCGACGTCATCCGCCGCGAGCACTTCGCCGCGATGAAGGACGGGGCCATCATCGCCAACGCGGGGCACTTCGACGTCGAGCTCGACCTGCCTGCGCTCGCCGAGCTGTCGGTGGCGCGCCGCGAGCTGCGTCGATCCCTCGAGCAGTTCACGCTGGTCGACGGCAAGCGCATCCACGTGCTCGCCGAGGGGCGGCTCGTCAACCTCGGCGCCGCCGAGGGGCATCCCGCGGACGTCATGGATCTCTCGTTCGCGGCCCAGGCCCTCGCCGCCGAGCATGTGTTCACGCGCGCCGAGGCCCTCGCGCCCGGCGTGCACGCGCTGCCGAAGGTCCTCGATCAGCAGGTGGCGCGGCTCGAGCTCGACGCGATGGGGATCGAGATCGACGCGCTGACGCCGGCACAGGCGCGCTACCTCGGCGGCTGGCGCTCGGGGACCTGAGGGCGATCCGCCGTAGCGGGCTTCGGCCGCAGTGCCCCTGGTCGGTGAGTGGCAGCCGCCCGCGGGATCCGTCACGCGATCGACGATCATGCGGCGATCGACCCCGTCACTGCGGCGCGATTGCCTATCGCCAGGACACGTCGGGTGCTACACCGATCGAGGTGGGTACGGACTCGAGTCAGGTCGACGGCGTGGTCGCGCCCCGGTTCGAGGCCGTGTACCGCCAGCAGCACACGTTCGTGTGGCGGAGCCTGCGACGGCTCGGGGTCGCAGACGCCGATCTCGACGATCTCGTGCAGGAGGTCTTCGTGGTCGTCCACCGTCGGCTCGCCGAGTTCGAGGGACGCTCGTCGATGTCGACCTGGCTGTTCGGCATCGCGTACCGCGTGATGCTCGAGCACCGCCGCAGCGGCGTCGCCCGCGAGCGACGCGAGCAGCAGGTCGAGGCCGGCAAGCCGCCGACCGAGCCCGACGAGCGCCTGTCGCGGGTCGAGGCCGTGGGCATCCTCGACGCGCTGCTCGATCGCCTCGACGAGGAGCAGCGGAGCGTCTTCGTCATGGCCGAGGTCGTCAAGCTCACCGCGCCCGAGATCGCGGAGCTGACCGGCGTCAAGCTCAACACCGTGTACTCGCGGCTGCGGCTGGCACGCCGCGCGTTCGACGAGTCCCTGCAACGCTGGCGGTCACGCCGCAACGGAGACGTCCCATGGATGACGAACTGAGCGCCGACGCGCGCGCGCTGATCGATGTCGCGATGGAGCAGGACGTGCCGCCGGCCGAGCTCGTCGAGGGGAGCTGGGGCATGGTGGTCTCCCGTCTGACGCTCGAGACGTCGCGCGCCGAGCTGCCACCGCCCGCGCCCGCGCCCGCGCGTCGCGGCCTCGGCATCGCCGTGGGCGTCGTTGTCGTCGCCGTCGGCGGGCTGCTGTGGCTGGCGATCCGACCGGAGCCGAGCGCATCGACGGACGTCACGGTGGTCGCGCGCGAGCCCGTCGCGCCGAGCCCAGCCCCCGCGACCACGCCCGCGACCACGCCAGCCGCGACGCCGCCCGCCGCCCCGACCTCGCACGTGCAGCTCCTCGTGGACGCCGAGGCGGCGCTCCCGACGGAGCCCGATCGTGCCCTCGCGCTGCTCGAGCGGCACGCCGAGCTTGCGCCACTCGCCGACGCCGAGCGACGCATGGCCCTGCGCATCTCGACGCTGTGCGCCCTCGGACGCACCGACGAGGCCAAGTCGCAGGCGAACGCGTTCTTCACCACCTCGCGCGGTTCGCAGTGGACCGCTCGGGTCCGCGCCAGCTGTGCGGGCTGAGGCGGCGGGCACGGCATGATCATGGATCGCAGCCCGAACGACGAGGATGGCGCGCCGACCCCGTCGAGCCTCGGGACGCTGCGCATCCCCCAGGTTGGTGAGCGCATCGGCAAGCACGTCGTGCTCGGGACCATCGGCCTCGGGGCGATGGGCGTGGTCGTGCGGGCGTACGATCCCGATCTCGAGCGCACCGTCGCGATCAAGGTCGTGCGGCCGAGTGCGCTCACCGACGACGGTCGGAGCTGTCGCGTCGCATGGTGACGAGGATCACCGTCGATCGCGGCCCCGGCGGGGTCGAGCGATGGTGAGGTGACGGATCGCGACGCCCAGGCGCCACTCACCATCATGAAGACGACGACGACACTGTGCCACGCCCTCCTGACCGCCGCGATGCTCTGCGCCGGCTGTGACCTCATCGATCTCGGCGACGACGACGACGACGACAAGGACACCGCGGGCGAGACCACCGGCGACGGGGACACCGGCGAGGGCGGTGGCAGTGCCAGCGCGAGCGGCGGACCGTCGAGCGCGGGCGCGTCCGACGGCAGCGGCGCGGACGAGTCGAGCGGTGGTGCCGGCGAGGAGGACTCGACGATCCCGGCCGACAGTTCGGGCGGCGGCGAGGGCGAGTCCACCGGCGGCGTCGCGTGCGAACCCGACACCCAGGCCTGCATCGACGAGGTGACGATCGGCGTGTGCATCGACGGCGAGGTCGTGCTGATCGACTGCAACGACGCGTGCATCGAGATCGGCGCCCCCGCAGGGCTCGGTTGCTTCTTCGACGAGGACGCCGGCGTGGATCTGTGCTTCTGCGACGACGGCTCGGGTGGCACGGGCGGCGCCTGACGTCATCGCGGGTACGCGCAGCGGAAGCCCAGCGTCGAGTAGCCGTACTCCGGCGACAACCCATAGCGATACGACGCGCGCAGATCCGACTCGGCGTCGTAGAAGCTGCCGCCGCGCACGACCCGGACGTCGCCCTCCCACGGGCCGCGCGGGTTGAAGCGGTGGGACACGCGGCCGTATGCGGCGTCGTCGTACCAGTCGCCGACCCACTCCCAGACGTTGCCGGCGAGATCGGCGACGCCATCGGGGCTGTCGCCGATGGGGTGCGTGCCGACGGGACGCGTGCCCTCGCCGCAGCCGTCGAACTGCGCGTGCTCGCACGACGGCGGCGTGTTGCCCCACGCGTAGAGCGAGCGCCGTGGGCCGCGGGCGGTCCGCTCCCACTGCGCCTCGGTGGGCAGCGTGCCGCCGTGCGCCTCGCAGAAGGTCACGGCCTGATCCCAGTTCACGCAGACCACCGGTTTGTTGGCGTCGATCATGCCGGGCGCGAGCGTGGGGCCGACCTCGAACTTCCGGTCGGCGGTCCAGATGTAGCACGCCGGCAGCGAGATCTTCTCGCACAGGCCCGCGTCGACGCACGCGGCGTAGCGCGCCCACGTGACCTCGTGGCGATCGATCGCGAACGCGGGCAGGCGCACGCGGTGCACGGGCTGCTCGTCGCGTTCGCAGCTCGGATCGCCCTCGAGGCAGCCCATCTCGAAGGTGCTCGCCCCGATGAGCACGGCGTCCGCGGGCTGGCCCAGGGGCGCCGCGCCGCGCTCGGGCCGGGCCCGTACGGCCTGCCGCACCCGCGCGTCGGGCAGTCGACCCGGCGGCAGCACGGGGAAATCCACCGGCACGAACCCCGTGCAGCTACACATCAGCAGGCCCACGCTGGCGATCCTCGACCGCATGCCCGACAACGGCGGGCTGCGCGGCGGCTTTCACTGGAGGGCCGGGGCCGCGGTGCGCCGGCGGGCTTTGGTACACTCCGGGCGACATGCCGCGTCCCCCGTTGCTCCGTTGGCCGAGCGTCGCTGCGATCGCGCTGGTCGGCGCGGGTGCGTGCGGCGACGTCGAGCCCGGCGATCCCTACACCACGACCGCGCCCACGACCGCGCCCACGACCGCCCCGACGACGATGACGACGGTCGCGGAGACCTCGGCCTCGGCGACCGACCCGGGGACCGACACCGCCGACGGCAGCGGGACGTCGGCGCCGGGATCCGACGGCACGACGGCCGTCGACACCACCGGCGCTGACACGACCGCCGACGAAAGCGGCGGCTGTGTTCCGGGCGGCGAGGGGTGCCCCTGCGCCCCGGGGGGCGCGTGCGATCCGGGTCTGCTCTGCCTCTCGGACGTCTGCGTCGACCCGGGCCCGGTGTGCCCGATCGGGACCGTTGGTTGCCCGTGCACGCAGGGCGGGGCCTGCGATCCCGACCTGACGTGCGTGTCGATGGTCTGCGTCGCGGGCTGAGCCCGCCGCGGATCTCCTCAGCTCCCCGGCGTCGCCTTCGCGCGCTCGGCGATCTGCTCTGGCGTCAGATCGATCGTGTGCGTCGCGACGCCCCACGCGAACCCATCGGGGCCCGCGACCATGCCGAAGCGATCGCCCCAGAACATGTCGGACACCGGCATCGCCGCCTGCGCGCCGGCGCCCGTCGCCTTGGCGAACACGGCGTCGGCGTCGGGCGTGTAGAACATCAGCGAGACCGGCGAGCCGCCGAGGGTCTTCGCCGACTTGGTCCCCATCTGCGGCGACTCGTCGCTGATCATCAACACGGAGCCGCCGAACGCGAGCTCGGCGTGCATGAGCCTGCCGTCGGGCATGGCCATGCGCGCCTTCTCGACGGCGCCGAACGCCGCCTTGTAGAACTCGATCGCCGCGGCGGCGTCGTGCAGCACGTAGGCCACCGTCACGGTGTGGTACGGCGCGGGCGTGGGACTCGTCGCGGGCGTCCCGGCGACGGCCTTCCACGCCGGTGGCTTGGCCTTCTTTGCCCGCTTCGAGGAGCTGGACCCGCGCTTCGCCTTCGCGGTCACCTCCTGGGCCATCGCCGCCATCGCGAGCGCGCCGCGCTCGTTCATCTGCTCGGGCGTCAGGTCCTCGACGTGCGTCGCGATGGCCCACTGGTGGCCGAACGGGTCGCTCAGGCGACCGTAGCGATCGCCCCAGAACTGCTCCTCCACCGGCATCAGCACCGTTGCGCCCGCCGCGGTCGCGGCCGCCACGGTGTCGTCCGCCGAGGCCGTGTAGATCATCAGCGTCGCCGGGGAGCCGCCGATCGCCAGCGGACCGCGCGATCCCTGCTGCAGGTTCTCCTCGTCGATCATGAGGATCGAGTCGCCGATCTTCACCTCGGCGTGCATCGTCTTGCCATCGGGACCGGGGAGCGTGAACAGCTTCTGCGCGGCGAAGGCCTTGACGTAGAAGTCGACCGCCGCGTCGACACCGACGACGGTGATGCTCGGCGTGAGCTCGAAGTACCCCTCGGGGATCGGCTTCACCGGGGCCACGGTCGCGACCGGCTGCGGTGCGGGCTCGGGGGTCGTGGTCGCGGGGGTCTGCGTCTCGCAGCCCACGGTGGACAGGGCGAGGGACAACAGCAAGGCGGTCGGGATCGTGCGCATGTCGGCGCAGGGTAGGCCCGACGTGCGCGCGCTGTCGAGCCGCGCGCGGACGCGGGATCGACAGACGCATGCACGCCGGAACGACCTGGCGCACGGTGACGTATCGCGCTCGGGACACGGATCGCCGGCCACCGCACGGTCGCGCTCGCGTGGCCCGCCGCCGATCAGCGCCGACGTCGGCGGCGCGCGACGGCGATCACCACGAGCCACGGTGTGCCGGCGCCCGACCCCGCGACGCAGCCGCAGCCGCCCCCGTCGCCGGTTTCGTTCGCGCCGTCGCCGGTGCTGCCGGTGCTCCCGTCGGGGCTGGACGTGACGCCCGTCGTACCGGCCGAGGCATCGCCCGATCCGTCGGCGGGCATGCCCGACGATCCGTCGCTTCCCGCCGTCGTCGTCGGATCGATCGTCGTCGTGCCCGAGTCGGCCGCGCCGCCGCTGCTGCTGCCCGAGTCACCCGTGCCGTCGGCTCCGTTGTCGCTGCTGCCGCCGTCGGTGCCGGTCTCGCCCGCGGCCATGCACGTCGCTGCGCCGCCGCCCATTGCTCCGCCGGCGCAGCCGTCGTCCCAGCTGCCGGCCGCGGTGCCCGGCGCGGTCGGGAACTCGCCGCAGCCGTCCACGAACTCGTCGCCGTCCCAGCACGGGGTCAGATCGACGCCGGTCTGGGCCTCGAGCCACGCGATCGTCGGGGAGGCGTAGCTGTACGCGACCCCGACGCCGCAGATGTTGCCCTCCTGCATCGGCGGTGGCTGGCCGCCGGGATCGAACAGGTGCGAGCCGGCGCCGAAGACCCGCCACGTGCCGTCCGCGAGCTCGACCATCGCCGGCCCACCCGAGTCGCCGAAGCACGCCGACTGCGAGCCGTTGGGCCCGAGCATGTTCACCTCGACGACGTCGAGATCGACGGAGTCGATCGTCTGCGTGGTGTAGCGCTTGGCACCGACGCCCATCGTCATCAGTGACTGGGTCTCTTCGTCGAACGTGCCCCAGGTCGCGCCGAAGCCGATGATCGTCACCGACTGGCCCGGTTGCAGCACGTCGACCTCGCAGCCGGCGAGCAGCGGCACGATCGGCACGGTGGTGACCGGCTCGGCGAGCTTGCAGTACGCGATGTCGGTGGTGCCGAACGACGCGTAGTCCGGGTGCTGCTCGCATGATTCCGGCGCCACCGTGAACGCGGGCTCGCCGAACACCTGGCCCGCCTCGCCGAACCCGATGGCCACGATCGGCCGCTCGGGGATCAAGCAGTGCGCGGCGGTGAGCACCACGTCCGGGGCGATCAGCGAGCCCGAGCACATCACCGGCGTCTCGTCGTCCTCGAGCATCGCCACCGCGCTCGGGAACTCGCAGGTCGCCGCATCGGTGCCGCCGACGATCGGCAGCGGCGCGGGGGCAGGCGTCGTCAATGCGTCCGGGATCGCGGCGAACACGAGGAATGGGACCAGCGAGCCGAAGGGCATGGGGGTGCATGGTCGCAGGGCGACGGGGGCTTCGGGGGACCCCTGGCCGTGGCCCCGGTTACACCTGTGGATCCGCCTGATGACGACCCGGTGAATCCACGCGATCCATCCCCGTGGACACCCGCGTAGTGTGCGAACCTCTGGACTGCGGCCCGAGTCGGACTCGGGAGGGATGCACGATGCGACGCTCGACACTCTCGATCACGTTCACGATGTTGGTCGCCTGCGGCGACGCCGAGTCCTCCCGCGCCGACGGTGGCGGTGGTGAGGTCGGCGTGTCGATCACCGTCGGTGGCACCGACGACGCGGAGTCGGGCGGGGCGACCGGCAGCGGCGGAGCGGTCTCGGCCGATGGCACCGCGGCGACGAATCCCGACGCGACCGGTCCCGGCGAGGCGGGGGACGACGGCATCGTGTTCGACCTCGGCGTGCCCGACGGCGGCACCGCGTGCGGCGGGGGCAAGGGCGGCGGTGGCGACACGCTCTCGTACATCTGGGTGGCGAACAGCGCCCAGGGCACGATGTCGAAGATCAACACCGTGACGATGGTCGAGGAGGGCCGCTACGTCGTGCGCGCCGACTCGGCGGGCAGCCCGTCGCGGACCTCGGTGAACTTGAACGGCGATGTCGCGATCGCCAATCGCATCGGCGGCGTGACCAAGGTGTTCGCCAACCCGGCGAGCTGTGTCGAGAGCAACGGCATGCCCGGGATCCAGACCTCGACCGGCGGCGCCGACGTGTTGCCGTGGGGCACCGAGGAGTGCGTCGCGTGGCACAACCCGATGGTGTGCCAGTCGAACCGGCCGATGGCGTGGACCAAGGGCGAGTTCTCCGAGGGGTCGTGCACGTGGGAGAACGCCAAGCTGTGGACCGAGTGCTGGAACGGCGCCCAGGCCCAGGTGATGCTGCTGAACGGTGACACCGGCGCGATCGAGCAGACCGTGCCGATCCCGGGGGTGAACACGCTGGTGTACGGCGGTGCCGTCGATGGCGAGGGCAATTTCTGGGGCAACCAATCCGGCTCGCAGCTCATCCGGGTCGATCGCGACGACTTCACGGTCCAGACGTGGCCGACGCCGCCGTCGGGTCCGAGCTACGGCATCGCGATCGATCTCGAGGGGCGGCCGTGGCTGTGCGGCGGCGGTGGGGCGGCGCGCTTCGACATCGCGACCGGTACGTACCAGACGGTGCTCGGCCCGGGCTCGGCGATCGGCGGCTGCATGGTCGATGCCGAGGGCATCCTCTGGCACAGCCGCTACCCCGAGGGTGTGCTCGTCGGGATCGACACCGATACCGTGGCGATCGTGAGCGAGCTGCCGATCCCCGCGTACGTCCACGGTGTCAGCATCGACTTCGAGGGCAATGTCTGGGGCGTGACCTTCGCGTCGAGCCAGGCGTACCGCGTCGACCCCACCACCGGTCAGGTCGACATCTTCGATGGGCTCGTCGGCGCGTACACGTACAGCGACATGACCGGGTTCGCCCTCAGCTCGGCGGGCTCGCCCAGCGGCTGAAGGCACATGCGGCGCGCTGCGACCGCGTAGCGTCGAGCGACGTTGCGGTGAGCTGCACACCGCATTCGGCAGCGCAGCACGATCGCGTGCCCGAAACTGCGCCGGGCGCGGATGGCCGATCGGCCAGCCGCGCGGGTACACTCGGACCGCGAGACGCATGTCGACCCGTCGCAGCAGCCACGCGCCGCACGGCGGCGCCGAGGACGACACCGTGGTGCCCACGGACGCGGTCACGGTCGTGCCCGGTGCCGACGCCGTCGCGACGCACGAGCTCGGCCGCGGCACGGTGGTCTCGCGCTACGTGATCCTCCATCGCGTCGGCGCTGGCGGCATGGGCGTCGTCTATGCCGCGTACGATCCGCAGCTCGATCGCCGCGTCGCGGTGAAGGTGCTGTCGGCCGAGCGCTCGATGGACACGCAGGGCCGTCACCGCATGCTCCGCGAGGCGCAGGCGATGGCGCGGCTGACCCACCCCAACGTGGTCGCCGTGCACGACGTCGGCGTGCACGACGATCGCACGTTCATCGCGATGGAGTACGTCGAGGGCCAGACGATCAAGGCCTGGCTCGCCGCGGCCCCGCGGCCGTGGCGAGAGGTGCTGCGGGTGTACATCGCGGCGGCACGCGGGTTGGTGGCCGCGCACGCGGTCGACCTCGTGCATCGCGACTTCAAGCCCGACAACGTGATGCTCGCGGCCGACCCGCTCGATCCCGCTGCGGTCGGTCGGGTGTTGGTGATGGACTTCGGCCTGGCTCGACCGCTGCGGACCGCCGACGCCGACGCCGAGACCGAGACCGGCGCGCCGACGCAGCCCGGCGTCACGCAGACCGGATCGTTCGCGGGCACGCCGGCGTACATGGCCCCCGAGCAGTTCGCGGGCGGTGCGGTCGGTCCATGGACGGATCAGTTCAGCTTCTGCATCGCGCTATACGAGGGTCTCTTCGGCGAGCGACCGTTCCTCGGCGACACGGTCTCGGCGCTCGCGGCCTCGGTGACCCTCGGCAAGACGCAGGCGCCGGGACTGCGCTCGGGCGTGCCGTGGCACCTGCGTCAGGCGGTGCTCCGCGGGCTGTCGCCGAACCCCGGGGCGCGGCATCCGTCGATGGCGGAGCTCCTCGCCATCCTCGAGCGAGACCCATCGCGGACGCGGCGCAACGCGGTGGCGTTCGGCGTCGCCGCGTGCACGCTGGCCGCGTCGTTCGGGGTCGGGAGCCTGTTCGATCCGGCGCAGCGGCGCTGCGATCGCGGCGCGGAGGTGATCGACGAGGTGTGGTCCAACGCGCGACGCGGCCGGGTCGCCGAGGCGTTCGTCGCCACCGGTCTGCCACAGCCAGAGGTCCGCTGGGCCGAGATCGAGCCACTGCTCGACGCCCGCGCCGAGCAGTGGCGCGCTGCGTTCGCCGACGCGTGCGCGGCCACCCACGTGCGCGGCGAGCAGTCCGGCGCGCGTCTCGATGCGCGCATGCGTTGCCTGCACGATCGGCGCGAGCGCCTCGACGCGCTCGTCGGCGAGCTCGAGACCATCGACGCGGAGATGATGACGCGTGCACTCTCGGCGACGCTGTTGCTGCCGGCGATCGAGGTCTGCGACGATCCCGAGGACGGCGAGTTCGTCGCCCGGGCCCGCGAGTTCGAGGACGCCGAGCATGCTGATCGCTTCGCGGCGGCCGAGCGGGCGCTAGCGCTGGCCAAGGCCCGCAACGACGCGGGTCGCTACCCGCAGGGGATCGCCGCCACCGCGGAGGCGCTCGCCGAGCTCGGCGACGACGACGCGCCGTGGCTGCGCGGCGAGATCCTGGTGGTCCGGGCCCAGCTGCAGCACCGCGTCGGTGAGTCCGTCGCGGCCGAGCAGACCGCTCGCGACGCGCTACGGGTCGCGGTGCCTGGCGGCCAGCACGACGTCGCGGCGCGGGCGTGGTTCGAGCTCCTCTACATCGTCGGCGCCGAGCTTGCGCGGCCGAGCGAGGCGCTCGCGATGCAGCTGTCGGCCGAACTCGAGCTGTCGGCCGTCGGCGAGAACCCGGCGATGCGGCGCAAGCTCGAGGGTGTGCTCGCGTCGGTGCACCAGGCCGATGCGCAGTTCGAGCGCGCGCTCGAGCACCACGAGGTGGCGGTGGCCCTGGCCGAGCGCCCCGACGTGCCGCCGCTGACGCGGGCGATCGTATACAGCAACTACGGCAATACGCTGTACGAGCTCGGGCGCTACGCGGCCGCGCTCGAGGCCCACGAACGGGCGCATGACCTCGCGATCGCGACCGTCGGCGACACCCACCCGATGCTCGCGATCGACATGATGAACGTGGCGCGGGATCTCGAGCGGCTCGGTGACGTCGAGCGGGCGCGGGGCCTGTACCAGCGCTCGGTCGCCCTGCGCGAGTCCTCGCTCGGCCCCGACGCGCGCGGGGTCGCCGAGTCGCTGCTCAACCTGGCGGTGCTCGAGTCCAACCAGCTCGAGCTCGCCGCCGCCCGCGAGCACGGTCTGCGCGCCCTCGAGATCTTCCAACGGGCGCTGGGCCCCGATCATCCGCATGTCGCGGCGACCTACAACACCCTCGGGAACATCGCCCACGAAGAGGGCGACCTCGATGCGGCCATGCGCCACTACGACGAGGTCGCGCGGATCTTCGAGACGCGCTTCGGACCGGCGCATCCCAAGCTCGCCGTCGCCCACAAGAACCGCGGAAACGTGCTGCTCGAGCGCGGCGAGTACGCGCGTGCGATCGATCTGTACGACCGCGCGCTCGGGATCGACATGGCGCGACTCGGTCCCGACCACCCGAGCCTCGCGTTCGAGTACATCGGCAAGGCGCGAGCCTTGCTCGCGCTCGACCGCGCCGCCGAGGCGTTGCCCCAGGCCGAGCGCGGCGTGGCCCTGCGCGAGGGCGTGACCTCCGACTCGAGCGAGCTCAGCCTCGGCTACTTCGTCCTCGCGCAGGCGCTGTGGAGTGCGCCCGATACCGACGAAGGGGCCAAGCAGCGCGCGCTCGGCTTTGCTCGACGTGCGCTGGTGTTGTGGCGCAGCTCCGGCCTCGACGATCCGAGTCGGCTCGCGATGTACGAGACGTGGTTGCGCGAGCGCGGCGGCGACACCAGCCTCGCCGAGGGCTGACGCCTCAGGGGGCGCAGGCGGAGCCCGCGTCGAGCCGATGTGCTAGGCTGGATCGCGATGGTGCGTCGTGACGAACGGATGCCGAGCCGCGCGCGAGCGCGGGTCGGGAGCCGTTCAAGCTGCGCTTCTCCAGCGGGGGAAGGTCCCGTCCCGGTAATCGCCGGAGAGCCGGGTAGCAGG
>JBIJCC010000017.1:0-142731 GCA_044344875.1 Nannocystaceae bacterium
GGGCAACCGCCTCACCGTCACCATCGCCGCAGATGGTCGCGCTCAGCACGAAATCTCGCGCGCCCTCGACCAGCTACTCGCCGCGTGATCCGTCACGCGAGAGCCACCTCGGTATGCAACGCTGGAGGTTATCCTGCGAACTCGCAGCGTTTCCTGCAGCGTTTGGAGCGGTGCCGACCCCGTGTCCCAGAAGGCCGCCGTGGCCGATCGGCCAGTCCGCGGAGACTCGGACAGCCGTCTCGGGCCTTCCCACGGCCCGACGGAGCCATGGCGATCGCAAGTTCGGGCTGAGCTCGGGTGGCCCGAATCGCGGGCGACGGCGAGTCCCTCGGGGGCGCGGTCGACCGGATATCGCCGGCCGGCGGAATACCACGTTCATGGCGGAACTCCTTCGCAACCTCGATGAGCCCAGCCCGCCCATCACGCCGTCGCACTCCCTCGCGTCCGCCCAACTCTTCAATTCGACGGGTTGGACAACGCCCCAATACCCCCAGCACCCGTCCACCCTCGCACCATTAGGGATCCCCGACCCAGCCCACCCAGCGCCTGTGCAGCAGCAGCCGCCGACAACGTCGACAACCTGTCCCACCTCGCCCTCCGCCCCTCGGCACCACGCACTCCTTCTTCCTTGCAGCCGTTGCCGCCCGTCTCGCGACTTGCGACATCGCTCCACACGCCACACTTCCATCGTTGGACCGCAAGCGACCGACTCGCAGCCCACGCCCGCGCATGGTCCCCCACGCTCACTCGTGCCGCAGCGCCTCGATCGGATCCAACCGCGCCGCCCGCATCGCCGGATACAGCCCCGACACCAACCCGACCGTGATCGATACGCCGGTCGACAGCGCGATCGATCCCAACGTGACCACCGTCGGCCAGCCGGCCCACGCCGCGATCACATCCGAGATCCCAACGCCCAATCCGATGCCAGCCGCGCCGCCGAGCAGCGACAGCGCGAAGGCGGTGAGCAGGAACTGGAAGCGGATGTCGCCGCGGCGGGCCCCGACCGCGCGGCGGATCCCGATCGCGCGGGTCTGCTCGACCACACTCGCGAGCATGATGTTCATGATGCCGATGCCGCCGACGAGCAGCGAGATGCCGGCGATGCAGCCCATGACCATGTCGAAGAGCCGTTGCGTCGCGCGGCTCTGCTCGAGCAGCGCCTCGGGCACGACGATCTCGTAGTCGTTCGCGCCGCCGTGCAGGCGGTCGAGCAGGCCGTCGACGACCGCGGCGACCTCGCCCGGCGCGGCGCCGTCGCGGGTGCGGATCGTGATCTCGGCGAGCGGGGCGTCGAGCGGATCGTGCTCGAACTTCCGCTGGGCCGTCGACAGCGGGGTGAAGATCTGCCGCGCACGCGAGGTCACGGCGACGCCCTCGACCTGCGTGTCGTCGCCGCCCTCGGCCGCGAGCACGCCGACGACCTCGAGCCACACGTCGTTGACCTTGACGACGCCGCCAAGGGCGACGCCGGCCCCGAAGAGCTCTCGGCGCGCCAGCGGCCCGAGCACGCACACCTGCGCGTGGTGGCGCTCGTCCTCGGCGTCGAGCCAGCGGCCCTCGGCCACGCGCAGGTGCTGCAGCTCGGCGAGGCGCCACGAGCTGCCGAACACCTGCGCCTCACTCTTCCCCGTCGCCGACAGGATCTTGTACGGCTCGATCTCCACCTTCGGCACGACCAGCTCGGCGTCGGGCACCGCCTCGACGATCGCGTCGACGTCGCGCAACGACACCCCGATGGACTTCTTGCGCACCTCGGGCAGGTCCTCGGCCTCGATGTCCTTGGCCTGCACCAGTACGTTGCGCACGCCCATGCGGTCGATGAGGCCGAGGGCCTGCTGCTCGGCGCCCGCGCCGATCGACAGCATCGCGATCACGGCCCCGACCCCGAACATCATGCCCAGGGTCGTCAGCGCCGTGCGCAGCTTGTGCTCGGCGAGGTTCTCGAGCGCCGCGATGAAGGCGTCGATCGTCCGCACTACTTCGCCCCCCCGGGTGACTTGGCCGGCTTGTCCCCGTCCGCACCGTCGGTGTCGGCGAGCAGCTCACTGGCGGCGCGCGTCGGGTCGCGCAGCGCGATGACATCGCCCGGCTCGATCCCCGAGGCGATCACCACCCGGCCCGCGCTCGAGACCCCGAGCGTGACCTCGACCGGCTCGAACCCGGTGATGCCGCGGCGATACACGACCGTCAGCCCGCCGCGCTCGAACACCGCCTGCCGCGGCACGACGATCACGTCGGGTCGCTCGACCTTGATCGTCGCGCGCACCCGCTGGCCCACGCGCATCTGCTCGGTGTCGGTGCGCTCGAGCGCCAGCGTCACGCCGAAGTAGTGGACCGGCACCTCGGGGTGCCGCGGCTGCGCGAGGGTGTCGATGCGCTCGATCGTCGCCTTCCACGTCGTGTCGGGGCGCGCGTCGATGACGACCTCGGCCGGCAGTCCGACGACGAGGTCGCCGGCGTCGGCCTCGAGCACATAGACCTCGGCGGCGAGCTTCGACACCACCGGCAGCTCGGCGAGCTCTTGACCGGGCCACGTGGTGTCACCGACCCGCGCCGTCCCGCCGCGCCAGTCGCGGGTGAGCACGAAGATCCCGGCGTGCGGCGCGGTGACCTGCAGCTTCGCGAGCGCGTCCTCGGCGTGCTCGACCGACTTGGTGTGGTGACCGCGGGCGACGCGGTGCAGCTCGACCTGGCTGCTGGCGACCGCGCGCTCGACCGACTGCACCGCGCGCGCATGCCCGGCCTTGGCCTCGGCGAACTCGAGGTCGATCGTGCTCTCGGCGATCTCGTTGCGCGACAGGATGCTCTCGTCCACCGCGCCGAACGTCCGCGCGACGTCGGCCTCGTGCTCGGCCAGGCCCGCCGTCTTCTCGCGACGGGTCTTGGTCGCGGCGCTCTCGACCGTGACCTTGCCGATCTGACGCTCGTCGGTGCTGACGTCGTCCTTGCTGTCCGCGAGCGTCTTCTCCATCTCCGAGGGATCGAAGCGGACGACCACGTCGCCGGCCGCCACGACGGTACCGTCCGCGGCGATCCACGCGATCTTCATCGGGTCGTTCGCGTCGGGTGGCGAGGTGATGTCGGTCGCGTCGACCGCCCGGAGCGTGCCCTCGGCCCGGACGTTGCGCACGAAGGTGCCGCGCGGCGCGACCTCGATCGTGGGGACCTCACCGGGGCCCTCGGGCGCGGCCGTGCAGCCGGCGAGCAGCGACATCGCCAGGGCGAGCCCCTGGGCGAATCGTGAGGAACGGGGTCTCATGGGTTCACCGCCTGTGCGCGGACGATCGCATCGCCCTCGACCACGCCCGAGGTGACGACGATCTGCTCCGCGTTGCGCGGCCCGAGCTCCACGGGCACCGCCTCGACCCCATCGATCGTGCGACGCATGACCTGCGGCCCCTCGGGTGTGGGCACCACGGCGTCGAGCGGGAGCAGGAGCGCCCCCTCGTGCCGGGCGGTCTCGATCTTGCCGCGAAAGCGCATGCCCGGCCGCAGCTTGACCCCGCCCGCCGCGACGATCGAGATGTCGAGCTTGGCGATCTTGAGCGGGTTGTCGCGCGACACCCGGGCCACGGTGTGCGAGATGCGATCGACCTTGCCGCGGATCTCGAGGTCGGTCTGGGCGTCGAGCCGCAGCGATACCGCCTGGTCGACCGCGACGCGCGAGATGTCGACCTCGTCGATCTCACCCTGCGCCATCATCTCGTCCAGCGAGACGATCTGCAGCACGCTCTCGGCCCGCCACGCGCCATCGCCGACCTTCTTCTTCTTGCCGTCGTCGTCGGCCGGGATCACGATCGTGCCGGCCCGCGTGGCGAGCACCGTCATCTGCTCGATGGCGGTCTTCAGCTGGGCGACGCGGTTCTCGGCGCGGTCACGCTTGCTCCGCCACGCGCCGACGTCGGCCTCGTCGCGTCGCGCCGCGGCCTTGGACTTCCTGCGCAGGTAGTCGACGTTGCGCTCGGCGAGCGCGAGGTCGGCCCGCGCCTTCTCGAGCTCGATCACGGCCGTGATGCCCGGGGGCGCGTCGGCCTTGACCTTGGCCTTGCGCAGCTCGGCCTCGGCCTGGGCGATCGCGAGCCGTTCGTCCTGCCGCGCGACGCGGGTCGCCGAGATCTTGAGGTCGAGTTGGATCGCCGCGGCGTCGCGCTCGGCGGTCTTCTCGTCGAGCCGCCGGGTGAGCTCGCTGGGATCGAACGCGAGGACGGGCGCCCCCTTCGCGATCGACTCGCCCTCCGGGGCCAGCATCGCGATCTTGAAGTTCCACAGGTCGGGGACCGCGGGCGGTCCGACGCTCTCGGCGTCGACGGCCTTGATCGTGCCCGAGACGTCGACCGTCACCAGCAGGGTCCCGACGGTGACGGTGGCGTCGTCGGGCACCGCGCCGATCGGCGCGCACGCGATCGCGGACAACAGGACGGCGACGATTCCCAGGCGGCCGACGATGCTCATGGCGCCCCCCGGGCCGGGGCCAGCGCGGCGCCCTCGTCGAGGCCGCCCGCGATCGCGCAGCGGTGCGCATCGCAGGCCTCGATCGTCAGCGCGACCGGGGTGCCATCGACGAGTTGGACGGTCGCGCTCCCGCCGTCGACGCCACCATCGACGCCTCCGTCGAAGCGAATCGCGTCGCGCGGGACGAGCAGCGCGTCGTCGTGCACCCGCGTCTCGACCTCGACGCGCACCGACAGCCCCGGACGCAGGGTGCCCGGGGCCTCGGTGTCGAGGGCGACCTGCACGTCGAAGTAGCGCCGCGTCGACTGGTTCGCGACCTCCTGCGCCACCGCGCCGACCGTGGTCACGTGCCCGGACAGCGGCACGTCGGGCCACGCATCGACGAAGCACCGCACCATCTGCCCGGGGTGCACTCGGCCATCGTCGACGTCGTCGAGCCGCGCGCGCACGACCAGCTTGCTCAGATCGGGGAGGCGCGCGACCGTCATGCCCGGCCACACGTTGTCACCCGCGTGGAGCTTGCGCCCCTCCCACGGGTGATCGCCGACCAGGAAGATCCCCGCGGTCGGGGCCTTCAGGTCGAGCCCCTCGAGCTGCTTGCGCGCCGCCGCGAGGCCGCGCTCGGCCTTGTCGAGGGCGATGCGCTTGAGCTCGGCCTCGAGCGCCGCGCCGGCGCGGGTGGCCTGGGCGTCGGAGACCGCCGTCGTCAACGCGACCTCCGCCCGGGCCAGCGCCAGCGCGAAGTTGTTGGCCTCGCGTCGCGACAGCAGCGCCTCGGGCACGCTGGCATCGAGCTTCGCCTTGGCCACCGCGATCTCCTGCTTCTCCACCTCGAAGGCCTTCTCGGCGATCGCGACCTGACTCTTGGCCTGCTGCTCGCCGATCGCGTTGGCGGCCTCGACGACCGACAGCTCGAGCTCGCGGATCTTGGCGAGCGTCGGCGCGGTGTCGAAGCCGACCACGCGATCGCCCGCCGCCACCTGGGCGCCGTCCTCGGCGAGCCAACGCAGCGACAGGGTCCAGTCCTCGGTGCGCGGGCCCGACAGCTCGACCCCTTCGGCGGCGTCGATCTCGCCGGTGAGGAGGAGGCGCTCGGGCAGGCGCCCGCGCGTCACCACGCGGGTGACGTCGGGGGTCTGCGGCCGCGCGGCGTCGGCGTCGGTTCACGCGCCGAGCACGAGCAGGACGAGGGCGATGGCTCCGGCGTCACGTCGCATGACCGGCCTCCGTCATCACGCGCGCCGCCACCTCGCGACCGGGGCCATCCGCGGCGACGCGGCCCTCGGCGAGGCGGATCGCCCGGGGGCACACCGCGGCCACCGACGGCTCGTGGGTCACCACCACGATCGTGTGACCGTTGGCGTGCAGCTCGTCGAACAGCGCCATGATCTCGCGCTCGGTCGCGGTGTCGAGGTTGCCGGTGGGCTCGTCGGCGAGCAGCAACGTGGGCGAACCGACCAAAGCCCGGGCGATCGCGACCCGCTGACGTTGTCCGCCCGACAGCTCGTGGGGCCGGTGGGCGCTGCGATCGGAGAGCCCGACCTTCGCGAGGGCCTCGCGGGCCTCGCGGCGCCGCTTGGCCCGCGGCATGCCGCGGTACACCAGCGGCAGCTCGACGTTCTGCAGCGCGGTGGCCCGGGGCAGCAGCTGGAAGCTCTGGAACACGAAGCCGATGTGGCGGTTGCGGATCCCCGACAGCGCGTCGTCGCCGAGGCTCTGCACGTCGTCGCCGTCGATGCGGATGATGCCGGTGCTCGGCCGGTCCATGCAACCGAGCAGGTTCATCAGCGTCGACTTGCCCGACCCCGAGCGCCCCACGATGGCGACATACTCCCCCGCGTCGATGCGAAAGCTGACGCCGTCGAGCGCCGCGATCGTGTCGGCGCCCATACGGTAGTGGCGACAGAGGTCGACGACCTCGAGGATGGCTCGGCCGGCTCGGCCCATCGTGGCCCGAGGGTGACACGGCCTGGGGTGAAAAGGTTCCCGCGGGAAGGCGTTCGCAATCGAATGTCATTTCGTCACGGGCGCCGCCACGCGTTCGTCCCCGGGGAGCGTGCGGACGCCCGGGCTCCCGCCGTACCATGGCGGCGATGGGTCTCCTGCAGCGGATCTACGTGCGCAACGCGGCCCAGGTCTGGGAGACCGAGACCTCCCTCCTCCACGCGTGCGGACGGACGCGGGCCCCCGTGGCCGTCCAATGGATCGCGACCTCGGCGTGTGATCTGCATTGCCCGCACTGCTACTCGTCGGCGGGCCGACGCGCGGCCGACGAGCTCGACACCGAGGAGGCGCGCACGCGGATCATCGACCAGCTCGCCCTGATGGGCCGGCCGACGCTGGTGTTCGCCGGGGGCGAGATGTCGCTGCGCCGCGACATGCCGCAGCTCATCGAGCACGCCGTCGCCCGCGGACTGCCGTATGCGATCCACACCCACGGGGCCCACGTCGAGCGGCTGCGCGACGTGTTCGCGGCGCATCCCCCCGACCTCGCGGCGATCAGCCTCGATGGTGTCGAGGCCGAACACGACCGCTTCCGCGGCCGGGCCGGGAGCTTCGCGGCGGCGCTGCGGGCGATTCGCATGCTCGCCGAGTGCGGCTGCCCCGAGATCGTCGTCGGCACCACGGTCACCCGACAGAACGCCGATCACATGGCCGCGCTGCATCCGATCGTCGTCGCCTCGGGCGCGCACACCTGGGGCATGCACCTGTTCGCGCCCGAGGGCCGCGGGGCCGAACACCGCGCCCTCCTCCCCACCGCCGACCAGCTGCGCCGCGTGGTCGAGTTCGTCCGTCGGCGGCGCAGCTCGTTCCACGTCGAGCTGTGCAACGAGTGGGGCAGCGCCGGCGCCGACGATGTCTACCTCCGCGACCAGCCGTTCGCGTGCGGCGCCGGTCGGATCTCGTTCGTGATCGCGAGCAACGGCGATGTCATGCCGTGCACGACGACCGATGCGGCCGAGCGCGAAGGCAACGTCCGCGAGCGTCCGCTGCACGAGATCTGGGCCCGCGGGTTCACGCGGTTCCGTCGGCCAGGCACCGACCCGGCGCTCGATCCCCGCGAGTGCTGGCTGCAGACCCGCAACGGCGTCGAGATCCGGAAGGACGCCTTCGGCATCGGCCTCGAGCCACCGCCCCTGCCGATCGATCGCCTGACGCGGCGGCTCGTCGCCGCGCTGCGCCCGACCGCGGATGATCGCGGCGCCGTCGCGAGCCCGCGCGCGACGAGGGCGATCCGCTGGGCCGCCGTCGGCCTGACGTTCCTCGACGCGTGTGTCCGCGACGCGCGGACCGATGGGGCCGTGCCGCAGCCGTCCGAACCATCCAAGCCGATCGCGACGACCGCGGCTCCGCCACCGGCCGACGCGCCCCTGCTCGACGAGCTCGCGCTCGGCGTGCCGGACGAGTTCCCCGAGGCGGTGGTGCGGAACCCTGGCCCTCACTTCGTGTGGCAGGCCAACGGCGGCGCATGGCCGCGGACGATGACGGCGATTCTCCAGGCGGAGGCCGGGCGGGCGCGGTGGTCTGCGATCGCGGAGAACATGTCGCTCGGCGTCGGGCCGCTGCGCGACGCCATCGTCCAGCACGCGCGCGCGCAGGAGCGCGGCGAGCCCATCGATCTCGCGGCGCTGGTCGGCCTCCTCAACCAACTCGAGGCCGTCCCGACGTACGACCCCGCGTTCGCGGCCTACCTCTGGCGTCGTGCACGGTCGATCGAGAACCCCGATCTGCGCCAGCGCACCACGCTGTTCGCCCGCCTCCACCACCACCTGCGCGTCGCCGATGCGCTGACGCAGGCTCAGGCCCAGACCGCCCCGGTGACGTTCAGCGCGTGGCGATCCAAGGCGGCACCGCCGGAGGGCTGGTTGCAGGAGGCGACGGTCCCCGACGGGCTCGTGCCCGCGGCGCGCAAGTGGTTCGACGAGCGCCACGCACCGCCGTGGGATCGCGTCGCCGCGACGCTCGAGCTCGTCGACGGCCGAGCCACGCTGCTCGGACACCCGAGCGCACTGCACCCCGGCGCGAAGCTCCAGCTGCGTCGGCTCGACACGCTGTACGCCCACACGGAGCTGCACCTCGCGACGCCCGACGGGCCGAGCCTCCGCGTCCCCGCTGGCACGTACCTCACGCTCGATGCTCTGCCGAGCCATCTCGACGACGACGGACGCCGCGAGATGACGGGCCTGGTCGAGCGCGCCGCGGCCGGGGGTACCGCGACCGACGCCCGCGTCCTGGCGCTGCTGCCGTGGGCCCACGCCGCGATCCGGGCCCGCTTGCTCGCGCACTCCGGGGATCCGGGCGCCGGCAAGCTGCAGCTGTGGCTGGTGATGTTCGACGAGTGACACGACCCGAGTCGGGAACATCGGAGGCCCCCCGCACGATGACCTCGACCGTGACCGCCCTGCGCATCGCCCGAGCGGCCGACGCCGAGCCCGACGACGGCACGATCGCCGCGGCGGCCCGGGGCGAGCGGTGGGCGCAGGCCGCCGTCCTCGATCGCTACGCCCAGCCGGTATGGGCGCTCGTCTGCCGCGTCCTGGGCCGCGCCGGTCGGGGCCACCTGGCCGACGACATCAGCCAGGACGCCCTGCTCGCGGTGCTGCGGTCCCTGACGCGGTATCGGCCGCAGGTCCCGAGCCGCTTCGGCGCGTGGGTCCTGACGATCGCGGCCCGCACCGCGATCACGGAGATCCGTCGTCGACGCGAGCTCTTGCCCATGGTCGCGGAGTTCGAGATCGCCGCCGACGACGACTCGACGCTGCGCGCGGGCGACCCCGAGCGTCGCGCGGAGAGCCGCGCCATCGAGCGCGCCATCGCGATCGCCGTGGACGGGCTGCCCCCCGAGTTCCGCGCGGCCTTCGTGCTGCGGGCCTACCACGAGCTCGAGTACGCCGAGATCGCGACCGCGCTCGGCATCGACATCGGTACGGTCAAGTCTCGCCTCTGGCGCGCACGCGCGCAGCTGCAGGCCGCCCTCGACGAGGTACGCCATGGATGACGAGTCGACGAATGATGTCGCGGACGCCGACGCCGAACTGCTCGCGCGCCCGCTGTTGGATCACTGGACCGTGCCCGAGCTGCCCTCGGGCCTGAAGGAGCGTGTGATGATGCGAATGGACACGATGACCTGGGCTCGCGATGTTCAACCCGATCTCTCGGCGCGGACACACGCGCGGCCTTGGGAGCTCGGACCGCGCGGCGTGACGGTGTTGACGATGGTGGCGACGGCCGCGGCCGCCGCGGCGCTCGTGCTCGCGCTGCGGCGCCCCTCGGCACCCGAGCCCAGCCTCGCCGCGGTGCCCGTCGCCGCGGTGGCCACGGCGGAGGCCCAGCCCGATCGCTCGCCGCGGGGCCACCTCACCCTCGACGTCACGCCACACGACGCGACCGTCGAGCTCGACGGCGCCGCGCTGCAGGGCCCGTCTCCGTTCGTCGCGACCAACCTCGCGCCGGGCAAGCACGCCGTGGTCGTGCGTCGGCCGGGGTTCACGCCGTGGTCGCGATCGATCGACGTCCCGGAGGCCCAGCTCCACCTGCCTGTCGCGCTCGTCGCGACCGATGACGCGGCCGCGCTCGATCGCACACCTCGCTCCTCGGCCCGCCTGGCGCCTGCCGCTGCGACCAAGGTCGAGGGCAAGCTCGACAAGGACGAGATCCGCGAGGTCGTGAGCACGCACATCGCCGAGGTCCAGGCGTGCTACCAGCAGGGGCTCGAGCGCAACCCCGCGCTGGCCGGCCGCGTCACCGTGGAGTTCATGATCGAGGCCGATGGCCGCGTCCGGAACAGCAAGGTCGTGACGTCGGATCTCGGCGACACCGCGGTGTCCGGCTGCATCGCCAGCGCCGTCGCGACCTGGCGGTTCCCCGAGCCGGACGACGGCGACACGGTGTCCGTGTTGTATCCGTTCTTGCTCGAGAGCGAGTGATGTTGCGCGGTGCGTGGCGATCCAAGGCCGCGCCGCCGGCGGGCTAGGTTCGGGGGCGTCGGCGCGGTCGTGTCTCCTCGAACGAAGCGAGCTGTCCGCATAGCGCTCGGAGCCCGATCACCTCGATTCCCCCAGGAAGGGGATGGCCGTCGACCCCGGCGAACACCACGAGGCGACGGTCCGGATCGAGATCGGCGCAGGCCTCGTGGAAGCCTCGATCCACCTTGGGGGAGACACTCCGCTTGATCTCGATCGCCCACAGCGCGCCGCCCGGCAGCGTCAACAACAGGTCCACCTCGGCGCCTCCCGAGGTCCGATAGAAGTGGTTCTGGGTGCCCTCCGGGGCGGCGGCGATGAGGCTCTCGATGACCAGGCACTCCCAGCTCGCCCCGACCGCGGGGTGCCCGAGTAGGTCTTCGAGATCACGCAAGCCGAGTAGCGCGTGGGCGATCCCCGTGTCGCGGACGTAGACCTTGGGCGACTTGACCAGGCGCTTGCCGATGTTCGCGTGCCACGGCGCAAGCCGGCGCACGAGCAACAAATCGACCAGGAGATCGAGATAGGACGCGACCGTCTTGCCGTCGATCGAGAGTCCACGCGCGATCGAGGCCGCATTGAGCAGGCCTCCCTGCTGGTGCGCCAGCATCGTCCAGAAGCGCCGCAGCGTCTCTGCGGGAACCCGGGGACCCAGCGACGGGATATCGCGCTCGAGGTACGTCCGAATGAAATCCCGTCGCCATCGATGGCTCACCGCGTCGCTCGGCGCCGTGAAGCTCTCCGGAAACCCACCCCGCACCCACAGCGTGTCGAGATCGTCGACCTCGAGGGCGTCGAGCGGCGCCATCTCGAGGTACGCGATGCGACCCGCCAGGCTCTCCCCGGACTGGCGGAGCAGGTCGATCGACGCCGAGCCCAGCAGCAGGAATCGAGCCGTCCGCTTACCCCGACGCCGTCCGCGATCGATCAAGCCACGCAGATTCTGGAACAGACCCGGTAACCGCTGCACCTCGTCGAGAATGACGAGTTGGTCTTCGTGCCCGGCGAGATAGAGCTCGGGCTCCGCCAGCTTCGCGAGATCGGCCTCGGATTCGAGGTCGAGGTAGATCGACGGTCGGGCGTCGTGGACATCGAGCGCCAGTGTGGTCTTCCCGACCTGGCGCGGACCGAGCAGCGCGACCGCAGGATGGGTGTCCAGGAGCGCGTCGACGGAGGCGGCGACACGACGCTCGATCTTGCGGTGCCCCTCGACCGACATCCATGCAATCATGGAACTTAATTCCAGAATTGCAAGGTTGTTTTGGGTCCATCAGCCCGTCGCCGGCACCGCGGTCGCCCGATCGCGCTGCGCCGCCGTCGCCTCGGCGCGCGCCGTCGGTAGTCGGGCCAGCGTGCGCTCGAACTCGGTCGCCAGCGCGTGGATGATGGGCTCGAGCGTCGCGTCGCCCTGCGCACCGGCCTCCAGCTCCTCGCACAGCGCCACCATGGCACGCGCGCCGACGTAGCCGCAGCTCGAGCGCAGTCGATGGGCCTCGTCGGCGACGCGACGCGAGTCGTCCGCGGCGACGGCCTGGCCGAGGTTGCCGAGCGCGCGTTGGGTTTCGCGGCAGAACAGATCGGTCACGCGCCCGAGCAGCGCGCCGCTCTCGTCGAGGTCGACGAGCTCCACCAGCGCGTCGACGTCGATTGCCGCTGCGCTCGATGTCGGTCGGCCCTCGCTCACCTCGCGCCGGCTGAGCACGCCGGCCAGCCCCGCGAGCGAGAAGGGCTTGCTGAGGAAGCCGTCCATGCCCACCGCGAGGCACTTCGCGCGGTCCTCGGCCAGGGCGTTCGCGGTCACGGCGATGATCGGCTGCCGGGGGCGGCCGCTGACCTGCTCGTCGTCGCGGATCTTCGCGGTCGCGCCGAGCCCATCGAGCAGCGGCATGTGCCAGTCCATCAGGATCGCATCGAACCGCCGACGCGCCGCCAGCTCCACGGTCGCGAGCCCGTCCCCGACATGCTCGTAGGTGCAACCGAGCCGCTCGAGCATGCCCGCGAGCACCTCGATGTTGACCGGGTTGTCCTCCGCGAGCAGCACGTGGAGCCCGAGCCGGGTGGTCGGCACCGCGCTCGAGCGCTCCGGGACGACCGGCTGCGCGCCGACGCCGAGCCAGACCGTCGCCGTGAACGTCGAGCCTTCGCCGACCTGGCTCCGGACGCCGACGTGGCCGCCCATCCGCTCGGCGAGCTGGCGCACGATCGCGAGCCCGAGTCCGGTGCCGCCGTGCGTGCGCGTCGTCGACCCGTCGGCCTGCGTGAAGGCGTTGAAGATGTGGACCTGCGCCGCCTCGGCGATGCCGACCCCGGTGTCCTCGACCTCGATCTGCAGCTCGACCCGCTCGTCGACCCGCTGCCGCTGCGTGCAGCGCACGGACACCGATCCGCTGGGGGTGAACTTGATCGCGTTGCCGACCAGGTTGGTCAGGATCTGCCGCAGCCGTACGCTGTCCCCGACGACGCACGCGGGCAGCGCGGGATCGATGGTGGACCGCAGCTCCAGCGCGCGCTGGGCCGCCGGGCCGCGCAGCAGGTCGAGCGTGTCGACCACCTCGCCGGCGAGCTCGAAACTCCGCTGCTCGAGCACGAGCTTGTCCTGCTCGATCTTCGTGAAGTCGAGGACGTCGTCGATCACGCGCAGCAGCAGCTGGGCCGACCGGCTCACGGTCTGCACCCAGCGTTGCTGGACGGTGCTGAGCTCGGTGCCGAGCAGCAGCTCGGTCATGCCCATCACGCCGTTCATCGGCGTGCGCAGCTCGTGGCTGATCCGCGCGATGAACTCCGACTTCGCCCGACTCGCGGCGTCTGCCGCCAATGTCGCGCTGCGGAGCTCCTCGTTGGTGGAGCTCAACTCGCGCATCGCCGTGCGTAGGGCCGCCGTACGCTGGCGGACCTCCTTCTCCAGCGAGATCGCGTTCTCGAACAGACCGAACGCGCTGCCCTGGTCGAGGGTGCGCTCGACCCGGGCCATCAACACGCGGTTGATCTTCTCCAGGCGATTGACCTCGGTCCGGAGCCGCTCGAGTTCGCCGTCCTCCGCCATCGTGACGCTCTAGCGCGACCGGCCGATCGCGACGCCGGTGAACGTCTGGTTCACATGGGCCGAGTTGTACTGTTCGCCGTACGTGCTGAACCCGACCACGTTGTTGTCATCGAGGATCCTCCCGACCTTCTCGGTGATCCCGCGTTGCTTGCACTCGACATGGCGCAGGATGCAGTCGCAGCCGAGCACGAGCTCGGGCTTGCCGATCTCGGCCTCGAGGGACGCGAACGTCTGCTCGAGGCCCTCGACGAGGTCGACACCGCGGGCGACCGTGAGCACGACGCCCTCGTCGATCGCGCAGAAGAAGGTCAAGCTGCCGTCTTCGTTGACCTTCTGGATCGAGCGCACGTACTCGTCGCCGCCCATGCGCACGACCACCGGATGACACGCGAAGATGAGCGGCGTCAGGTCGACGACGTCGAGCCCGACGAGACGCGCGTACTCGGGCCCGGCCGGCATCCCATTGATCTCGGTGACGATCCGGCGGGCCGGGTCCGCGCCGGTGATCAGCAGCTTGCCCTCGGCCTGCACGAAGTGCTGCGACTTGAACACCCGGAACGGACGCGAGGTCTGCATCAGCATCAGCACCGCGCAGCCCTCGCGGAACTTGCCGTCGTGGTAGATCCACGTGTGCCCGAACCGGGTGCCATCGCCCGCGGAGCCGCCGAAGAGCTGCACGTCGCCGAGATTGCGGTAGACCGCGTTGACGACGACCTCCTCGAGCCCGCAGAGCCCGTCGATGAGGAGGAACGCGAAGGTGTTCGAGCCGTCGACCGAACGCCCGCGCATCTCGAGCTGCGCGATGAGCCGGCGGGTCACCGTCGCGGCATCGGCCGCGGTGAACGACGCGAGGTCGTCGATCCGGATCGACTCGACCCGCAGATCGCCGCCGATGCTGACGCCGGAGGTCGACCCCTCGAGGTAGCCGAGCGGACCGATCTCGCCGGCGGTCGTGCACCCGACCACCAGGCCGGTGGGGAAGCGCCGGCTGATCTCGGCCGCGACCTCGTCGCGCGCGAGCTCGGGCGTGCAGTAGAACAACACCAGCGACGGATCGTCCTGCGCGATCGCGGCCTGCAGCTCGGCGACCGCCGCGACGGGCTCGGTCGACGCAGCGCCGCCGCGGCGGACCGTCAACGGGCGAGCTGCGGGGCGCGTCTGGGTGTCGGGCATCGCCCGGGCCCATCGACCGCGAGCCCTGGCCCCTTGAGGGTCACCGACCGAACGCCCGCAGCCGCGCCACCCACATCGCCTCCTCGTCCTCGTCGATCCACTGACCAACGGTGAGGACCTTGCCGTCGGCAGCCACCGCGCCGCCCTCGTTGAACAGACCTGGGGGCAGCACGCCGCTGCCTTCGCCCTGGATCGTGAACAGACACAGCGGCGCGGCCTCGGGGTCGACCTGCGCGACCCAACCCTCGACCCACGCGTCGGAGCCGTCGGTCGCGGTGTAGCTGCCCATCAGCGCCGGACCCTGGGGACCGAGCCCGAACCCGGACAGACTCCAGTCCTGGTCCTGGCCGATGAAGTGATCGTCGCCGAGCACCCACAGCGAGGTGCCGTCGTCGTCGAACTTCGCCACCCAGAAATGGATCTGCGACGTGATGCGCTGGTACGCGGCATAGACGTTGCCCTCGTCGTCGATGCCGACACCGATGGGCGTCAGCTCCTGCGAGCCGCCGTCGTCGGGCGGAGTCCACGTCCACAGCGGCTCACCGCCGTCGGCCGGGTACACCAGCAACGTCGCGGGCGCAGTGCTGAAGTCCACGTAGGCCTGGGCGAGCACCGCGATCGTCCCGTCGGCGCCGATCGCCACCGGACCAGCGTTGTCGGTGGAGAACGCCCCTTCGCTCCCGCCGTCGAAGCTCGACGTCCACACCTCGGTGCCGTCGGCGGCCGCGAGCTTCCGGGTCCAGACGTCGTCGTCGCCATCCCCGACGGCCACGCTCGCACCGACGACGACGTCGCCACCGGGGCCGATCGCGATCGCCTCGGCCACGTCGTCGCCGTCCACGACGGGCGACACCATGTCGTGCGTCCACACGACCGCGCCATCGCCGGGATCGAGCCGCAGCACCTGCACGTCGGTGCCGCCGGCCGCGACCTCGCGGGTGAGCGCGACGTGGGGCGCACCGCCCTCGTCCAGCGCCACGGCCCCGGGTCGCACGGCGAAGCCCGGCTCGGCGAACACCACCGACCACCGCTCGGCTCCCGTGTCGTCGAGCGCGACGAGCAAGGTGCTGACGTCGCCGATGCTCTGCATGCCCTTCGGATCGACGTCGATCTCGCGCTGGTACGCCAGCGCATAGACCTGGCCCGTGGCGTCGGTCGCCACCGAGACGCCCTCGATGTCGGACTCGAGCGTCGGCCCGCTGCGCACCAGGCTCCACTCGACGCTGCACGCGAAGATGCAGTCGTTGGGGCATGCGTCGAGCGCGTCGTCGTTGCCGTCGTCGCAGTCCTCGCCGACCTCGACGAAGCCGTTGCCGCAGGCCGGCGTCGGTGGCTCGAACCCGGTGTCGCTGCTGTCCGCGACGTCGGTCGTCACCGACGAGGTCTCGGCCGACGTCGACGCGGTGCCCGAGCTGTCCGCCGAGCTGGCCGTCGTCGAGCCCGAGTCGGTCGAGGTCGTGCCACCCTCGGGCGTCGCGGCGCCGTCGTCGCCACACCCCAGGGCGAACGCAACGGTCCCGAGCATCCACGCGAATCCTCCGTACGACACCTTGACCATGCGTGCCGGTCAATGTGCCGGCCGCCACCGGGCCGGTCAAGCCGCGTGGGTCGATCCGGCGTCGTTCAGGCGCCGCCGTGGCGCGGCTGCAGCAGCTTGGCCACGAGGCCGGTCCACCCGGTCTGGTGCGACGCACCGACGCCGCGGCCGCTGTCGCCGTGGAAGTACTCGAAGAACAGCAGGTAGTCGCGGAAGTGCGGATCCTGCTGCAGACGCGCGTCGTCGCCGAACACCGGCCGACGACCATCGGCGCCGCGCAGGAACAGACTTGCGAGCCGCCGAGCGAGCACGTCGGCGACCTGGGCGAGGGACATGGACTGACCCGATCCCGTCGGGCACTCGACGCGGAAGTCGTCGCCGTAATAGTGATGGAACTTCTGCAGCGACTCGATGAGCAGGAAGTTGATCGGGAACCAGATCGGCCCCCTCCAGTTCGAATTGCCGCCGAACGCGGCGGTGGTGGACTCGCCGGGCTGGTACTCGACGGTGAACTCGTTGCCGTCGACCTCGAGCCGATACGGCGCGTCGCGGTGCACCGCTGAAAGCGATCGTACGCCGTAGTCCGAGAGGAACTCCGCAGGATCGAGCAGCCGCCGGAGCAGGCGCTTGAGCCGGTGCCCCCGCAACAGCGAGAGCAGCCGGCGCTCGCCCAGGCCCGGCTCGTGCCAGCGCGACACGAGATTCGCGAGCTCGGGCCGGTGCTCGAGCACCCACTCGAGCCGCTCGGCGAACTTCGGCACCTTCACCAGCATCTCGGGGTCGAGCACCTCGACCGCGCACATCGGGATGAGCCCGACGAGCGAGCGCACGCGCAGCGGCACGCGATGGCCGCCCGGCAACGTGAGGACGTCGTAGTAGAACTTGTCGTCATCGTCCCACAGCCCGACGCCGCCGTCGGAGTCGGGCGTCATCGCCTCGGCGATGTGCAAGAAGTGCTCGAAGAACTTGGTCGCGACGTCCTCGTAGACCCGATTGTGCTGCGCCAGCTCGAGCGCGATGCGCATGAGGTTGAGGCTGTACATCGCCATCCAGCTGGTGCCGTCGGCCTGGTTGATGAAGCCACCGGTGGGGAGTGGGGCGCTGCGATCGAACACGCCGATGTTGTCGAGCCCGAGGAATCCGCCCTGGAAGATGTTGCGCCCCTCGTTGTCCTTGCGGTTGACCCACCAGGTGAAGTTCAGCATCAGCTTGTGGAAGACGCCCTCGAGGAAGCCGATGTCGCCGACGTCGCCGCGGCGCTTCTGATCGATCTTGAACACGCGCCACGTCGCCCACGCGTGGACCGGCGGGTTGACGTCGTCGAACGCCCACTCGTACGCGGGCAGCTGCCCGGACGGGTGCATGTACCACTCGCGGGTGAGCATCACGAGCTGCGCCTTGGCGAAGTCGGCATCGAGCACCGCCAGCGGCAGGCAGTGGAACGCCAGGTCCCAGCTGGCGTACCAGGGGTACTCCCACTTGTCCGGCATCGAGATGATGTCGGCGTTGTTGAGGTGGCGCCAGTGACGGTTGCGGCCGGTACGGCGCTCCGCCGGTGGCTGCGGCTGTCGCGGGTCGCCCTCGAGCCAGCGGCGCACGTCGTAGCGATAGAACTGCTTCGACCAGATCATCCCCGCGAACGCCTGGCGCTGGACCCGGCGCGCGTCGTCGTGGGCGAGGTCGGCTTGCAGGTGGTGGTAGAAGGCCGCGGCCTCGGCCTTGCGACGATCGAACAGATCGTCGACGTCGCCGACGCCATCCACCTCGCGGAACGGTCGCGTCAGCTCGCGCGGCGAGACCCGCATCGTCACCGAGACCTCGCATCCGGCGGGCACGTCGAAGCGCGAGTGCGCCGCGAACTTGGTGCCCTCGGGCCGTGGCGACAGGGCATCGGTGTGGCCGTGGACGATCGCGTCGTGGAAGGCGTCCTTGAACGCGCCGGCGACGTCGTGCATCCCGAACAGCCGACGCACGTTGGTGTCGTTGTCGCAGAACAGCCCGGCGGCCGAGGCCTCGTAGTACAGCCAGTGCAGGCCGAGGCCGCGATCGTCGAGCAGCACCGTGCCGGGCGCCACCTGGCGCAGCGAGGGCCGCCCCGCGCCGTGCTCCCACGACCAGCGGTTGCGGAACCACGCCTGCGGCAGCAGGTGCAGCGGGGCGGTCTCGGGCCCGCGGTTGATCGCCCGCACGCGCATCACCACGTCGCCCGCCGTCACCTGCGCGTACTCGATGAACACGTCGAAGTAGCGATCGTCGTCGAACACACCGGTGTCGAGCAGCTCGTACTCGGGTGCTCCGCGATCGCGTCGACGATTCTCCTCGACGAGATCGGCGTAGGGGAACGCCGCCTGCGGGTACTTGTAGAGCATCGCCGCGTAGGCATGCGACGGCAGGGCGTCGAGGTAGTAGTACAGCTCCTTGACATCCTCGCCGTGGTTGCCCTCGGCGTTGGTCAAGCCGAACAGGCGCTCCTTCAAGATCGGATCGCGGCCGTTCCACATCGCCACCGACAAGCACAACCGCTGCCGATCGTCGCTGAAGCCGCCGATGCCGTCCTCGCCCCAGCGATAGGCCCGCGAGCGCGCGTGATCGTGGGGGAAGGCGTCCCAGGCGTTGCCGCCGGCGCTGTAGTCCTCGCGCACCGTGCCCCACTGTCGATCGCTGAGGTACGGACCCCAGCGCTTCCACCGGGAGGTCCCCGCGGCGTCGTCGGCGAGGCGCGTGCGCTCGGCGTCGTGGTGCGTGCGATCGTCCATTGCTGCGTCGCGCATCAGGAGGTCGCGATCGCGGGGTGGAGCTTGGGCCCGGCGTGACGCGTGCGGGGATCCAACTCGAGCAGGTGCTCGAGCCGCAGCAGCTCGCCAGTACCCCAGGCCTGGAACGGAGCGCCCCGCGGCGTGAACGGGGGCTCCGCGTCCGTGATCTCGGCGACGTGACCGAGGCCCGCCGCGCCGAGGTGCGCGCGCAACGGCCCGAGGAAGCGCTCGCGCGCCGTCGCGCGGTTCGCCGGGCTGTTGCCGTGCACGCGCAGCCACGCCTCGACGAACGGCCCGAGCAGATGCGGCCACACGGTGCCCTGGTGGTAGGCGCCGTCGCGCTCGCGCACCCCACCGCGGTAGTACGGCGCATAGCCGGGCTCGCCCGGCGCGAGGCTGCGGAGGCCGAGCGGAGTGAGCAGCGCCGCCTCGACCGCATCGACGATGGCGCGCGCGCGCGGCCCGTCGACCACCGCGTGCGGCAGGCCACCGACGGCGTAGATCTGGTTGGGCCGCAGGCTCGCGTCGTTGCGACCGCGCTCGTGGTCGACATCGACGACGTCGAACAGGAACCCGCGCTCCTCGCAGAAGAACCGCCGCTCGAAGCTCGCGCGACCGCGGGCCGCGAGCTCGGCGAGCGCGGGCCGGTGACGGGCCGCGAGCATCAGCAGGTTCAACCACAGCGCCTGGACCTCGACCGGCTTGCCGATGCGCGGCGTCACGACCCAGTCGCCGATCTTCGCGTCCATCCACGTCAGCTGCACGCCCGGCTCGCCCGCGGCGACCAGGCCGTCGTCGTCGACCCGGATGCGGTGGCGCGTGCCGGCACAGAAGCCATCGATGATCCGGAACACTGCGTCCAGCAGCGCCGTGGTGCGCTCGGGCGACAACGGCTGGGTCGACGCGGCGCAGGCGTCGACGAGCTCGCACGCGACGACGCCGAACCACAGCGACGCGTCGACGGCGTTGTATTCCGGCGCGCCGCCGCGATCGGGCAGGCGGTTGGGCACCATGCCGTCGCGAACGGTGTCGACCCAACCCTCGAGCAGCGCGGCGGCCTCGTCGAGCCGCGCGGGCGCGCCGGCGTGGCCCGTCATGCACAGGCCGCGCATCGCGATGAAGGTGTCGCGGCCCCACTCGCCGAACCAAGGATAGCCGGCGATGATCGCCGGCGCGTCGCCGCGGCGCACGACATAGGCATCGCGCGCGCGGACCCGGGGATCGCGGCGACGATCCGACTCGGCGCGCCGCCAGCGGGCCTCCTGCGTCGAGGCGCTCGTCTGCACGCCGACATCGCCGAGGGCATCGACGGTGCCCATCAGCAGCACCGCGCGCTCGGCCGCCAGGTCGAACGCGAACGTCCCGGGCGAGAACACGTCCTCGCGCTCGGGCAGGCCGCGTTCGCGCTCCTCGACGTAGACCACGCCGTGGAACCACACCGGCGCCTGCGCGTACTCCCCGGAGCTCGCCGCCGCGATCGGGGGCACCCCGGCGTACGGCGTCCACGTGACGTGGCGATCGCGGACGAGGGCGTGCTGCGACAGCGCGCCGTTGGTGGCGTGCAGGGCGTGGGGATCGCGGGGCCCGAGCAGCGGCCGCACCCGCAGCGTCGCGGGGCCGTGCCCGAACTCCCGCGACCACGTGCACACCACCGCGCTGGTGCCCCGCGGCACGTACAGCTCGGCGACGATGCGCGTGCCGTCGGGCAGATCGAAGCGCCATCGCGGCCACGGCTCGGCCGCGAACTCGCGCAGGTGGGCGATGCCCTCGGGGTAGACGACGTCCCCCTCGTAGAGGTTGTGATAGAGGTTCGTGCTGAGGGCGAACGTGCCCGCGGCGGTCTCGACCCAGGCCTCGGTGCCCTGCACGAGCAGGAACCGATCCGCGGGCGTCGGCGCGGCGACGAGCAGGGCGCCGTGGTAGCGGCGGGTGCGGATCCCCAGCGCGGTGCCCGACGCGAAGCCACCCAGCCCGTCGGCCTCGAGCCACTCGCAGCCGAGCGCGGCGGGCCCGTCGACGTCGCGGACGCCGTGGGGGACGGCGGGCCCGGGATCGAGGCGGAGCGCGGCGCGTTCGAGCAGGGGGTGCATGCGGACCTGGCTGGGAAACGTAGCCCCAGTCCCGGGGTTACGCCACCGCTACACCTCGAACAGGCGTCCGTGCAGGACCGGCACGACCTTGCCGATGTCGGCGTCGTCGATGACCACGGTGAAGTTGATGCTGCCGATGCCGAACGTCATCATCTCGACGTTGACGCCGGCGTCGGCGATGCACTGCAGGATTCGCCCCCCGATGCCGCGGGTCTGGGCGAGGTTCTGCCCGACGATGGACAGGATGGTCTTGCCGCGGTGCAACTCGCACTCGCCCAGCGCCGACAGCTCGGCCATCGCGGCCTCGAGCGCGCGGACGTTGTAGCTCGACACCGACACGCTGACCTCGGAGGTCGAGATCATGTCGACGTCCACGTGGTGGCGCGCCAAGGTGGCGAAGACGTCGGCCATGAAGCCGACCTGCTCGAACATCCGCGTCGAGGTCAGGTGCAGCACGGCCTGCCGCTCCTTGTACGCGATGCTGGTGACCTCGGGCGCGTCGGGGTTGGTCGTGCCGGTGATCACCGTGCCCGGGTGCGAGGGCCGGTTGGTGTTCATCACCCGGACCGGGATGTCACCGGTCATGGCCGGCAGCAGCGTCGAGGGGTGGAGCACGCGGCTGCCGAAGTACGCCAGCTCGGCGGCCTCGTCGAAGCGCATCGTCGGGATGCTGCGGGCGGCGGGCACGACCGACGGATCGGCCGACATCACGCCGTCGGTGTCGCTCCAGATCTGGACCTCCTCGGCGCGCACCGCCGCGCCGATCAGGCTGGCGGTGAGATCGCTGCCGTTGCGGCCCACGGTGGTGATCTCGCCGGCCTCGTTCATGCCGACGAAGCCGGTGACGACCGGCACCATCCCCGAGGGGACCTTCGATTTCAGGCCCTCGCGCATGCGGGCGTCGAAGCCCGCGGTCGGCCGCGCGCGGCCGAAGTTGGAGTCGGTGATGAAGCCGAGATCCCAGGCGTCGAAGCCGAGCGCCGGCAGGCCCTCGCGGGCGAAGAAGTCGGCGATGCAGCGCACGCTCATGCGCTCGCCGAAGCTCGAGATGTAATCGAGGCTGCGCGCCGACAGCTCCTTCACCAGGCGGATGCCGCGGAGGAGATCGCGGATCTCGGCGAACAGCGGCGACAGCAGCTCGGGCGAGCAGTCGAGCGAGGTCGCGATCTCGGTCTGTCGGGCGATGACGCGCTCGCCGGAGTCCGCACCGCCGGCGGCCGCGCGCGCGGCGTCGATCAACGCATCGGTGATCCCCTTGTGCGCCGACAACACGACGACCGGAGATCGCTCGCGGTGGCTGGCGACGATCGCCATGACCTTCTCGATCTGCGCCCGGTTCGCGACCGAGCTCCCGCCGAACTTCATCACGATCATCGCTGGCCTCGGCTCCCGTCGTCGGCGGTGCGTGCTGCGACTCCACGCTCGGGTCGCCCGTGCGCGGCGCCGCACCTTCGAGGCCGACGACGCGGGAGTGTCGGGGGCCGCGCGGGTTTCGTCAACGGCCGGCCCCGAGCCGCGCACGGACGGGACCGGCAGGGCGCAGCGCGGGTGTCGACCGCCGCCGGCGTCGCTCGCCCGCGCCGCGGGTCCTGGTGACGTTTGATCGATCCGGCGCGCGCCGGTGCGGCTATGCTCGGTCGCGACGGCTCGCGACACCTCGCGACACAGGATCGTGGCGGAGACTCTTCCCATGCTCGAGACGCTTCTGCTCTTCGACGAGCGGATGATCGAACACGACCCAGGCCCCGGCCACGCGGAGCGATCCGATCGTCTGCGCGCGATCGAGGCGGTGCTGAGCCTGCGCTCGCTGACCAATTCGCGGATCGAACCCGCGCGCGCCGCGACCGAAGAAGAGATCGCGCGGGTGCACTCGTTCGATCACATCGCGCGGGTCGGTGAGCTCGCGGGTCAGTACGGCAGCCTCGATCCCGACACGCACCTCTCTCCGGACAGCGTGCGCGCCGCGGTGCTCGCCGCGGGGGCGGCGGCCAAGGGTGTCGACGCGGTGTGCACCGGGCGCTCGAACAACGCGTTCGCGCTCGTGCGTCCACCGGGTCACCACGCGGTGGCGAACCGCGGCATGGGCTTCTGCCTGTTCAACAACATCGCGATCGCAGCAGCGCACGCCCGGGCCGCCCACGGCAAGCGCCGCATCGTCGTCATCGACTGGGACGTGCACCACGGCAACGGCACCGAGTCGATCTTCTACGACACCGACTCGGTGCTGTTCTTCAGCGTGCACCAGGCCCCGCTGTACCCGGGCACCGGCGAGGCGCGGGCGTCGGGGACGGGCGACGGCCTCGGCTACACGGTGAACGTCCCGCTGCAGGCAGGCGCCGGCAACGGCGACTACGCGCGGGTCTTCCGCGAGGTGATCCTGCCGATCGCCGAGCAGTATGGGCCCGATCTCGTCCTCGTCTCGGCGGGCTTCGACGCCCACCGCGACGATCCGCTCGGCGGCATGGAGCTCACCGAAGAGGGCTTCGCGACCCTGTGCGGCGAGGTCAAGCAGTTCGCCGCGACCCAACGCGCGCCGCTGATGCTCTCCCTGGAGGGCGGCTACGACCTGGCCGGCCTGGCCAAGAGCGTCCACGCCTGCATCGACGTGCTCACCGGGGACACGCCGCCGCCGGCGGATCCGCGCTCGTCGAGCCGCGCCGAGTCGGATCTCCGCGCGGTGATCGAGCGCCAGCGCGAGTACTGGAAGCTGTGAGCACGGCGGCGTAAGCCCAGTGCGGCTCGGGCGTTGGCTCGGCGCCGTGCAGGGCTGGGCAGCGCGTGTCGGGGCCCTCGCCGTGACGTGGGGCATCGGTGCGACCGCGCACGCCCACGCGCCGAGCGTCGAGCTGCAGTGGTCCGCGCCGGAGTCGTGTCCGCGCGATCGCTTCGTCGATGCGTTGGCGCGCCACCTCGCCGACTCGCGGACGCCCGCGGTGCGCGTCGCCGCGGTGGTCGTGCAGGACGGCGACGCCTGGACGATCGAGACCACGCTCGACGAGGGGCGGACGCCACGGCGCTTCGCGGGCCGGAGCTGCGAGGCCGTGGTCGACGCGGCCGCGCTCGCCACCGCGATCGCGATCGATCCGCTGCACGTGGAGGAGAGCGTTGCCGCGGCTCCGGCCGCGGCCGCCCCGATCGTGCCCGAGCCCGCGCCGCTCGCCGACGGGATCGCCGTCGTCGCGCCAGAGCCCCGCGCACCGACGGTGCGTCGAGCGGTCGGCATGCCCCCGCGTCCGGCCCCGGCGCGCCGTCGGACCCGCGCGCTCGGCTGGGCCGCGCTCGCGATCGACGGCGGCGCGCTGCCCGGCGTGGGGCTCGGCCCGGCGCTCGGCCTCGGCATCGTCCACGGTGCGCTGCGTGCCGAGCTCGTCGGGGCCTGGCGCGCGCCGGTCCGCGTGCGCGCCCTCGAGGATCCGCAGGTCGGCGCCGCGATCGATCTGCTCGAGGCCGGCGCCCGGCTGTGCGGCGTGGTGCGGCCGACCACGCGACTCGAGCTGCCGTGGTGCGGCGGCCTCGACGTCGGTCGCCTGCGCGGCCGTGGCTTCGGCCTCGAGGATCGGCGCAGCGCGTCGCTGTGGTGGACCGCGCTCGTCGGCGCGACCGGCGTGCACTGGCGGCTGACCGCGCGCGTCGCCGTGCTCGCACGGGCCGAGGTCGTCGTGCCCCTGCGTCACCACGCCTTCGCCATCGCCGGCCTCGCGACCCTCGACCGGGTCAGCCCGGTGTCGGGGCGCGGCGTGTTCGGGGTCGAGGTCCGCCTGCCGTGAAATCGCCGGTGCCCCGCACGGATCCGGCGCGACCCGGGAAATGCCCGCCGGTGCCGAGTCCCACCCCCAGCGAGGGCCAGCGCGCCGCGGCGGATCCGCGACGCCGCGCGCTCGCCGAGCTGTACCGCACGCACGCCGACTTCGTGGTCCGCATCGCTGGCCACCTCGGCGTGCCGCAAGCCGCGGTCGACGACGTCGTCCACGACGTGTTCATCGTCGCCCACCGGCGCTTCTCCGAGTTCGATGCGGCCCGCGGCTCCCTTCGGAGCTGGCTGTACGGCGTGACACGGCGCGTCGTGATGCACCATCAGCGCGCGGCGGCCCGCCACGTCCGCAGACTGCACGCAGTCCCGAGCCCCGCCGCGGACGCTGCGCCCGACGAAGCGATCGCCCGCCAGCGCGCCGCGGCCCTCGTGGAGGCCTTCCTCGTGTCCTTGCCGGAGGACCGCCGGCTGGTCTTCGCGCTGACCGACATCGAGGGCATGTCCGCGGTCGAGGTCGCCCGCGCGCTCGACTGCAACCTCAACACCGTCTACGGCCGACTGCGCGCCGCTCGGCAGGCCTTCGCCGGATGGGTCGACGCGCTCGAACGCGAGGGGCAGGCGAAGCGATGACGTCGAACGATCCCCGCGCCTCTGCGTTGCTCGACGCGTTCCGTCGGCAGCGAGCGCTCGCGCCGACGCAGCGCGCCGCGATCTGGTCGCAGATCGAGGCGACGCTCGAGACCGGCGATCCGGCGGCGACGCTCGACGCCGGCCCCCGGCCCCCGACGAGGATGCCCATCGCTTGGATCGCCGCCGCCGCGCTCGCGGCCGGAGTGGTGCTCGGCATCGCCGTCGCGCCCCACGCCGCAACGCTCGTCGAGACCAGCGCGGACCGAACCCAAGCCGTCGACGTGGAGGCGGCGCGACGCGTGCACGGGGCCGTCGATCGCGAGCGCCCGGCGCCGATGCCGGTCGCGGTCCCACCCGAGCCGGGATCGGCCCCGCCGATCGGGCCCGCGATCGTCGCCCCGACGACGACGCGCCCCGCCGCACGATCGCCGCGAGCCCAGGGACCGACCGAGCCGGCGAACACCGACGACACCGACGCGTTGGTGATCGAGAGCGCGCTCTTGAGGCGCGCCCATCGAGCCCTCCGCGCGGGCGATCCCCAGGGGGCCTTGGCGATCCTCGACGCGCACGCGCAGGCGTTCCCGAGCGGACAGATGCTCGAGGATCGCCTGACCCTGCGCATCGAGGCGCTGTGCGCCGCGGGTGATCGGTCGCAGGCCCGCGCCGAGGCCATCGCGATGCGCCGGCGATTCCCGGGCGCCAGCATCGACGCCTGCGTCGACGCGCGATCGAACGCGGACGACACGGATCGCTGAGCCCGTGGGAAAGGCGATCGAATGACGCGCGCACGACATCGACGACTCGGCCTCGCCTCCCTGTGCACCCTGCACCTCGCCGCCTGCGGTGGCGACCGCGGCATCGTGGGTGCCTACGACTCCTCGGGCACCGACGCCGCGAACAGCGGCTCGTCCGGCGCGAGCGCGGACACCACCGCGGGCGACTGCGTCGCCGATTGCGATCCCGACTTCGCCATCACGCGGCTCTCGATGCCGAACGTCTACGCCGCGAAGATCCACCTCCTGGGCACCGGGACCTGCGAGGGCGATCGCTGCCCGGACGAGCTGCCGACGGTGATGCACGGCGGCGAGATCGTCGGCGCCTGCGTCGACACTCCGGAGGCCCAGGCCTCGCCGTTGGGGCCCGAGGAGTACTGCCGCCCCGCGGCCGTGGTCGCCGCCTTCGGAATCGAGGTCGGCTTCGCCACCGACGTCGAACGTCCGTCGTTCGAGCGGGTGCGTCTGGCCCCCGCCGGTGGCCGCGAGGAGCCCTACTGGTGGGCCACCGGCGCGGTGACGCTGCACGGGCCCGGGACACGGTATCGCATGACCTTTGCAGATCCGGACACCAACAGCGCGCCGACGATCTCGGTCGCGGCCCGCAACTTCACCTGCATCGATCGACTCGAGGACCAGGGCGTGGCGTGGACTCCCGCGACCCTCGACACGCTCTGCAGCGCCACCCGGGACGACGGCGGCACACTGCGGCCGCTGCGACTCGCGACCGAGGCGAGCTTCGTCCCGACGTCCGGTCTGACCTCGGCGCTGCAGAACAGTTGCTCGACCCCCGAGCAGGGCGACGACACCTGCTGCAACGCATGCGACCACCAGCTGTCGACCGCGATCGCGAAGTACGGCGTCACCGCGCAGGGGGAGCGGCGCGATCCGGCGGCGGGCACCGCGATCACGTGCGATCCCGACGGCGATCGCTACACCGAGTGCCGCGACTTCGTCCCCGCGGTGGATCGCTCGCTCGACCCGGCGCTGCACCGCTACGCGTGGGACGGCGGCGTGCAGAGCTGGCCCATGCCACTGTACGACAAGCTCCGCGAGACCCACCCCGATCTGCGTCCCGCTGCGCTCGAGACGCTCGGTGCCGCGTGCACGGACGACGCGACCTGCGACGAGGGCTGGCGCTGCATCGGCAGCGACGAGCAAGGCCGTGCCTGCGACGCCGGGGCCGACTGCGACGGTGGCACGTGCCGCGCGCCGTGGACGGTGACGTGCACCGCCAGCGCCGGCACCACCGGGCCGACCGGCTACTGCGTGGACGCGCGCTTCGACGACATCGCCGCGACCGCGTGCTACGTCGCTGCGTCGGACTACGAGCACGGCGCGGCGGGAGATCGCCTGGTGACCTGCGACGCCGATGGCGACGGCGCCGAGGCGGCCGAGTGCTGTGACCCCGCGTTGGGTGGCGACGCGATGTGCGATCCGCTGATGCAGCCCGGCGTGACGCCGCTGCCACGCTTCGATCGCGACCCCAGCCTGGACGCGGCCTGGCAGTGCACCTGCGACGAGCAGAGCGCGGCGCTGCCGGAGTGCGCGGCGGTGGTGCAGACCTGGTGTGCTCCGCCGCTGGGCACAGCCGAGGAGACGGTCGCCCCCTCCCCGGCGGACGGCTGGGCGATCCAAGGCGTGCTACGGCGCGGCGGACTGCGGTGGGATTCCGAGCTCGCCCAGCTCGAGATCCGCCTCGCCGATCTGGGGGGTCAGCTGCGCGGCGTCGCCGAGAGCTGCGCCGCGGGGCGCGGACGCGTGCCCGGGCCCGCGCCGACCGAGGACGTGCGTCCCCAGTTCCTGCCCGAGCTCGACGCCGACTACGATGTCGCGCTGTGCTCGGGCTCGACGTATCGGCTCGAGTTCGCCGACGACAGCGCACCGCAGCACATCCGCTCGGCCGCAGGCGGCACGCTCGAGGGTCGCGCCGTGCACGTCTTCGAGACTGCGCAGTTCCGTGTGGTCCCCGGCTCGGCGTTCCCGACCGACGACCTCCAGATCGACGCCTGCAGCGAATTCGTCGTCCGCTTCTCGAACAAGTTCGACCCCTCGCCGACCAACGTGCGCAAGCTCGAGCTGCGCGACGCTGCGGGCGTGCGCGTCGCCGGCGGGCTCGACTGCGACCCCGACGCGAGCCCCGAGGCGATCGCCCTCGGCGCGATCCCCTGCCTGACCGTCGATCTGAGCGACGAGGCCACCGGGACGATCTCGGTGTCGATCGACGCGAACGTGCACGGCGAGGTCCTGCAGCCCGGCGAGCGCTACGATCTCGTCATCCCGGGCCTTCCCGACGTCGCGGCGATGGACGATGCGACCGCCTACGCGGCGGCGTTCCACGACGCCTGCGGCATGCCGCTCGTCCTCGGCGACACCGAGGAGGTCCTCGCCCTGTCGCGGGTGTCGTTCCTCATCGACGCGCCGTGCGAGTGACCACGGGATTGCGATAGCCTCACGCGGCATGCGAGTGCCGCGTCGTCGATTCCTGTGCACCCTGGCCGCGGCGACGGCCGCCTGCACGCGCCGCGGGCCGTCAGCCGCGCCCACCGCGACCGGCGAGCTCCTCGTCCGCGGCGGAACCATCTGGACCGGCGATCCGGACACCCCCCGCGTCGAGGCCGTGGCGTGCCGCGGCGGGACGATCGTCGCGGTCGGCCGCGCCGACGCGGTCGCGCGCGCGGTGGGTGCTCGCGCGCGCGTCGTCGAGCTGCAGGGCGGCATGGCGACCGCGGGCCTGGTCGACGCCCACGCGCACCTCGTCGGGCTCGGACAGTCGCTGGAGGTCGTCGATCTCCGCGGGTCGCGATCGGTCGCCGAAGTGATCGATCGACTGCGGACGCACGGCCCGAATCAAGGCTGGCTCCTCGGGCGCGGCTGGGATCAGAACCTCTGGACGCCCGCGACGATGCCGGATCACGCGGCCCTCGACGCGGCGTTCGGCGATCGGCCGGTGTGGCTGCGCCGTGTCGACGGCCACGCCGGGTGGGCCAGCGCGGCGCTGCTGCGCGCCGCGGGGATCGATCGCGACCGCGCGGCCCCACCGGGCGGCGAGATCCTCCGCGATGCCGCCGGTGATCCGACCGGCGTGCTCGTCGACGCCGCGATGGAGCTCGTGTCACCGCCGGCCGGCACCGCCGACGACGTGCGGCGCTGGATCCTCGCCGGCGCCGCGCATGCGACCGCCCGCGGACTGACCGGCGTGCACGAGATGGGGATCGGCCGCGAGGCCGACGCGATCTACCGCGCGCTGGTATCCGAGGGCGCGCTGCCCCTGCGCGTGCACGCCTACGCCGACGAGGCGTGGCTCGCCGCCGACCTCACCGAGGCCCGCGGCGGACCCGACGCTCCCACGCCGGGCGCGAGGTACCTGCTGCGCGGCGTGAAGATCTACGCCGACGGTGCGCTCGGCAGTCGCGGCGCGGCCATGCTCGCCGACTACGACGATCGACCGGGCCACCGCGGACTGCTGCAGCACGACGCGGAGCAACTCGGCATGCTCGCGCGCCGCTGCTTCGCCGGCGGCTGGCAGCCGGCGACCCACGCGATCGGCGACGCCGCGAACCGTGCGGTGCTCGCCGCGTATCGCGTCGCGCTCGCCGAGGCCCGTCGCGTCGACGTCCGCCCCCGCATCGAGCACTGCCAGATCGTCGCGCCCGAGGACATCGCCGTCTTCGCCGAGCTCGGCGTCATCGCGAGCATGCAGCCGACCCACGCGACCAGCGACATGCCGTGGGTGCCCGATCGCGTCGGCGCGGCGCGTCTGCCCGGCGCCTACGCGTGGCGGCGCTTCCTCGACGCCGGCGTGCCCCTGGCCTTCGGCAGCGACTTCCCGGTCGAGCGCGTCGACCCGATCTTCGGCATCCACGCCGCGGTCACGCGCCAGGACGAGCACGGCGCGCCCGCGGGGGGTTGGTTGCCGGATCAGCGGCTCGATCTCGATCAGGCACTCGCCGCGTTCACGCGCGCCGCCGCGTTCGCGGTGCACCGCGAGCGCGAGCTCGGCATGCTGCGCGTCGGCATGGCCGCCGATCTCACCGCGTTCGATCGCGTCCTCGATGCGCGTGATCCTGCGGCGCTGCGCGCGGCCGAGGTCATCGCGACCGTCGTCGGCGGCGCGGTGGTGCACTCGGCCTGACTCGAGGGCGCGAACGCTCGCTTTTCCCGATGGGTTCCACCCCGCGCATCGCTGTGTCACAGTGACGTCCTCGTATGCCCGCGTGCGTGAGATGGTTGCGGTTGCTCGTGGCGCTGCTGACGTGGTGGAGCGCTGCCGCGCCCGTGCACGCCCGCGCCGAGCCGCCGGGCACCGTCCTCGGCGCGGCGCCCGATGATCGCGGCTCGCAGCTGCGCCGGCCGTGCCTCGAGGCCGAGCTCGGGCCCGACGGCCACGAGGCGATCCGCGCCCCGAGCAGCGCGCCGCCGCGGCGCGACCCTCCCCTTTCGATCTCCGCGTCCGGCGTCGTCGAACCGCCGCGCGCCCCTTCGTTCGCGCCGTCGCACCGCCCGTGCGAGGCCCCGTCGTGCCGTGGACCGCCCTGCTAGCGCGCCCGCTCGCAGCGCCTGATCCACCGCCACCTCGGGAGTCTCTCGCATGATCCATGCCCTGGTTCGCATCGATTCGTCCGCATTCGTCACCCCGCTCCTCGCCGCCGGGGGCGGCCCCGCGCCGCTGGTCGCCGGCATCGCGGTCTGCTTCCTCGCCGCCGCCGTGCTCGCGCTCGTCAGCGGCGTGTTGCGCCTGCCGAGCATCGCGGGCTTCATCCTCGCCGGCCTGCTGGTCGGCCCGGTCGGCCTCGGCCTCGTCAACGATCGCGAGGCGATCGAGACGATCGCCGGGCTCGGCCTCGTGCTGCTGTTGTTCCTCATCGGCCTCGAGCTCGACCTGCGGGCGCTCCTCGCCAGCGGTCGCACGCTCATGCTGACCGGTCTGCTGCAGGTGCCGCTGTCGGTGGCGGTCGCGTTCGGGGCGTTCAGCGTGGTCGCGATGCTCGACCTCGGCGTCGGCGGCAGCGGCTTCGAGCCGCTGTACCTCGCCCTCGCCAGCGCGTTCTCCTCGACGCTGCTCGTGGTCAAGGTGCTGCAAGAACGCCTGCAGATGGACACCGTCGACGGCCGGCTGTGCATCGGCCTGCTCATCTTCCAGGACATCTGGGCGATCGTGCTGCTTGCGCTGCAGCCCAACCTCGAGCAACCCGACGTCGCACCGCTGCTCGGCACGCTCCTCGGCGTGGTGCTGGTCATCGTACTGGCCTGGGCGGCGACGCGATTCGTGCTGCCTTGGGCGTTCCGCAGGGTCGCGAAGTCACCCGAGCTGGTGGTCACGCTGGCGTTGGGCTGGTGCTTCGGCCTCGGCACCTTCGCCGGCCAGCTCGGCCCGTGGGCCCACGCGCTGGGGCTGCCGGTCGAGCCGTCGGTGTCGATGGAGCTCGGCGCGTTGGTGGCGGGCGCGAGCATCGCCTCGTTCCCCTATGCCCACGAGGTGATGGCGAAGGTCGGCAACCTCCGCGACTTCTTCATCACGCTGTTCTTCGTCGCGCTGGGCATGAGCATCCCGATCCCCGACGGCGCCGCGGTGCTCCTGGTCGCCCTCGTGCTCGCCGCCGTGATGACCGCCCTGCGCTACGTGGTGTTCTTCCCGCTGCTGTTCGCCACCGGCCTCGATCGCCGCCACGCGGTGACCACGTCGACCAAGCTGGCGCAGGTCTCGGAGTTCGCGCTCGTCATCGCCTACCTCGGTCTGTCGCTCGGCCACATCGACGGCGAGCTGGTCAGCGTCGTGATCTTCGCCTTCGTGCTCACTGCCATCGTCACGCCGGGGTTGTTCACGGTGGCCGACCCGCTGCACCACCGGCTCGGCCCGCTGCTGGCGATGGTCGGCATCCGCGAGGGCGATCGCAAGGCCGCCGCACCGCAGCAGGAGGCGCCGCCGCGGGTGGTCCTGCTCGGATTCCACCGCCTGGCCTCGTCGCTGCTCTTCGAGCTCGAGCGGCGCCACGCCGACCTGCTGTCCGACGTGCTCGTCGTGGACTTCAACGTCGCGCTGCACGACAAGATCCGCGATCGCGGCGCGCGGGTCGTCTATGGCGACATCGCCAACCCGGCAACGCTCGCGCACACGGGCGTCGACGCGGCCGAGGTCGTGGTGTGCACGATCCCCGACGACATCTTGAAGGGCATCACCAACCTCGAGCTCGCGCGGCAGCTGCGACGCATCGCTCCGGATGCGCAGATCGTCGTCAACGCGATCCGCCTCGCCGACATCGCACCGATGTACGAGGCCGGCGCCGACTATGTCTTCTCGTGGCGCACCGAGACCGCGATGGGTGTGGTGCCGGCGATCTACGCGGCGCTCAACGGCGATCTGCCGGATTTCCTCGGCTCGCGCCGCGTGGAGCTCGGGGAGGACCGGGACCGCGTCGAGGTGTTGGACTAGCCGGCGGCCACCGCCTCGGACAGCGCGATGTTGAGATCGAACGCGACGATGGCCTCCTCGATGACCGGCTCGGGCGCGACCAGCCGGTCGCCGAGCGCGTCGATGGTCGATCGATACGCACGGGCGAAGGCCGAGACGTCGTCGATCCCCGGGAACGCGTAGAACGACAGGGCCGTGGGGGGGAGCCCGAGCGACGCGCCGACGCGGCGGCCGAGGATTCGGCCGCCCGCCAGGTCCCCGAGGTAGCGGGTGTAGGCGTGGGCGATGAGGCCGGCGCCGTCGCCCTCGGCCGCCGCCTCGACCCGCCGCGCGTAGCGCTCGCCCTCGGGCAAGCCCGACGACGCCCGCGGCCAGTCCTCGCCCGCGAGCGTCGCGAGGTCACGCTCGATCGCCGCCGCGCGCAGCACCGCGGGGTGATGCAACGCGCCCACACCCTGGCTCCCGGCGCGGGCGCGATGCCGATCCAGGCCCGTCTCCAGCGCGCGATAGGCCGGCAGCAGATTGCGCAGAAACTGCACGTAGGAGCCCCGATTGACCCGACCGACGAGAATGTCGTGGATCACGCCGGAGCGCTCGGCCCGGTGGTGCAGCGCCGCGGTGCGCGTGCGCAGGAGGTCTGCAAAGGAGGCCGTCGACGTCATTCGGAACTTCCCGCGGCGCGATGCTCACACACGCGTATCGCGAAAAACATGGCCGCGTGGGCGAAAAACCTCTACATCTCGAAGGGTACGGATCCACTTCGGATCTGGGACCGCGCGCCCGCGAGATCCGAGAAGCCTGGATGACCAGCGTCAACTTCGCGCAGCCGGACGTCACCCTGAGGCTGGACCTCACGGGTGTGATCCGCCACGCCGCCCTCTCGAGCGCCATCGCCGACGAGGAAATCGCCGACTGGGTCGGGCGACCGTGGGCCGACACCGTCGGCCAGGGCGGCAACGCCGAGATCCTTCGCATGCTCGAGGACGCCCGCGTGACGGGCGTCTCGTCGTTCCACCAGGTGCGCCAGGTGTTCCCCAGCGGCCTCGAGCTGGCGGTCGAGTACACGACGGTGCGCCTGGGCGAGGACGCCGGCCTCATCGCGATCGGCCGCAGCCTCGAGGCGGTCGCCGATCTGCGGGCCCGGGTCATCGCCGATCAGGCCTCGATGGAGCGCGACGCGTGGAAGCTCCGCGAGGTCGAGACGCGCTATCGCCTGCTCTTCGAGACCGCGACGCAGCCGGTCTTGCTCCTCGACGTCGATGGGGGCCGCATCGTCGAGGCCAACCCGTGCGCCATCGAGGCCCTCGGCGTCAGCCGCGAGCGGCAGCTCGTCCCGGACATCCTCGAGGCGCAGCGGACCGCCTTCGTCGCCATGCTGGCGAGGGTCCGCGAGCAGGGCAAGGCGCCCGGCATCGTGCTGCACCTCGGGCCCGAGCGCCGGGGCTGGCTCGTCCGCGCGTCGCTGCTCGAGGTCGATCCCGCGCCGGTATTCGTACTGCAGCTGTCCCCGAGCGCGACGCGGCTCGACCGTGGCATCGAGCCGCCCTCGACGATGCGCCTCGAGGACGTGATCGAGCGCCTCCCGGAGGGCTTCGTGATCGTCGATCGCGACGGGCTCGTCCGACTGGCGAACCGAGCCTTCCTCACCCTCGTCGACGAACCCTACGCGGACGCGGTGCTCGGCCAGCGGCTGGGCCGATGGTTGTCGCGCGCCGGTGCCGATGCGGACACCATCCTCGATCGCGTGCGCCGCTCGGGACCGCTGGCCGGCCTCACCACGACCCTGACCAACGAGCGCGGCGCGGTCGTCGAGATCGAGCTGTCCGCCACCGGGAGCTCCGGGGAGCAGCCGCCCTTCATCGGCGTGCTCGTGCGCCAGCAGCCGTCCGCGGCCGCCGACGCGAAGCGCGTGAGCAAGGCGTTGCTCCGCGACGTCGTGCAGGAGACCATCGCCGCGGTGGAGCGCAGCTCGATCGAGGCCGCCCGCGAGATCGCCCGGGGGAACCGCGCCGCCGCAGACGACATGGTCGCGCGTCGTCGCGAGGATCTCCGCACCATGCTGGACCGCCGCGCCGCGGGCCTCGGTGCCACGGAGGATCCCGATCGCTCTCCGCAGGATGACTGACGTGGCCCACGACTCGCCGGCGTTCGGCCAAGCCGACCTGTCCAACTGCGAGCGCGAGCAGATCCACCTCGCGGGCTCCATCCAGCCCCACGGCGCGTTGCTCGTGCTCCGCGAGCCCGAGCTCGAGGTCGTGCAGGCCAGCGCCAACGCGGCAACGTTCCTCGGCCTGGGCCAGGCGCCACTCGGCGCGCCGCTGCAGCGGCTGTGCCCCGATCTCGACGCTCGCCTGCGCCCGCACCTCGGCAAGCCCCTCGACGTCCTGCCGGTCGCCGTGCGCTGCCGCATCGGCGAGCCCGCCGCGGAGTTCGACGGTCTGCTGCACCGCCCGCCGAGCGGTGGACTCGTGCTGGAGCTCGAGCGCGCCGACCCTGCCCTGGATCTGGTCGACGAGGTCGAGCGCGCCCTGCAGAGCATCGTCGTGTCGGCGTCGATCCGGGCGCTGTGCGACGAGACCGCCCGCATCTTCCGCAGCCTCGTCGGCTACGACCGCGTCATGGTCTATCGCTTCGACGACGACGGCCACGGCGAGGTGCTGTCCGAGCAGAAGGAGCCCAAGCTCGATCCGCTGCTCGGCAACCGCTATCCGGCCTCCGACATCCCGCAGATCGCCCGGCGCCTCTACGAGCGCAACCGCGTGCGCGTGCTCGTCGACGTCGAGTACGAGCCGGTGCCGATCACCCCGCGCCACTCGCCGCTGACGGGCGCCGATCTCGACATGTCGCTGTGCTTCACGCGGAGCATGTCCCCGATCCACATCCAGTACCTCAAGAACATGGGCGTCGGCGCGACGCTCGTCGTGTCGCTGTTGGTCGGCGGCCGGCTGTGGGGCCTGGTCGCGTGTCACCACTACCAGCCGCGGTTCATCGGCTACGAGCTGCGGGCGATGTGCGAACTCCTGGCCGAGGTCATCGGCACGCGCATCGCCGCGCTCGAGAGCTTCGCGCAGTCGCAGGCGGAGCTCGCCGTGCGCCGCCTCGAGCACCGCATGATCGAGGCGATCTCCCGCGACGGCGACTGGCGCAGCGCGCTGTTCGACAGCGCCCAGTCGATCCTCGCGCCGGTGGGCGCCACGGGTGCCGCGCTGCTGCTCGAGGACCAGGTGATGACGACCGGCGAGGTGCCGAGCACCGAGCACCTGCGGGAGATCGGCCGCTGGCTCGATCGCAAGGATCTCCACGGCGCCGGCCAGGAGATGTTCGCGACCGCTTCGCTCGCGCTCGAGGAGCCCGCCTTCGCGCCGCTGGTCGGTGTCGCCAGCGGCCTGGTCGCGACGCCGGTGTCGAATCAACCGGGCGACTACCTGGTGTGGTTCCGCACCGAGCAGGTGCGCACCGTGACGTGGGGCGGCAACCCGTTCAAGCCGGTGACCATCGGCAACAGCCCGTCGGATCTGTCGCCGCGGCGCTCGTTCGCGCAGTGGCATCAGGTCGTCGAGGGCACCTCCGAGCCGTGGACGGCCGCGTCGCTGACCACGGCGCGGCTCATCGGCGACACGGTCACCGACGTCGTCGTGCAGTTCCGCTCGGTCCGCATGCTCATCGCCCAGCACCAGCTCGATCTGGTCCGGCGCCAGGTGCAGCGATCCGAGCAGGCCGTCATCGTCGCCGACGCCGAAGCCCGGCTGCTGATGGCCAGCGACGCGTTCGAGGCCTTGCTCCCACCGCAGCACGCGACGCTCGAGCGCCTCGAGGATCTCCCGCGCCTGTTCCACAGCCCGATGAAGGTGCTGCGGCGGCTGCACGAGCTCGTACAGCGCGGGCAGACCTGGCGGGGCGAGGCCGAGCTCCTGGCCGAAGGTGGCGGCACGCGACCGGTGCTGGTGCGCGCCGACCCGGTGTTCTCGGCCCCGCGACGCGTGCTCGGCTTCGTGGTGGTGATCGCCGACCTCAGCGCGCGCAAGGCCGCCGACGCCGCGCGCCGTCGCTTCCAGGAGCGCATCGTCGAGAGCAACCGCTTCTCTCAGGGTCGCCTCGAGTCGAAGGCCGACCTGCTCTACCAGAAGCTGTTGGCCTCGGTCGTCGAGAATGCCCAGCTCGCGGCGCTCGAGATCACCGACGGTGTGGAGGTGGAGCGCATGCCCGAGCTCGTCGACAGCGTGAACAACTCGGTGGAGCGCTCCGCCCAGCTGTTGCAGCTGCTGCTGCGCCACTCGGGCATCCCGCGGACGTGACCGCGGACGCGACCGCCCGCGCTACTTCACGGCGATGCCGTCGCACGATCCCGCGGTCGTGCAGGCCCAGTCGCAGTCGCCGCTGCCGCAGCGCAGCGTCGCGCTGCCGCACGCCTTCGCGCCATCGCACGTGAGCTCGACGTCGAGGCCACCGTCGACCGTCACGCCACCGCACGACGCGCTGCCGTGGCACTCGAGCTCGAGGCCGAACCCGGCGGGGCCGACGATGGTCGCCGACTGACACGCAGCGTCGCCGACACAGGTCACCTCGCAGTCCATGCCCGGCGCGCACTCGACGGTCTCGCGCTCGCACGCCGAACCGGCGGCACACGTGATCTGACAGACTCCGCCGTCGCAGCTGTCGCAGTCGGCGGGGCACGCCGCGTCGACGCCGACCGCAGCGTCGCCCGCGACACATGCCTCGACCGTCGCGGCCGGGGTCGAGTCGGCGGCGTGGGCACAACCGAAGAGGAACGCGAGGAGGGCGAGGGGGGCCAGGGTGGAACGGCGAGCCATGCAGGGTGCTGTTTCGGCACGCGCAACGGCACCTGTAGGGGAATCGTTGCGGCCGGGGCGCCGCCGATTCCCCGCGTCAGTCCACCCAGAGCCGGGCCCACTGCTCGAGCACGATCCACGACCACAGCCGCAGCCCGTGATCTCGCACTCCGCCGCGGTGCTCCGTGACGATGCGCTCGATCACCGCCGGCTCGAACCACCCGCGGCGCTTCACCACCGCGGGCGCGAGCCACTCGGAGACCAGGCGATCGAGGTCCCGGCGCATCCACACCCCGAGCGGCGCGTTGAAGCCGAGCTTGCCGCGGCCGACGATCGGCGCGGGCAGCAGGCCCTTGGCGATCCGTCGCAGCACCCGCTTGCTCGCGAGCACGCCGACCTTGTGCCGCGAGGGGATCTGCATCGTCAGCTCGACCAGCCGCGGGTCGCACAGCGGCACGCGCAGCTCGAGCGCCCAGGCCATGCTCATGCGATCGGAGCCGCGCAGGACGTTCTCGGGCAGGAAGCCGTGGAGGTCGGCATAGGCGGCGCGCTCGACCGCATCGCCGCGCAGCGGCCTCGCGAAGGCCTCCGCGACCGGATCCACGCGGCCGGCCGTCGCCACGCGACCGGCGAACTCGGCGGTGTACAGCGCGTCGCGATCGTCTCGCGGCGTGTAACCGACCCACCGCGCGTAGCGATCGGCGGCGGGCAGGCGGGCCGCCGCGAGGAACTGTCGGGCCCACCGCCGATAGCTGCGCGCGACCGCGGCCTCGCGGCCCTGCGTCAGCCGATCACCCAGGGCGTAGACGCTCGCGGGCAACCCCGAGCTGCGCTCCGCGAGCAGCATGCCGCGGTAGCGCGGGTAGCCGCCGAACAGCTCGTCGCCACCGTCGCCGGCGAGCGCCACCGTCACACTGTTCCGCGTGAACTTCGACAGGGCCGACGACAGCAGTGCGGTGGGAGATCCGAACGGCTCGTCGAAGCCGCGGACCATCGCCTCGAGCCCCGACAGCACGTCGATGTCGAGCACGACCTCGTGGTGGTTGGTGCCGAAGTGGCGCGCGACGACGTTCGCCATCGATCGCTCGTCGTAGCTCTTGCCCTCGGCGCCGTAGCCGACGCAGAAGGTCTCGACCGGCGCACCGCCCTGCTCGGCGAGCACCGCGACGATGGTCGACGAGTCGAGCCCACCGGACAGGAACGCGCCCAAGGGCACGTCGCTGCGGGTCTGCAGCACGATCGCGTCGCGCAGCACCGGCTCGACGATCTCGGCCCAGGTCTCGAGGTCATGGCGTTCCTCGGTGTTCGGCTGCGCGTCCCACCAGCGCCACGTTCGGATCTCGCCGTCCTTCCACACCAACGCCGAGGCCGGCGGGAGCTGCTGCACGTCGCGGAAGATCGAGCGCGGCTGCGGAACGTAGTAGAGGTCGAGATACGCATCGAGGGCGCCCGCATCGAGCTCGCGCGACACCCACGGGCACGCCAGCACCGCCTTGGGCTCCGAGCCGAACGCGAGCGTGCGGCCGCGGTGCGACCAGTACATCGGCTTGACCCCGACGTGATCGCGAGCGAGCAGCAGCCGCCGCTCGCGATGATCCCACAGCCCGAACGCGAACATCCCGTTGAGGTGCGACATCATCTCGTCGCCCCACTCGCGGTACGCGGCCAACAGCACCTCGGTGTCGCCCGGCGTGCGGAAGCGGTGGCCGAGCTTGCCGAGCTGCGCGCGCAGCTCGAGGTAGTTGTAGATCTCGCCGTTGAACGTCACGGTGAGCGAGCCGTCGGCGCTGTGCATCGGCTGCGCCCCGAGCTGCAGGTCGATGACCGCCAGGCGCCGGTGGCCGAAGCCCCAGCCCTCCCCCACCTCGACGCCGCGTCCGTCGGGGCCGCGGTGCGCGAGCGCGTCGGTCATGCGCGCCAGCACGTCGACATCGACGTCACCCACCAACCCGGCGATGCCGCACATCAGTTGCCCCCTTCGCGGACGACCAGCCGCAGCTTGCCGGAGATCGTGCGCTCGATCCGCTCGACGACGCGGATCTCGATCGCGGTGTCCGGGCCCAGGCGCGCCACCGCACCCGCGCGCAGCACCTCGGCGTGCTCGGGCGTCCACGCGCCGCGGGGCACGACGTGCAGGGACACCGCGCCCGCGCGCCTCTGACGGATTTGGGCCTCGCGGATGAACTCGAGCCCCTTGAAGATGTGATCGGCGCGACCGACCAGCGTCCCGTCGGCGAGCACGAGCACGTCTTCGCGACGACCGTCGATCTCGGCGACGATTCGCCCCGGCCGGCCGCAGGGACACGGCGCGTCGTCGAGCACCACCAGATCGCCGGTGTCGTAGCGGACGAACGGCTGGTGCCAGTTGTCGAGGGAGGTCCCGACGACGCGGTACGTGGTCCGACCGTCGGGATCGGTGCCGTGGGGGATGAACTCCACCAGGGCGTGATCCTCGTCGACGTGCAAGCGGCCGTGCGGGCACTCGCTGAAGTTCGCGACCGACTCGGTCTGGGCGTAGTGCTCGCGCGGCACGACGCCGAGCCCCGCGACGATGCGCTCGCGCTGCGCGACGCTGGTCGACTCCGACGCCAGCGTCACCCAGCGCAGCGCCGGGAGGTGAACGTTCGCCGCCGCGGCGAAGTCGGCGAGCGCGGTGACCATCGACGGGTAGCCGTGGATCCACGGGATGCGTCGGCTCGCGAGGATCTCGAGGTAGTGCTCGGCCGTCGCCGGGCCGAGGTGATAGCTCGACAACAGCAGCTGACGTCCGGGCCAATTCACGCGCCAGTACGGCGGCTCGCGGGTCTCGATCGGCACGATCACGCGACCGCCGAGCTGCGCGCACCAGGTGCCGGGGAGGAGGCCATGCCACTGGCGGTAGCGCCAGCACACCGCCCACTGCTCGCGGTGCGCCCCCTTCGACATCCGCAGGCGCATGCCGGCGCCCGTCGTGCCGCTCGTCTGCATCGCGACGGCGGTCGTGTCCTCGCCGTGCGGCACACCGTCGGCATGCATGCGATCGCCCTCACGCACGACGGTGTCCTTGTCGATCGTCGGCAGGCGCTGCAGCTCGTCCGCGTGGCTGATCCGCGCCGGCACGAAGTCGTGCGCGCGGAACGTCTCGCGCCAGTACGGCACGTGCCGCTCGGCGTGGACGAGCAACGCCCGGAGGCGCACCAAGCGGTGGGCCTGGATCTGCGCAATGGTCCACTGCTCGCGGATCCGTGCGGCCGTCAGTCGATCGTCGAATTCCGCCGAGAAACGCAGCCTACGTAGGCGTAGACCCTCGACCGAGCACAACAGGTTCTGCGCCCATCCCGGCGCTCGTCCATACAACGCAGTGATGTCGCGGGCCACGGGCGGCGCTAGCGTAGTGCCCAGGCCCGAAAAGATCCACGCCGACATCGCTCGGCGCCGACGGAAGCACCCAAATCGCGACGCGACGCTGCCACGGTCGGCGACGCATGCTACGATCGGCGGGTCGTACGCGGATGGCCCGCATCATCACCTCGCTCGCGACCCTGATCGCGCTGGGCTCGACGTTGATCCTCCCGATCTACCCCGACGGGGTCGATCCGCTGATCCTCGGGTTCATGGCGATGGCCGCGATCGCGGCGGTGTTCGGCCTGGCGGATCGCAGCGCCCGTCACGAGCTCGCGGTGATGGCTCCGTGGGCGCTCGCGCTCCTGCTCGGCGTGCTCATCGGCAGCCTCCACCACGGCGAGTCGCAGCAGGCGGTCGAGGACGCGCTGCCGTACTTCCTGTTCGTGATGGGGCTCGTCGCCGGGCGCGGCGCGGGGGCGCCCAGACGCATCCTGCAGCTCGGGCTCTGGGTCTGCGTGATCGACAGCGTGATCTCGCTGTGGATGATGGACTCGTTCGCGCCCGGCGTGCGCTCGACGTTCAACTACCACAAGATCACCGCCGGCCTGCCGCTGGTCGGCCTCTACCTCGCCGGCGCCCTGCGCCACACGCCGATGCCCGACGCCGGCAAGCCGGCCGGGTCGCGCAGCCGCTGGCAGTCGTGGTCGTGGATGTGGCACCTGACGTTCGTGCTGATCCTGGTGCTCGGCATCGTGTTCAGCATCACCCGCGGGATGCTGCTGGGCGCGCTGCTCATGGTCGCGATCTCCGGCTACGTCCGCCGGCCGTCGCAGGCGCTGATGCTGGTCGCGGTGGCCCTGGTGCTGTTGCTGGTGTGGTCGTCGGCGTTCGCCGAGTTCGGCGTCGAGTATCTTCGGCTCGGCCAGGAGGGCACGATCGCCGGCCGCTTCCGCGAGGTCGAGGTCGCGTGGGAGGGCTTCGTCGACGCGCCGATGTTCGGCCAGGGCCTCGGCGCGCTGGCCGACGTCGACGGCTTCAAGAAGGCCTTCGTCCACAACATGGCGGCTTACCACCTGTGGAAGTTCGGGCTGGTCGGCTCGGGCCTGCTGCTCATCCCGCTGGTGGTGATCGCCCGCGAGCTGCGGCCGCATCGACGCGCGCTGCGGGGCTACGCCCTGGGCGCGGCGGTCGGCATCGGCGGCTACCTCGTCACGTGCGCCGCGTACAAGACCTACTACCTGGTCTGGATCTACGGCGCGATCATCGGCGCGAGCCTCACCCACTTTGCGCAGTGGCGGGCGATGCATCGACCCGCGGCCGCGCGGCCGACACCGCGGCCTGCCGCGACCACGGCAGCGCGTGCGACACTCGGCCCGTCGCAGCCGTGATGCCCCACTCGATGGACCCTTCGATGGACGCCCCACACCTCGCCAGCACCGCGTCGGTCGCGGTGGTCATCCTGACGCTCGACGAAGAGATCAACATCGGCAAGGCGATCGCATCGGTCGGTGGCCGTGCGCCGGTCGTCGTCGTCGACTCCGGCTCGCGCGACCGCACCCGCGAGATCGCAGCGGCGGCGGGCGCCGAGGTCCACGAGCACGCGTTCGTCGACTACGCCAGCCAGCGCAACTGGGCGCTCGAGCTGGTCCAACCGCGCGTACGCTGGGTGTTCTTCCTCGATGCCGACGAGGAGGTCACCGACGAGCTGTGGCACGACATCGAGGCCGCGTGCGCACGCGACGATCTCGACGGCGCGTACGTCGGGCTGACATTCTTCGTCATGGGTCGCGAGCTGAAGCACGGCGGCTTCGGTGGTGCTTCGATCCTGCGGCTCATGCGGCCCGCGGTGGCCCGCTTCGCCCGCGGCACCAACGAGCGCGTCGATGACAGCCAGATGCGCGTCACTCGACTCGCCCACAAGCTCCGCCACGACGATCACAAGCCCCTGGCCGAGTGGTTCCGCAAGCACGTGCGCTACGCCCAGCGCGAGGCCCGGCACTACGTCGAGGGCGACGACTCTCGCCGCGGCCTCTCGGGGTTCTCGCTGCGGACCAAGGCCGGGCGCATGATCGGCGTGCGCTGGGCCTACAACAAGATGCCCCTGTTCCTGCGCCCGTTCGTCCACTTCGGCCGGACCGTCGTGGCGCAGAGCGCCTGGCGCGACGGTCTGCCGGGCCTGATGTACGCCGGCATGCAGTCGCTGTGGTACCCGCTCATGATCGATCTGTTCATCTACGAGGCCCGCTGGCAGGCCAAGCTCGATCGCGAGGAGCACGAACGATGAGCGCACCGAACCTCGAAGCCGTGCCGGCGTGTCCGGCCTGCGGCGCGACGACCCGCACCACCGTGCTCGGTGACGGCCGCGGCGCCCTCGACCTGGCGCGCTGCGATCGCTGCGGCCTGGTGAGCGCACTCGGTCGGCAGCGCGTGGTCGTCCTCGACGAGGGCTATGCCCACCGCGCGCAGACCCACGACGGGGTGGATCGCGATCGCAAGCGCCGCGCCCTCGACCTCTACGACACGCTGGCCGGTGGTCGCATCGGCCGGCCGCGGCCTGGCGCGGCCGCGCTCGACCTCGGCTGCAACACCGGCCTGCTGCTCGATGTGCTCGCCGAGGCCGGCTACGTCACCGAGGGCGTCGAGCGCTCGGCCGGGGCCCGCGCCTTCGCCGAGCAACACCACCGCATCCACGACCTCGACCTCGAGGACCCGACCGCGACCACCGGCCGGCGCTACGCCCTGGTGACGATCACCCACGTCCTCGAGCACATGACCAAGCCCGTGACGGTCGCCGGCTTCGTCGCGCGCCACCTCGCCGACGACGGCGTCGGCGTCATCGAGGTCCCCAACTGGGATGACGTCGCGCGCGGCCTGTGGGGCCGCCGCTACCGGCCGCTGGAGCTCGGGGACCACGTGTGTTTCTTCGACCGGGACAGCCTCACGGACGTCTTGGTCCGCGCCGGGCTCACGGTGTCGGCCCTGTGGAGCCGACCGCAGGGCGCGACCCTGGTGATGCCCTCGTTGCTGACGGCCCTCGACCACGCGCGCGCGCTCGCGCCGTGGTCGCGCCGCACCACCGAGGGCGCGATGTCGGCCCGGGGTGATCTCGGCGAGCGGGCCCCCGGCGGCCTGCGCTCGCGGGTGCTCCGCGCACTCGACACGCTCGACCCCTGGCTCGACCGCGTCACCGCCCCGACGAGCCGCGCCGGTGCGAACCTCGTGGCGATCGTGCATCGCGCAGCGCCGTGAACCGCCGGTGAACGTGTCCTGGGCGGCTTTTTTCGGCGACTGCAACGAGGGCCTTGACATCCCGGGCGCGGTTGAACGAATCTCCCGACCCCAACACACGGGGTGGTAGTTAAGTCGGTTATAACGCCGGCCTGTCACGTCGGAGGTCGCGGGTTCGAGTCCCGTCCGCCCCGCTGGGAACCCCCGAGGTCACTGACCTCGGGGGTTTGCTTTTTTCTGGGCCCGACTAGCGCTGCTCGATCGACGAGGCGCCGGTGGCCTCGCGCTCGACCTTGGTCGCGTTCCCGCCCCAGGTCACCGAGCTCGCCCCACTGGCGTCCGCGGTGAGCGAGGCGTTCGCGGTGACCGAGGCCGAGCTCGCCCCGCTGCTCTCGACCTCGACCGCGTCGGCGACGAGGTCCTCGGCCGCGAGCTCGGAGGCCCCGGAGAGGTCGGCGACCAGGCGGTCGACCTTGCCCGCCAGGTGCAGCGTGCTCGCCCCCGACACCTCGGCCTCGAACGAGGCCCCGGAGATGCCCGTCACGTCGCCGCGCGCGGCCCCCGAGAGATCGACCGCGCGCAGCTCGGGCGCGCGCACGACCACCTTCAGCGGCAGATCCGGCAGCACGTTGGCCCGCAGCGCCACGCGCAGCGTGCCGCCGGCGGACTCGACCTCGACCATCGGCAGCAGGTTCGCGTCGCCCTCGAGGGTGACGCGCGTCTCGGGGCCAGGCTCGGCCTGCAGCTGGAACGCACCGCCGACGTGGATCCCGGTGAACGGCGCGACCTCGCGGACCTCGGTCGCGGGCTCGCCGTTGCCCCGCGTCATCAGACAGCCGCCGGGGCCGGCGAGGGTGAGGGCGACGAAGGAGGTCCGCAGGGTTCGGGAGGCGCGCATGCGGGCCACCCTACCGCATCACCGCGCCGGCCCATTCCCACGCGCAGGGTCGGGCGCACGGGGAGCGCTCGGGCGCCTCACCAGGCGGCCATCACGGACGTCGCGTTGTGGAAGCCATCAACGCTCCCGGCGAACTTCGCGATCTCGCCGTACCCGGCCATGCCGATCATCGGGAAGTGCCGGCCGCCGAGGAACGCGGTGACCTGCTCGCCGTAGCGATCCCCGAGCAGCTGCATACGGGCGCCGCAGTCGAACACGAGCGCGCCGCGGATCGCCCGGTTGTCGAACGGCTCGAGCACGCGGCTCGACAGATTGCGCGCCGCCTCGATCAAGCGGTCGGGGCTCGCGCTCGCGACCTGCACGATCGTGCCCAGGGGCAGGCTGCCCGCGAGCACCAGCGAGCCGTCGTCGTTCACCCGCATCGCCGCGCGGATCTTCAGCTGATCGCCGAAGATCGTCCGGGCGCCGAACTCGTGGGTTCCCATCACGCGCATGAGGTCGTCGCCGTCGCGCATGACCCCGAGCCGCACCAGCTCGGCGCGGTAGACCTCGGCGGCGGGCCGGTCGTCGAGGGTCTTCAGCACGCTGCCCTCGATGTCGGTGATCGCCATCTCCTTGCCGCCGGGCTCGGCGACCCAGCCGTGGTGGGCGACGAGCGACGGGCTGGCGTCGGAGAACAGGCCGATCAGCACGGCGGCATCGCGGAGGATCTCGCGGCCGGCGAAGACATACGTGGCCTCGAGGCGCTGGTCGTCGCCGGCGGTGGCGCCGAAGATGCGCCAGTGGGGCGGTACCGACGCCTGCAGCGCCGAACACAGGACCTCACCGTCGCACGCGAAGGCGTCGGCGAGCGCGATCATCACCTGGCTGCGCGCCGGCACTCGGTGCGCGGCGTCGACGAGGCGACGGCCGGCCACCTTGATCTGACCGGCGGGATCCCGCGAGAGGTCGTGCGCGATGCTCAGCGAGAACCCGAAGTCGCGGCCACCGATCACCGCGACGACCGGCTCGGTGCGCGAGACCCCGCGCTCGGTGAACGCCGCCCCCGCCGTGGTCGCGCCGACCACGGGCGCGCCGAGGCCGTTCGACGCGGCCGCGAGGTACGCCGCCGGATCGAGGCCGATCGGCAGATAGACGATCCCCAACTTCGGGCCATCGATACGCGCGGCGACCTGCGCCAGCTCGCGCTCGAGGGCCTCGGGTCCACCTTGGGTCGGTCCAACGCTGACGATCTCCATCGTTGTGTCTCTCGCGATCTCCACCGAGCTTATGGGATGCCCAGCATTGTTCAATCGACGGGCCCGTGGCGTGCGCGCACGACATCGGGCGGAACCGCGCCGGTGTCATGCCCTGCGTCAGACGTTCGCAAGACATCGCGGCGTTTCGCCTCGAACGACATCGGCGTCGATCGACGCCGCGCACACACGCGAGGTCATCGACACGCGTCGCGATCGATCTCGTGGGATGCAGTGCGTGGTTTCGGAACACGCGTTCGCGTTCCATCGCGGCGAGGTCGGCCGGCGTCGCGCCCCGGGCGCCCGACGAAGGCCCCCCGTGGGTGGATGGAGCGGCCTGGCGACGCCATCAGTGGCGTAACTCACGCATCGTTGTGCTCCACGGAACGCAGCGATGCCGCTCGGTGACGGGCTGCGCCGCCGCCGAGGCTGGCGCCAGCGGCCGACTGACCGTTCGGCCACCGCCGGCCGTGGAGGTGTCGGGTCTCGCCGGTGCTCGCGTATGCTGGGGACCGATGCACGTGAAGATCACCTACTGCGCCGCCTGAAACTACCTCCCCCAGGCCACCCGGGTGGTGGCCGAGATCCGCGAACGGTACGGCGTCGGGGTCGTGGTCGACCTCGAGAAGGGGTCGCGGGGCGTCTTCGACGTCCACGTCGACGGGACACGGGTGTTCAGCAAGCACGAGCTGCACCGCTTCCCCGACTCGGGGGAGATCGTCGGGGCGCTGGCCGAGCGCAGCTGACCGGGACGTTGTGCACGGCCGGGCACACCGGGGCGCGCGGATCATGCGCGCTTCGGTGCCCGCGACCCTGCCAGCCTGGCACGCCACGGGGTCCGACGGTGCCCGAGTGTCGCGCCGAGCTCCGTGCCCCCCCGAGTTCGATGGCATTCGACGGTCGTCGTCGCTGGCACACGCGTTGCTCTGTCCTCGCCTCGACATGATCCAGACACGAACGACCCGCGGCAGGACATGGATGACGGTGGCGCTGTTCGCCGTCGGTGCCCACGGCGGTGTGATGGCCCACGCGCTCCTCGAACCGGACGACGAGCGGTGCGAGCTCGTCGACGCCGCGAGCACGCCGACGCCGGACCCACCTGACGCGGTGCGCTGCGTCGACGGTGACTCGCCCGCGATCGACCGCACATGCGTCATCGATCTCGCCGCGCTCGAGGCCGAACGCATGCCGTTCCCCCGCGGCCTGCGACTGCTCCCGACGCGCGACGGACTGCGCCTCGACGGCGCGCGAGGCCTCACCACGCGGCTCGGTCTGCGCAGCGGCGACGTGCTGCTCGCCATCGACGACCACCGCCTGCGCGACGGACAGGACCTCGACGTGCTCCGCGATGCAGTGGAGCGCGGCGGCTTCATGCTGCGCTTTCGCCGAGCCCATCGCGAACGCGGCCTGCGGATCACGTTCGTCGATCGCCAGGGCTGAGCGCGCGCGCAGGGCCGGTGCGTGGTACGCTGACGCGACGATGGATGCGGCAGCCCGCGCGCGGATCGAGGCCCGCCTTCGCGACCAGCGCGATGCGCTGCGGGCCGAGGGCGACCTCGAGATCGCCGCCGAGATCGACACGGCGCGCAAGGTCGACGACGACGCCGCCCCCTTGGCCGAGATGGCGAAGGTCATCGCATCCAACCGCAACCGCGCGCGCGCCGAGGAGCTCGCGCAGATCGAGGCCGCGCTGCTGCGCCTCGCCGATGAGCCCGACGACTTCGGCGTCTGCGAGCAGTGTGAGGAGCCGATCCCGACGCGGCGGCTCGAGCTCATGCCGTGGGTGCGGCTGTGCATCGCCTGCCAAGAAGGTCGTGAGGCCGACAAACCCGGCGCGAGACGGCACCTCACCGACTACCGCAGCTGACGCGCGGCTGCTTCTGCGCTGGACTTCCCGCGCAAGATCGAGTCCCTTGCGCCCGCATGCGCCTTTGTTTCTTCGCCCTCGCCGTGCTCGTCCCGTCCCTCGGCTGCGTCTCCGGCCAGCCCGGCAGTGACACGACCGCCGAGAGCTCGAGCGGCGGCGCCGATTCGACGCCGGATCCGACGACGTCCACGTCGTCGGACCCGGGCGACACGAGCGGCGGCGACACCAGCGACACCGGCGCCGAGGCGACCGGTGAGCAACTCTACATGCAGCTGTGCGCATCGTGCCACGGACCCGAGGGCGAGGGCAGCGTGCTCGGCTACGAGGTGCGTCACCCCCGTCGCGAGTACGCGCGCTGGGTCGTCCGCAACGGCCGTGTCGGCAACGAGCTCGCGCCGTCCGAGATGGCGCCCTTCGGCGAGGATCTGATCTCCGAGCCCGAGCTCGATCGGATCTTCGACTACCTCGACGCCTTCCCCGCCGAGACCACGGGCGAGGGGCTCTACCTCGACCACTGCCGCGCGTGCCACGGCGTCGACGCGGCCGGCGGCGAGTCGCAGCAGGACATCCGCGGCGAGCTGGACGACGCGCTCGAGAAGGTCCGCGACGGCGAGGGCGGCACCGACTACGGCGCGCGCACCGGCTACATGCCGAGCTGGTCCTCCGCCGAGCTCTCCGACGACGACGTCGCCGCCATCGTGACCTACGTCGAGGGCCTGTGACGCCCGCCGAGGTGCCGTGTCCGACGTGACAAGGCCCGGCGTTCGGCAGTATCCCTGACGCCGTGATCCGTCCGCGCACGATCGCCTGCCTCGCCGCGACGCTCGCGGGTTGGCCCGTTGGGTGCGGCGATCCGGCGCCGACCGAGGCGCCCCCGCCACCCGTCGAGGCCGGGCCGCCGACGTTCAACCGCGACGTCGCGCCGATCGTGTTCCGCCACTGCGCGCCGTGCCACTACGACGGCGGCCCCGCGCCGTTCACCCTGCTCGACTACGACGACGTCCGCGATCACGCCAAACAGATCGTCGAGATCACCCAGAGCCGGACGATGCCGCCGTGGCTCCCGGCCCCGGGCGTCGCGCGCTACGTCGGCGAACGCGGGCTCACCGACGGCGAGCGCAGCACGCTGGCGGCGTGGGTCGAGGCCGGGCGTCTCGAGGGCCAGGCCGCCGATCTACCCGCCGCGCCGGCCGCTCCGAAGAGCTGGCGCGTCGGTGCGCCCGACGTGATCCTCGAGGCGTCCGAGGCGTTCACCGTGCCGGCCGACGGCACCGACGTCTACCGCAACTTCGTGATCCACGTGCCGCCCGAGGCGGACGGTTGGATCAAGACCGTCGAGATCCAACCCGGCAACCCCAAGGTCGCCCACCACGCCGTGATGCGCGTGGATCGATCGGGCACCGCGGCGCGCCGCGACGCCGAGGATCCGGCGCCCGGCTTCTCCGGCATGGACTTCGCGGGCGCGGGCATGCCCGACGGCCGCTTCCTCGGCTGGACGCCGGGCAAGGCCCCGGATCCGGGGCAGGCCGCCCGCGCCTTCCGACTGCAGGAGGGCACCGACATCGTGCTGCAGGTCCACGTGCGACCCACCGGGAAGCCCGAGTCGATCCGCCCGCGCATCGGCCTGTTCAAGAGCGACCGGCCGGCCACGCGCAAGGCCCTGGCGATGGAGCTGTCGTCGACCGAGATCGATCTGCCCGCGGGCGCGAAGGACGTCCACGTCGTCGATCGTTACACCCTGCCGCTCGACGTGTACGTCGTCAGCGTCTATCCCCACGCCCACTACCTCGGCAAGCGCGTCGAGGGCTACGCCGTGCTCCCCGACGGCAGCAAGAAGTGGCTGGTCCGCATCGACGACTGGAACTTCGACTGGCAGGACCAGTACCGCTTCGCCGAGCCCGTCGCGCTGCCGGCCGGCAGCACGCTGGTGATGGACTGGAGCTTCGACAACTCCGCCGACAACCCGCACAACCCCGCGTCACCGCCGGTCGCGGTGCACTTCGGCCCGCAGTCGACCGACGAGATGGCGGAGCTCATCCTCGAGATCGAGCCCGCCGATCCGGCCAAGCTCGTCGAGCTCGATCGACACTTCATGAACGGGTGGCTCGATCGTCAGATCGCCCACTACGAGCGCACGCTCGCGGGCGCTCCGGACGACGCCGACGCGCTCATCGCGATCGCGGCGCTCGAGGCCCGGCGCGGCCGCAGCGACGACGCCATCGCCCACTACGAGCGCGGGCTGACGCTCGCGCCCGATCGGCACGCGCCCCGCATCGACCTCGCGATCGTGCTGATGTCGGCGTCGCAGTTCGACCGGGCGCAGGCGCAGCTCGAGCAGGCGCTGGCCGCCATGCCCGACGACGCGCGGGCGCACCTCACCCTCGGCAACCTGCTGCGCAAGCGCAAGCAGTGGGCGCAGGCGGCCGCGCATCTGCGACGCGCGACCGAGCTCGACCCGACCTCGTCGGAGGCATGGAACAACCTCGGCATCACCCACGAGCTCGCCGGTGAGCTCGCCGACGCCGAGTCGACGCTGCGTCGCGCGGTCGAGCTCGCGCCCAACCGCACGCTGTTCCGCGAGAACCTCGCCCGCGTCCTCGCGGCCGCCGGGAAGGACGCCGACGCGCTCGCGGCCTACCGCGCGGTGCTCGAGGTCGATCAGACCGCCGTCGCGTCGCTGAAGGGCATGGCCGCGGTGCTGCTGCGGACCGCCGACGAGGGCTCCGCGAGCGCGCTGCGGGCCGTCGACGCGGCCGAGCGCGCCGCGAAGGCGACCGGCGGACGCGACCCGGCGGTGCTCGAGATCCTGATGCTCGCGTACATGGCGGCCGGCGACGCGACCAAGGCCATGCGCACCGGGCAGCAGGCCCTGGGCCTGGCGCGCGCCGGCGCCGACGCGGCGCTGGTCGATCGCCTGATGACGCGCATCGACGAGCTGTCCGCCCGCGCCGGCTGAAGCCCGTCAGCTCGCGCTCACGGACCCGCTGCCGACCACGGGTTCGCCGTCGAGATCCGCGGCGAGCCGCTGGGCGATCGCCTCGCTCATGCCGTCCGAGGGGTGCTCGAGGGGGCGATCGCCGGCGCGCAGCAGCAGCACACCGAGCATCCGCGTGCGACCGTCGTTGGTGCACGCGACCACGGCGCTGGACCAGGCCGCGACGCCGTCGATCGACTCGAGCCCGAGCGCCGCGGTGTCCGGTGAGCTGCGGGCGCGGGTCAGCCGCGACGTCGCGGCGTCGAGCAGGTGCCGCGACGACTCGCCGCCGTGCAGCGGAGCGGCGAGCGACAGTCGGCCGCGCCGCGCGAGGTAGAGCAGGCCCGCGTGCGCGCCCGCGGCCTCGACGTACATCTCGAGCGCCCGCTCGGCCCGGGCGTTCGCGGTGTCGCAGTCGCTCAGGATCGACCGCACCTCGGCGAGCGTGTCGTGGCGCCCGGTCTCGGCGCCGAGCATCTCGGTGACGATCTCGTTGGCGCTCGGCTCGCCCGCCGGATCGGGCAGCGGTCTCACCATCCGCTCGAGTCGCTCCCAGCGGGCGATGAGCACCGGATTGCGCGTGGGTCGGTACCAGAACTCGACCTGGTCGCTGGCGTGCTGGGCGACGACCTCGTTGCCGACCGACAGGGCGATCTCGGCGCGGGCTTCGTGCAGCAACCCGAGCAGCAGCGGGTTGAGCAGGGCCTCGGCGTCCTCGACCGCGCGATCGAGCCGCGCCGCGGCGATGTCGTGCTCGCCCACCGCCGACTCGCACGACGCGAGGATCCGGATCGCCCGCAGGCGGAACGCGATCTGCCCGTGCTCGCCGTCGTCGCACAGCACGATGGTGGCCTCGGCCAGCGCTCGGGCCGAGTCGACGTCGCCGCAGGCGAGCAGCGCGTCGGCCTTGGCGGTCATCGCCCAGGGGCGGATCAACCCCTCGCCCTCGGGGATCACCGCGAGGCCGGCGTCGGCGGCCCGCAGCGCCGCCTCGGGATCGCCGCGCAGCCGCGAGTACTCGGCGCGGCCGACGTCGAGGTGCGCGCGGTAGTTGAGGCCCGCGGCGACCTGGCGCGCGAGCGCCTCGATCTGCCGCTTGAGTGCCAGCGCGTCGCCGCTCATCGCCGCGGTCACGCACGCGGAGGCATGGTGCACGCACTCGAGCTGCCACAGAGAACCCAGGCGCACGAACTCGACCTCGGTCTCGGTCCAGATGCGGCGGGCCTCGTCGTCCTCGCCGCGCCACAGGTGGTAGTGGGCGCGCAGCTGCAGCGCGCCCATGTCCCACAGCTTGGTGTCGAGGCGCTCGAGCGCCGCGATCTCGGCGAGGGCATCGGGGCTGCCGCTGCGCACCGCCGCGAGCCCGCGCTGGAAGATCGCGCCGCCGATGACCAGCCGTCGCTCCGACAGGCTGTAGTCCCCCGGGTCCTCGACGAACGCCGCGAGCTCGGTGTGGCCCGCCGTTCGCACGGTATGGAGACGGCCGAGGTTGAACGCCAGCAGGTTGTGCACGAACCGTAGCGCGTTGGTGATGTCGGGGCGCGTCTGCTTCGACAGCGGCTCGAGCCGCCGCGCCGCGCGGCGCAGCTGATCGGTCTCGAACGAGAAGCCGGCGACGCCGGCCGCATAAATCACCGCGCGCAGCCACATCCGCAGGGCCACCACGGGCGCGGGGCCTCGACGACCGCGCGGCAGCAGGCTCCGCAGCAGCCACGCGCACGCGATGCCGACGTACAGCGCGAGGTTGGGTCCGAGGAAGCGAAGGCGCGCGGCGATGTGCAGGCCGCTGTAGTGCGCGAGCAGGGCCAGGGCCTTGTCGCGGTACTTCACCGCCGCGTCGCGATCGGAGTAGAAGCCGGCGCAGTGCAGCATCTCGAGCAGGCGCACGCGCGTCGCCGGGCTGGCGTTGGTCTCGTCGTAGACCTCGAGCGCCGCCGACAGCGGCGCGATCGCATCGGCGTACGAGGTCGCCTCGTACAACCGCTTGCCCGCGCGCGCCAGCAGCCGCGCGCCGTTGCGTCGCTCGCCGCCGCGCAGCAGGTGCCAACCGATCGTCGCCTCGCGCTCGGGCGACACCGGCCCCTGGGCGAGGCGGGTCATGCCGACGTGGAGCTCGATGCGCGCGCGCTCGATCGGGTCGATGTCGCGCAGGAACGCCTCGCGCAGGCCCTCGTGCCGCATCGACCACCGCTCGCCGGAGCCGACCAGCACGTCGTCGCGCTCGAGCTCGGCGAGGGCGGCGAACACCGCGTCCTCGGCGAGGCCCGGCACGAGCGCGACCGCGGTCGGCAGCGAGACGCGTCCGCCGTGCACCGCGATCGCCCGGCCCAGGGCGCGGGCATCGGCGCCGAGCAGACGCACGCGAGCGTCCAGGGACTCGGCGAGGCCGCGCGGGAGCCCGCCGTCGTCGAGCCGCTCGGGGAACGACCACACCCCGTCGCGCACGCGGATCGTCTCCTGCTCGACCATGTGGCGCAGGATCTCGTTGCAGTGCAGCGGGCTGCCGCCGGCCTGACGCCGCAACCACCGGGCGAAGCGGGCGAGGTCGGGCGCGTCGCCGAACATCGTGCGCAGCAGCTGCTCGACCTCGGCAGTGCCGAGGCCGCCCGGGTGGAGCACGATCGCGTGCTCGCGCAGCTTCGCCACCGCGCGCCGGGCGTTGAGCGCCTCGTCGGTCCGCAGCGCGCAGACCATGAGCACCCGCTGCTCGCGGGCGCCGAACGCCAGCGAGGCCAGCGTCGCGACCGAGCCCTCGTCGGCGCGCTGCAGGTCGTCGATGAGGACGACCAGCGGCGCGCGCTCGGCCAGCCGGATCACGCGCTTCGCCAGCGCCGATTGCAGCGCGAGCCGCTCCTCGCGGAGGTCGCCGTTGCCGCCCGCGTCGCGCCGCGCCGCCACGCCGACGAACGTCGCGGTGTCGTCGCCGACGACGGCGTCGTCGCCGGGCGGATCCCCGAGGAGCCGACCGATGACCGAGTTCCCCGGCAATGACGCCGCCGCCGCGCCGCGACCGTCGAACCCGAGCGCCCGCAGCAGCGCGTACGGCCCTCCGCTGGCGTGGGCCTGCGCGCGGAACACCTGTGCGCCGGCGAGCTTGGCCTCGAGCTCGATCTCGTGGAGCAGCCGGGTCTTGCCCATGCCCGAGCGCCCCTCGAGCACGATCGTGCCACCGCTGCCAGCGATCGCCCGCGCCAGGCGCTTGCGCACCACCTCGAGCTCGTGCTTCCGACCGACGAGGTCAGCGCTGCGGATGTAGCCGCGCGCGACCTCCAGCTCCTCGACCGCCGGCAGCCCCGCGATCGCGACCAGGCGGTCGATCACGTGGGCCGCCGTGGTCGGTCGACCCAACGGCTCGTGGCTCAACAACGACAGCACGAGGTCGTCGAGCTCCGGGGGCACGTCCGGGGCGAACGTCGACGGCTTGGGCGCGCGCGCCCGACCCTCGCGGATCAGATCGTTGAGGTTGCGGGCGCGTCGGGGGTGACGCGCGGTGAGCAACCAGAACCCGAGCGCGCCGAGGCCGAACAGATCGGCGCGACCGTCCATCGGGAAGCCGAGGATCATCTCCGGCGCGATCGAGTGCACGGTGCCGACGATCTCGCTGGTCGCGCCCATCGTCGCGAGCATGCCGAAGTCGAGCAGCTTGGCCCGGCCGTCGGCGGTGCACCGGGCGTTGCGCGGGGCGATGTCGCGGTGCAGCAGCGAGCGCGCGTGCAGGAACGCCAGCGCCGACGCGACGTCGCGCAGCAGGGCGCACGCGTGTCGCCAATCGAGCGGCGCGAGATCGCCGAAGTCCTGCCCGTCGAGCAGCTCCATCGTGTAGTAGGGCCGGCCCTCGTCGAAGCCGAAGTCGTAGGCCTCGACGATCCGCGGGTGTCGCAGCCGCGCCAGCGTGTGGAACTCGCGACGGAACCGCAGCAGGTCCTCGGCCTGGTCGAGCTCGAGGCGGAACCGCTTGAGGGCGACATCCCGACCGGCGTGCTCGTCGCGGGCGCGGAAGACCTCGCCCATCCCGCCGCGCCCGAGGCTCGCGACGAGGCGATAGCGACCGCCGACCAGGGGGTCGGACACCGCCGAGACCGTGCGTCCCGAAGGGTCGCTCGCGGGTACGGCTGACGACGTCGGTCCCACGATCGCGTGGGATCATCGCACGACGCGACGGTCGTCGGGCGATCGCCCGCGTCAGGCCGCGCGCGGCCACGACGGCGTGGTCGGGACCAGCTGCGGCGTCGCGCCGGTGCCGAGGGCGATCGCCTCGTCGTGGGCGAGGCGGCAGTCGGACGTGCCGCGCGTGTCGCCGGGGTGCAGGCCGATCCACTGCCCGCGCTCACTCGTGTTGGACCACGACGCGGGGCGACGCGCCAGCGCGAGGAGACTCCGACCACAGCGGGGACACTGCATGGGCCGTCCATCGACTCGACCCGGCGTCGCCTTGAGCCACCGCTGCGGCGCGGCCGCCGTTCAGCACCCCGAGATCAGCTCGACCAGCGTCGGGCGTTGCTCCTCGCAGCGCCAACCCGACGGACACGCCTCGCCACCGCTGCAGTCCCAGACGCACTGTCCGTCCTCGCAGTCGGTGATGGCGTCGGCGCCGAACTCCTCGGCGGGGACGCACTCGTCGGCCTCCTCGCAATCGTCGTCGGCGTGCAGATCACAGCTGCGCTCGAGCTTGACGCAGACCGCCCGCGGCGACTCGCCGGTGCACGACACGGCGATGGCACCCGACAGGCCCATCGCAAACCCGACCACTGCTTGAAGCACCCACCGCGCTCGATTGTGTCCCGACATGGTTCGTGATCCCCGAGCCCGATTCCGCATCGGGCCGGTGTCGAGCATCGCGAAAACTGAAGGGTCGACCAGCCCTCGGATCGCGGCGCGGCCGCGGCCGCGAATTCCCGAAGTCACGTCGCGCTGGCCATCGATCGCAGCTTCGCGCGTCGGCCGAGGCCGCGCTCGCTCAGCGCAGATCGTCGATCGGACAGCCCACCGCGACGGTCGTCGCCTCGGGTGCGGCCGCGCCGCGCCCGATCGCCTCGAGCGCGATCACGTGATCACGACGGGTCGGCTCGGGTCGCGCTCGCCCGTACTGCGGCACGCGATCGTCGATGCGACCGCGGTACAGCGGTGGTCCATCGTCGCCGCGGCGGAACACGGCGACCTCGGGGGTGACGACGACACCGGCCCGCGCGACCAGGACGTGCTCGGGGTCCCGCAGCGGCGTGCCCGGCAGCGCGTACTCGCGGCGATGGGCCTCGATCTGTGCGGCGTCGACGTCGGGGTCGGGATAGACGAGCCACCACGACAGTTCAGGGTGCGCGGCGGCGATGCGACCGAGCTCGGGGGCGTAGCGATTGGACACCGGGCAGTCGGGCGTCACGAAGGTGAGCACGACGAGCGTGCCGGGGTCACCGGCCAGGGGATCGACGGCGTTGCCCGCCAAGTCCAGCGCGGTCGTGACGGTCCCAGTCGCGACGGTCCCAGTCGCGGCGGTGGCCGTCGCGACCGGCGTCGCCCCATCCGCGGCCGTGGACCCCGGTGCGCACGCAGGACCGAACGCGAGGACCCACCCGAGCCATGCCGTTCGCCGCACGATCGCGCCCATGTCCCGGCCCATGTCGCAGGACTGTCGCACGAGTTGCCGCTGCACCCAGGGACCGCGATCGCCGCCTGGCATCGGCCCATCGAGGACGGCACGCGACTTGACCCGCCTGCCCCCATCTGAAACGCTTGGTGAACCTATGGTTAGATTGAGTCTACAGCGCCATGTCCCCGTGTTGGTGGCGACCGGCGCGCTCGCCCTCGGCTGCGGTCCCCGAGTCCTCGGGTTCGACACCGACGGATCCGACAGCGACCCCACCGACACCGACGATCCCACCACGAACCCCTCGGGCAACCCGACCGATCCCACGGCGAACCCGACCTCGAACCCTTCCGATCCCACGACGGATCCGACGGTCGATCCGACCGGCACGATCCCGCTGCCCGGCCCACCGCAGCTCATCGACGCGGTCGTGCGCGACGCGTTCACCATCGAGCTGTTCTTCAGCGAGCCGATCGCCACGATCGGCGCGATCGATACCAACAAGTTCCGCATGTCCGCGGCGTTCTCGAACGCCTACTACTCGGAGGGCACCGTGTACTCCGACCTCGGCCGGTGGAACGGCGAGGAGCAGTGCCAGGAGTACTGCTACGGCGAGGACTACGGCGGCACCGGCGACAACTGCTACGAGTGGTGTTACACGCCCGCGGGCCCAACGTGCACGTGCAGAGCATCGTCAACACCGCCTACGCCGACCGGGCGATCTTGGCGCTCGATGCCCCGATCACCACCAACTTGTGCAAGCAGCTCGCGGACAAGGTCGAGCAGGGCGCGAGCCAGGCGGCGATGTTCCTGCACTACTCCAACAACGGGCCGGGGATCACCGATCTCGACGGCGAGTCGCTCGACGCGATCGCGGAGCACTGGGTGTTGACGACGAACACCTACTACTCGTATCAGCAGGGCACGTTCCCGTTCATGAACCCGTTCATCCCCATCGCGTGCCCCTTCTAGCCCGCGCGACAGCCCCATGATCATCGTCACCGGCACCAAGCGCTCCGGCACCTCGATGTGGATGCAGATCCTCATCGCCGCCGGCTTCGAACCCTTCGGCGAGGCGTTCCCCCGGACCTGGGGCGAGACGATCAAGGACGCCAACCCCGACGGGTTCTACGAGTCGATCCTCCGCCGCGGCATCTACTGGGCGACCAATCCCCACCCGCGCACGGGCGACTACTTCTTCCCCGAGCAGGTCGAGAACCACATCGTCAAGGTGTTCATCCCGGGGTTGATCAAGACCGACCGGGCGTACATCGGCCACGTGGTTGCGACGATGCGACACTGGCGCGAGTACGAGGCCTCGCTCGATCGCCTCTATGCGATGGAGGACGAGGCCCGGAAGCGCGATCACCCGAACGCCGTGCCGCCGCCGCGGATCCCCTCGGTGCTCGAGTGGTGGCACGAGAACTTCTCCCTCGTCCGCGACATCGTCACCCGTCGACACCGCGTGCACGTGCAGTCCTACGACGGCATGCTCCGCGACCCGGAGCGCGTCATCCACGACACCATCAAGTGGCTGGGACGCGGCGACGCGGCCGCCGGCTTCGCTGCGGTGAAGCCCGGCAACCGCACCCAGGTGCGCCCCGAGACCAGCTCGGTCGAGCCCGAGATCGCCGAGGTCTTCGATCTCCTCTACTCGGTCGTCGACGAGCGCAAGCCGATCACGCCCGCGCTCATCGGCAAGCTCAACGACACCAACCGCATGCTCGGCCCGCGCGTCGCCATCGCGCAGAAGTTGGTCGCCGAGGAGGCCAAGCGCCGGCGACGACCGGGCGAGCCGCCGTACGGCGGTGCGCCGTCGGTCGGCGGCGAGCCGGGCGAGCCCGGCGACGACGCGAGCTCGCAGCCGTCCTGGTGACCGGGCGTTCGCCCTCGTCGGTCACTCCGGCGGCGCGAAGTCCATCGGGTTCGTCGCGTCGCACATCGGCAGCCCGAGCTCGCGGCACAACCCCCGCAGCTGCTCCGTAGACTTCGGGTTCAACCCGTAGGTGTCGTCGCCCCCGAGCGACTTCGCCTTCGGGATCGATGGCACGGCCACCATCATCTCGCACATGAAGCACAGCGAGAGCTGGGCGACGGGGGTGGCGCCGTCGTAGAAGACGAAGCCGTGGTGCGGCAGGAAGCACGCCGAGCCCGTGCCCCACGTGCTCTTCTTCGCGAGCATGCCGAGCAGGAGCTTGGTCTGCGCCTCGGTGAGCGCCACCCCGGGGCGCTCGACCGTCTCGCACAGCGTGCCGTCGGGATCGAGCGGCACGCCGCACACCGATCGCTCGGCGACGTGCAGATCGAACGCGAACGCGCGCACCTCCGTGAATGCCACGCCGGGGAAGCCGGCCTTGCGCTTCGCGGGGATCGGGGTGAAGCCGGGCGGCGGTGTCTCGGGTGCAGGCGCCTCGGCGATCGCAACCGGTGCGGCGGGTTCGACCGGCGCGGCGGGTTCGATCGGCGCGGCGGGTTCGATCGGCGCGACGGGTTCGATCGGCGCGGCGGGTGCTGCCGCAGCGAAGGACGACGGCGCTGCAGCGGATGTCCCGCTCGGTGGAGCGCATCCGCCGACCACGCAGGCGAGCGGAACAGCGAAGCGCAGCGCAGTGCGACCCATGCGTTGCATCATAGTCGCAAGCGCCCGCCCGGGTTCAACCGAGGCCCGGGTCACCATGTCGCACGGCACGACGCGCGTCGGGAATCGGGACACGCCGTCATCCGTGGCGTGGTCACCGTCCACGGGCCGTCGTGGTCGGAACTCCCGAGAAATCGTCGAGGGCGACCGTTGACCGCGGCGCGCCGAGGTGCTTGGATTCGAGGATGGGCAGGATGCTCGGGCGATGGACAGGGATCGCGGTGGTCTGCATCGCCAGTTGTGGACCCGAGGCGCACGAGCCCGCCGAGCAGGGCCGGGTGTGCGGCCACGACGGGCCGTGGCGCGTGCTCGAGCTCGACGAGGACCAGGCCCCGCTCTCGACGGCCTTCGGCGCGCAGCGCTTCGGCGATCGGATCTACGTCATCGCCGGGGACGCCCCGCGCCTCGGCGATCCGCAGCTACCCGGCGCCGAGTTCTGGCCGTTTCCGCTGCCCGAGCACACGGCGCTGTGGTCGATGGGATTGTGCGGCGAGTCGCCCCGCGAGCTCGCCCACGACGTGTGGAGGACGTTCGAGGACGAGCGGTTCCCCGGGGTCGTGTTCGCCGGGACCGGAGCGAGCGAGGGCGATGTCCTCGCGATCGATCCGGAGGGCATCTTGCCGCCGCGCCTGTTCCTGCGCGACGTCGATTCACTCGAAGCGTGGACCGACCACGGCGTCGTGTCGCGCGTGCCCCATGGCGGGTCGGACGGGCCCGTGAGCCTGCGGCTGCTGCCCTACCCCAGCGCCGTCGGCGACGAGCCGCCCGCCCCGGTGATCCTGCTCGAGCAGGTCTCCGAGGCCTTCGGCGACACGCGGGTCGGGGGGGACGAGGTGTTCGCGATCCTCCCGACCCGGGAACTCCTCGCGATCGATCTGGTCGACGGAACTGCGACGACGCTGGCAACGGGCGTCGCCCACTACGACATCGCGGCCGAGGGTGCGCTCGTCGTCGTGCAGGGGCTCGGCGAGGACGGCTCGTCGATCGGCGGGCCGGTCGACCTGGTCGATCGCATCGCCGGGACCACGACCCGGCTCGCGGACACGAGCGCCGCGTGCTGCGGCCCGCGCTCGAACGTGACGTACGTGGAGATCCCGTTCGCGCCGGAGTCGGGCCTCTCCCAGCGCATCGTCGCCCTGCCCGCCCTCGAGGCCTTCGACGTGCCGCAGCCGTGGCGGCTGACCATGCCCATCGACGACGGCGCATGGCTGGCCATTCGCGGCGACGCGATCTACTACCGGTTCGATCCGGCGACCTCGACGGGCGAGGCGCTGTTCGACGTCGAGGGGTCGGTCGCCAGGGGGAGTTCGACGGCCGAATTCACCGAGGTCTTCGTGCGGACGGGCGAATGGCAGTCGATCGACGTGCTCGACGAGGGCGTGCCCTGGGAGTTCCGTTACGATGGCAGCGCGCCCGAGCAGCTCGCAGAGCGCGCGACCTCGCGCTACGTGCGACTCCCCGACGGCCGCGTCGTCACCCCCGTCGACGTGGGCGCCGACCTCCTCGGCGACCTCGTCGTCGTCGAGCCCGACACCCTCGAGGAGCGGGCCGTCGACGACCACGTCTTCGCCGCCTTGCCGGTCCCCACGCCCTCGCCGACGTTCGACGACACCGGCGAGATCATCGGCTACGCCGTGCGCGACGGTGATCGATCCGGGCTGTGGATCACGACGTTGGTCGACGGGCCTGCGGCGGAGTGAGGGCCGTCGACCGCCCCGGCTCCACCGCCAACCCGCGCGCCGCAGCGAGCCCCGCGAGCTTGTCCGGATTGCGCACGATGTTGATCTCGCAGAGCTGATCGCCGTCGGTCTCGAAGGTCAGCAGGCTGATGAGCATGCCGCCCGCAGCGACGAGGATCGCCGGGCCGCCGTTGATCGAGGCCACCTCGATGCTGGCGCCCACTTGGCCGACCACTTGGCCGACCACTTGGCCCCCCTGGCCGCCCGCTTGGCCCCCCATCTTCGCCACCAGCCCGAGCACGAAGCGCGAGACGTGATCGACCCCCTCGACCGGACGGCGCGCGGCCTGGACCTTGCCGCCGTGATCGACGCGCGCGACGACGTCGGCGGCGAGCACCCGACCCAGCCGATCGACGTCGCCAAGACTGCACGCGGTGAGGAACTCGAGGACCAGCTTCGCGTGGACCTCGGGCGCCGGACGGAATCGCGGCTTGCGAGCGTCGATGTGGGCGCGCGCGCGGTGGACCAGCTGTCGCGACGCGGCGACCTCGATGCCGAGGATCTCCGCGATCTCCTCGTGGGTCGCGTCGAACACCTTGGACAGCACGAACGCTGCGCGCTCGTTCGGGCCCAGGGACTCGAGCAGGACCATGAACGCCATCGAGATCGAGCCGGGATCGAAGTCCATCGGGGTCGCGACCGGCTCGGGCAACCATGGCCCCTCGTAGGACTCCCGCCGCACCCGCGCGCTCCCCAGCACGTTGAGGGCCAGGCGCGTGACGATCGTCGTCAGCATCGCCGCGGGGTTGTGGAGCTGGGTGGCGTCCAGCGCCGCATAGCGGACCAACGCGTCCTGGACCACGTCCTCGGCCTCGGCCGCGCTGCCGAGCAGGCGATACGCGAGCGCCACCAGCCGCGGCCGCTCGCGCTCGATCGTCGCGACGTCTACGGCTCCCACGTGCGCACCGTCGCGGCGGAGGGTACGCCGATCACGACCTCGTTCACCGTGAGATCGTCGTAGGGCTGCGGGAGATACAGCGCGTGGTCGTTCCAGCCGTCCACGCCGCTGCCCCACTCGAGGCCGTGGCCGTAGTGCTGCGAGCTCGCGGAGTTGCTGTCGTAGAGCGTCGTCACCACGCCGGCGGGATCGATGCGATACAGCCCGCTGCTGAAGTACTCCGGGACGTACAGGTTGCCGCAGGCGTCCATGCCGATGCCGTCGTGCCAGAAATCACCGACGCCGCTCGCGAACACCGAGGGTTCGTCCGTCGGATCGAGCGCCGCGTCGAGGGGAACGGAGAACACGTCGCCGCCGCCGAGCGAGGCGATGTACAGGGTGGTGCTGTCGAGGCCGAACACCACGGCCCGCGCGCTCACGCCGTTGGTGAGCGTCACGAGCTCCTCGAAGTCGCCGGACTCGGGATCGACGCGGAATACCGTGTCGTTGGCGCTGACGTACGCCTGACCGTCGGGACCGAACGTGAGCCCGTAGGCGCCGAAGAACCCCGGTGCCACCGTCGACACCTGGGCCCGCGGCGTGGCGCGGCGCAGCTCGCCGCTGTCGTTGACGAACAGTAAGTCGCCCGCGAGCATCTCCATCCCCTGCACCGCACTGCCGACGCCCGGCAGGAACACCGAGAGATCGTCGTCGTACGTGACCTGGACGATCGCGTTGCCGCCGTCGTAGCCGAGGATGTGCCCGGCCTCGTCGAAGGCGAGGTCGTGGTAGCCCCGAGGCGCGTCCAGCTCGAGCTCGGAGACGAACGGCTGCACCAGTGCGTCGCAGTCGTAGTCGAGGACCTCGCCGGTCGAGCTCTCGGTGCCCGAGCCCGTCGTCGTCGTTCCAGACGTTCCGCCGGTCGAGGTGTCGACGGCCTCGGTCGTGCTGCTGCCGCCACCCGAGCTCGAGCCCTCGGTGGTCGTCGGCGTGCCGGTCGTCGGCGTGCCGGTCGTCGCCGTGCCGGTCGTCGCCGGCGTGCCCGTGCTGCTGTCCGCAGACGCGGTGCCCGACGTCGAGCCCGTACCGGTCTCACTGCTGCCCCCGTCGTTCGACGACGCGCCGCCGCACGCGGTGACAGACACGACCAAGGCCCACCGAGGAATCCGCCGCACGATCATGCGGACGACGATGCCAAACCCGACCGCGGGCCGTCAAAGCGAGGGTGTCGGGATCGTCGCCGCGCCTGCTCGGCACGCCGACGCAGCACCCCGATCGTGGCGCGACAGATCCGTTCCTTCAGCCACGCCGCCGTCGTCCCCGACACGCTCCACGCCCGCGGACGCCCGTCGGCGCGGTGGAACTGCACGAGGCCGTCGTCGCGACCGAGGCTGATGCAGCGCAGCACGTCGCGGATCCGCCAGGGACGCGGCGTCGATCCGACGGCCTCGGCCGCCAGGCTCGCCGCGGCGTGGGAGCCCGCGGGCAGACCCAAGCGGCACGACATCAACACCGGCGCGCCGACATCGACGAGGGGCTCGGCCGCATCACCGATGCCGTAGATCTCCGGGTGGGCGATCGATCGGAGCGTCGCGTCGACCGCGAGTCGACCGGCGCGACCCACCGGCAACCCCGATCGCACGGCGACGTTGCTGGCGGCGAAGCCCGTGGTCCACGCGCAGACGTCGAACTCCAGCGACATCGCGTCGCCCTGCAATCGCGTCGGCCCGACCGAGGTCGCGGCGAAGTGCTCGTGCACCGTGACGCGGAGGCGCGCCAAGCTCCGACGCAGCTTGGCCGTCGCGCTCGGGTGCAGCATGCCGGCCCCGAGCGCGCCGCGATCGACCAGGTGCACCCGGAGATCGCCGCGCGCGTCGGCGAACTCCGCGGCGAGCTCGATGCCCGTCAGGCCGCCGCCGACCACGACCACGCTCGCTCCGCCGGGGAGCACCGCGACGCGATCGCGCAGGCGCGCCGCGGCCCCGGCCGAGCCAACCGTCTCGGCGTACTGCGCCGCGCCTGGCAGCTCGGGCGCGATGTCCGAGCCTAGCGCGACGACCAGGCGATCGTAGGCGAGCTCGCCCGCCGAGGTGCTCACGCGCCGCGCCGGGGCATCGATGGCGAGGACGCGGGCCTGCACGAACGTGACGCCCGTCCCCTCGACGAACGCGGCGAACGGCAGGCGCGGCGGTACGTGGCCGACCGCGACCTGATGCAGCCGGATCCGCTCGCACAGGGCGTCCTGGGCGTCCACGAGGGTGATGTGGAGGTCCGGGGCGAGGGCCGACAGGCGCAGGGCGCAGCCGAGTCCGGCATAGCCGCCTCCGAGGATCACGACGTCGCCGAGGGGGGTCATGGGTGTTCGTCCTTCGGACCCTCGACCGGACAGGCCGGCCCCGCGTGACAGCCGGATGAATTTTTTCCCGGGCGGCGGACCCGGCTTTCGTGGGACCATCCCGGCCGGTCTCGTTGCGCGCCGAACTGCAGATCCTCGCCGACGTGGCGTCCTACCGCCTGCGGCGGCTCGAGATGGCGAACCTCGGGGGCGCCGCCGCGATCGCCGTCGCGCTGCACCTGTCGGTGCCCGAGATCGGCCTGCGGCTGGTCTTCGGCCTGCTGCTCAACCTGCTGGTCTACCTCAACAACGACTACGTCGACGGCGACGCCGACCTCGCGGCGGCGGGGCGCGAGCACGACAAGACCGCGTTCTTGATGGCGCATCGGCCGGCGGCCCTGCGGGCGCAGCTCGGCCTGCTCGCGGCGCTCGCGGTGCTCGCGGCGTGGCACGGCGCCGGGCTGTGGATCCCGCTGTGGCTCGGCGGCGGCGTGTGCTGGGCCTACTCGGTGGTGCTGAAGCGTCGGCCCGGCGTCGACGTGCTGGCGATGATGGCCTGGGGCGTCGCGATGCCGATGGTCGGCGTGCCGCCGGCGCAGCTGGAGACCGCGTTGCCGCTCTTGGTGATGCTCGGGCTGTTCTCCGGCGTGTTCGAGTCGGTGCAGGTGCTGCGCGATCGCGAGGACGACCGCGCCCGGGGCGTCCGCACGACCGCGGTGGTGTGGGGCCCGACGCTGACGCTCGGTCTGGTGCGCGGCATCGCCGGGCTCGCGGCCGTGCACGCGTGGTGGTGCTTCGGGATCTGGGTCGCGCTGCCCTGCGCGATCGCGGCGGTGCGCCCGGCCGGCGTCGATCGCCCGGTCGCGCTGTGGAACCGCATGCGCGCGCTGTGTGGCCTGACCTTCGTGCTCGCGTGCGCCCGGGTGTGGAGCGGCGGGTGACGGGCGCCCGTCAGCTGCGGCCGACGGCGCTGCGACGGGCCGAGCGATGGTTCTGGCTCGCGATCGCGATCGCAGCCGTGATCTTCTACTTGCCCGCGCTGTCGCTCGGGCCGCTGGCCGACGATCTCTTCCAGCTCGCGTACGTCGACGGCTACTTCGGGCCCAAGTCGCCGTTCGGGCTGTACTTCTTCGCGCTCGAGGATCCCGAGGCCACCGCCGCGCTCGCCCACAAGGGCGCGCTGCCGTGGTGGACGGTGCCGCACTTCCGCTTCGCGCACCTGCGCCCGCTGTCGAGCGCGCTGGTGTGGTTCGACATGGCGATCCTTCCGCGGGACTCGCCGTGGCCCCACGTGCACTCGCTGCTGTGGTTGGTCGCGCTGCTCGCGGTCGTCGGACGCGTGCTCGTGCAGCTCGTCGGTCGCCCGCTGGCGCTCGTCGCCCTGGTCGCGTTCGCCGTCGACGAGCCGCTGTCGTGGATGGTCGGCTGGCTCGCGAATCGCTGCGCGATGATCTCGGCGACGTTCGGGTTCCTCGCGCTCTCGGTGCACCTGCGTCGGCGCCGTCGCGTCGACGACCCGCGGCCGGCCGGCGCGCTCGCGGCCGAGTCGGGGCTGTGGCTGCTGGCGTTCGCGGCCGGGGAGTACGCGATCAGCCTGCTGCCGCTGGTGGCCGCGTGGGAGCTGGTCTGCGGCCGCGGATCGCTGGCCAGGCGGGCGGCAGCGCTGGGCCCCGCGGTCGCGGCCGCAGTCGCCTTCGCCGTCGCCTACGTCGTCATCGGCTGCGGGGTCTACGGCGCGACGACCTACGTCGATCCGATGAGCGACCCCGGCACGTTCTTCGGCGAGCTCGGCAATCGCGTCACGCGGATGGCCGCCGAGGTGTTCGTCGGGATCTGCGGCGAGTCCGAGCGCCTGTGGCTGCGCTACGACTGGACTGGGATCCCGCCGTGGCTGTTCGAGGGCGTCGAGTTCGATCCGCCGGTGCGATCGGTCCGCCACGCGTGGCTGGCCGGGAGCATCACCGTGGTGCTGTCGGCGATCGCGTGGCTGCTGTGCCGCGGCAGCCTGCGGGGCACCGAGCGGCGCGGGATCATCGTGCTGGTGTGGGGCAGCGTCGTCGGGCTCGTGCCGCTGGCCGCGATTCCCCCGGCGACGCGCGCGTTGTTGGTGCCGAGCGTCGCGGGTGCGGCGTTCTTCGCGATGACCGTCGTCGTCGCGATTCGCCTGTGGCGACGGCACGCGCCGCGGTGGCGCGCGGTCGCGGTGACGCTGGTCGCCCTCGTGCTGGCCTTCGAGCACCTGGTGTCCGACGCGATCTTCGCCCGCATGCAGCTGGGCGCGCTGGCCGAGGTCCGCGACGCCCACCGCGACTTCTTCGACAGCCCCGAGGTCCACGCCCGCGACCTCACCGACACGCACGTCTTCGTCCTCGCCGCGCCCGACCTCGTCACCGGCATCTACGGCTACGCGACGATGGATCTGGTCGGCCGGCCGGTGCCAGCCTCGTGGCACGCGCTGGTGATGGACACGCGTCGCCACCTCGTGCGCCGGCTCGACGCCCGCACGATCGAGCTCTCGGCGATCGGCCCTGCGTTCCACCTCGACTACCAGGAGGCGCTGTTCCGGGCGCCGCGCGACGCGTTGCAGCCCGGCGATCGCGTCGACGCCGGGATCTTCGTGGCGAAGGTCCTTCGCGCCACCGACAGCGAGGGTCCGCAGTCGGTGCTGTTCCGCTTCCGCGTCCCGCTCGAGGATCCGAGCCTGTTGTTCCTCGACGCGACGCCGCGGGGGCTCGAGCCCTTCGCGCTGCCGCCGGTGGGCGAGACGCGGGTGGTGAACCCGCCGCAGATCCCCCGCGGATTGCGGTGATGCGGGCGCGCCCGGTCGTTCGTACCTGGGTGCACACCTCGTGGGCGTGAGTCGGGCGATGCTGTCGCCATGACCCCCAAGCCTCGACCTCGCTTGCTCATCCCCGCCGCGCTCGCGGTGGCGTCGATCGCCGGTTGCCCGGCCGGCGACGACTCCGACGACACCGGCGCGGGCACGACCAGCGGCTCGGCGGACGCGAGCGCCGGCGGCACCTCCGACGATGGCTCGAGCTCGACCGCCGACAGCGGCACCGACACCGGGGACCTCCCGACGTGCACCGACCTGCCGGACGAGCCGGCGTGCCAGACCGAGTCGCAGTGCATCTGGCTCCCCGAGCTCGGCGGCTGCATCCGCAACTGCGAGATGATCACCGACCTCGCGGTGTGCATGGCCTCCCCCGGCTGCGTGGTCTTCGAGGACGTGTGCGGGTACGAGCCAATTGCTTGATGAGCCCTTCGCGGCCCGGTCGGGCCGCACGCATTCGTCCGCCACATCACCGTCGCCATCCCGGGCGGTGCCCGGGTGACCGAGACCCCCTCTGGCCGGTGGTTGTCCCCCGCCAGGCGCCCCGCGTCGCGCCATCCTGACCAGGGGCACGTCCGGATCACCGCGGTCCACACCTTGCACAGGAGCGCGCCGACATGGATTCGACCCGGACGCGCCACGCCCTGACGTCACGCCTCTGCCTGCTGCTGGCCGGATCCCTCTGTGCCTGCGGTCCGGCCGAGTCGGGCGAGTCCTCGTCCACCGACGGAGGTGACTCGACCGCGTCCGTCGATCCGACCGGGATGACCTCGGGGTCACCGACGACCGCGAATGGCCCGGGGGACGGTGACGGCACGGGACCGGGCGGGGACGCCAGCTCCGACGCGAGCGGCGATCCGGGCAGCGACGGCCCGGGGACCGACTCCGGCCTCGACACCGGCGATCCCCCGCCGCCGCCCGATTGCTACGACGGCGCCGGCAATCCCATGATCACGGCGCTCGCCCCCGGGGACTGGCTCGCGCCCTCGGGCACCCAGTGGATCGACCACTGCGCGTGCGACAACGGATTCCCCGAGGCCTGCGGACCGGGCTACTGCGCCGGCGAGTTCGCGTACAGCGGCGGCGCGTTCAGCAGCTGCTACGACGCGATGATCGTCTGGGGCGGCGGGCACAACGACTATTGGGGCAACGAGGTCTACTGGTTCAAGCTCGAGACGATGCAGTGGGAGCGACTCACCGACCCATCGCCCACCGCGAACTGCGTCGAGGTCTACCCCGACGGCAACCCCAGCAGCCGCCACACCTACGACAGCCTCGCCGTCATCGACCACGCGGGACGCCTGTTCGCCGCCGGCGGAGCGATCGCGTGCAGCGAGGGCGGCGCTGGCGACGGGTCGATCTGGACCTTCGACCTCGGCACCCGCACGTGGCAGGACATGGAGCCGACGCTCACGAACTTCGACGACATCGACGAGGTCGCCGGGTCGTTCCCCTACAACTACGCCTCGGCCTACGACCCCAGCACGGGCATCGTCTACCTCGAGGCCAACCACAGCCTCTACGCATACGACTACGACGCCAACACCCTGACGTGGATCAGCAGCACCGACCCCTCGGACGGCGGGGTGTGGATCGAGCGGACGGCCGAGATCATCCCCGACCGCCAGCTCCTCATCAGCATCGGCGAGGGGACGATCCGCGCCTATGACCTCGCCACCGGCACGCTCGAGCTGTGGACGACCTCGGGACCGAGCGACATCATCGACGCCGACGCGCCCGGACTGGCCTACGACCCCAGCCACGGCGTCCTCGTCGGCTGGGAGAACGGCGACGTCTTCCGCCTCGACCTCGACACCCGCGAGTGGACCGCCGACGAGCGGCCGTGGCCGGTCGGCGCCACCTGGGATGTGTTCGGCCGCTTCGCGTACTCCGCCGTCCACGATGCATTCGTGGCGATCCCGGATCCGGAGGCCGACGTCGGGATCTACAAGAATTGAGTCGTGGTGGGCGCATTTCTCCGCATTCGGTGGTCCGCGCCACCGCTACCCGCACCACCCAACTGCCACCGCACCGAGGACCAGAGCGCCCGATTCACCTCACGCGCCGGTGAGCGTGATCGTGTAGCTCAGCGTCGCGCACGAGCTCGGCGTCACCTTCCGCCGCACCGTCATCGTGATCGGATCGAAGCTCGACTGCAGGTCGCTCACGACCGCCGCCGCCGCGGTGAGGCTCGTCAGCGAGACGCCCTCGACCTTGGTGATCACGTCCCCGTTGCGCAACCCGAGCGCGACGGCCAGGTCGTTGGCGTCCTCGCCGTTGCCGAGCCCGCCGATCTTGGCCCCGACCGCGTTACACGGCGCGCCGGTCGGACCGATCTTCAGCGTCACGCCCTCGTCGTAGAAGGTCGCGAAGTGATCGAGGATCCTCGACCACACCGCCATGTCGACGGAGCACCGCGTGCCCGTGCACCGCACACCCGCATCGACATCGCCGCACATCCCGGCCTCGTCCGCCCCGGTCACGTCCGCACCGGTGCCACCGCTCTGCCCGTCACCGCCGTCACCACCGCTCTGGGGACCCCCGGTGGGCTCTCCGCCCGTCGGCTCCTCGCCCGTGGTCTCGGGGATGAACTGACACTCGGGCTGCGCGACGAGGCCGGATTCCACGCCGGCGTAGGAGGGGATCGCGATGTCGGCACCTTGCTCGGAGAGGGAGAACGCGGAGAGGACGGCCTCGTAGGCGGCCGTCGTGCAGACCGTCTCCGCCGTGCTGCCGGTGCAGGCCTGCTCGCCCGCGAGGCCGAGGTTGATGTCGTCGTGATCCGGCCCGCCGCTCGCGTAAGAAATGCACGCGTCGAGGGCGTCATCCGCGATCTTCTGCGAGAGTTCGTCCCACGCCGCCACCTGTGCCGCCGACAGCCCGGCGACGGATCCAGACTGGGCCGCAGCGATCACCTGCTTCACTCGGTTGTGATCCGCCTGGAACTCGATGCACGCGCGGCCGCGGAACGCACCGTTCCCAGGGATGGGAACGACCATGGCTTCCGCCGCGTTGCGGTTCATACACGAGTCCTCGAGGTCGCCGTCGCCATTCGGATCGGCCACCACGTACGAGTACTCCCAGCAGTGCTTCATGCACTCGTCATTGTTCGGGTTGTCTTCGAGACATGCCGTGACCAACGAAGCCGAGAGTACGGCGGTCGCCACGACACAATGGGTTCCAATCGACTGATTCACTGTCTGGTCTCCTCATTCATCTTGTTGATCGTCGTAGGGGTGGGCCGACTGGCAATCCAACATCGCGTAGGTCAAGACGCCGCACGGAAAGTCGGCCGCCGATGCGCGCTTCGGGACGTCCGTGTAATAGCGGAACCGGTCGGCGCAGCTGAGCTCGGCGAGGCAACGCGCGTGCGCCTCGAACTCCGGGCCGCACGCGTCCTCACCGTCCCCGACGTAGCCCCAGCCGTGGGCCGCGTCGCCGACTGGGTCTGCGCAGGACTCGACGCACTCCTCCGTCGAGGCGAAGGGCGTCAACAACTCGCCCTTCGGGTACAGCCCGCAGTCCACCTCGCACATCCCCTCGAAGTCACAGCTCGACGCGTACCGCGCCTCGCACGTCTGCGTGCAGGCGGCGAGGCGGTGCTCGAGTTGTTCGACGGGTTCCTTCGTCCGGGGGCCGCATGCGACTCCCACGGCCACGCCGACGGCGGCGATCGACATCCATGCTGCGATCCGATTCACATCGTGCTCCTTGGTGACAACGCGTCGTCAACCTACTCGGGCGAGAACGAACGTCAACCGAATTCTCGTCGCAGGCGGTCGAATTCCTGCGTCTACGGCCTTTTGGGCCATGGCCGGTAGAGACAGCGGGGCGTCTTCACTGTCCGTTCGATCGACTTAAACCAACGCGCCCCTGGTGGAACGTGGGAAACGAGAAGCCCCCATGCCCGCGACCCGCCGTCCCCCCTTCGCGTCCCCCGTGCGCCGCACCCTCGCGCTCGTCCTCCCCCTGGTCGCCTGCGGGAGCGAGACCTGGCGCGCCGAGCTCCCGAGCGATCCCTCCGCTCCGATCGCGGTGCGCTCGGTGACCGCGCGACGCTCCACCATCCTCGGGCTCGGCGCGGGCCCGGTCACCCTCGACTCCAACAGCACACCGAACAGCGTGTCGTTCGAACTCGAGGTCGTGGTGCAGCACGAGCTCCCCGGCGGTGCGATGCTCGGCACGCGCAGCGCGTGCACGGTCGACGGTGTGGTCTGGGGGACGCACTTCGGCGGCAACGCCGAACTCCGCGACGACGCACCGGGTGCCCCTCAGACCAGCTCGGCCTCGTCGTTCCTCCCCAACGCGTTCGCGGCCGGGCCTCCGACGGCGTGCGAGGTGGCCCTGCGCGTGCAGCCGCGCCGCGTCCTCCCCGAGGTGACGCCGTTCGCCCCGATCGACGTGGGGATCTTCTGCTGGACGCCCGAGGGCATCACCGCGACCGCGTGCCCCGAGGCCGTGCTGCCGCGGGCAATCCCCGAGGGCCCCATCGCGATCGGTCCCGTGCGGGCGCAGTGGCACACGGGCGACGCCTCCTCCCCCGGTGGCCTCGCCTTCGCGGCGCGCGTCGCCGTGGGCCATTCGGCCGACCCGGCCGACCCCGGCGATCTCACCGCCGCGGCCGCGTGCGAGGGCGACGGGGCGCCGCTGCAGTCGCGCTCGACGCTCCTCGTCGGCCTGCGCGACCACCTGCCCGGCGAGCACATCGCCATCGCGGGCACGGCGTTCGCCGCCGACGACTTCGCGACGCCCCCGTCGCGGTGCACGATCCAGTTCCGCCACCGCGACCGATCGCCGCTCGACGGCGGTCGCTTCCTCCCCGCCGCGAGCGCGTGCCTGCAGGGCGGCACCGTGTCCGAAGGCGCCTGCGAGGGTCTCGCCCCGGGCCCCGCGACCGTGCGACTCGAGGGTCGCACCGCCACCATCGAGCGCGGTGCCCACCGCGAGGGACCCTTCTCGATCGACGACGCAGGAATCGGGCAGCGCGTCGTGCACTCGTTGAAGGCGACGCGCGACGAGGGCATCGTCATCGTCGCGCCGCCCGGGTTCCCCCAGGCCGAGGTGGCCGCGCTCGTCGACGCCGCGAAGGCGGCCCACCTGAACGTCGCCCTGTCCCCTGCGTGACCCCGCCGGCTGCGCGGGCTCACCAGCGCACGGCGAAGCCGGCCGCGCCGGTGCGCGCGTCCATCCGCAGCAGCTCGACCGTGCCCGTCGCGCCGAGGCCGAGGATCGCGCCCTCGATGCACCCCGCCACGCCGATCGCCCACACCTCCAAGTCGAACTCGGCCGGCCAGCCCTGGAGATCGATCCGCCCCTGGCCGGTCCCGAGCGGGACGTGCTGCATCGACCCGACGTCACGCGTCACGTAGCGCAGCAGCGTCTCGACAGGATCGTCGGAGACCCGGCGCATCATCCCGAACATCCCGTGGAGCATCGGCGTGTCCATGGCCCGCCGGAACGTGTCGCACATCAGCCGGCGGAAGCGCTGCGGTCCGATCACGCGGTGGAGCTCGACGGACAGATGCATGTGCTCGGCCATCGAGAACCACGCGAGCCCGAACGTCCGATGGGCGCGGTCGAGCGTCGCGGGCCGCACCGCGCCCACGAAGCGCATGCGCTCCTCCGCCGGGAGCTTGTCGGCGAAGGCGACCATCTGCCGCGTCTGCACCGCCCTCATGGCGGGCCGTCCGTCGTGGGGCTCGAGCACCCACGGATCGTAGTGGTGGCGTCGGCCCCGTGGTCGTACGAACACGGGACACCCCGCGCCCGCAGCACCGCGTGGTGTCACATCGGTCCGGCGTGGCCTCGACCGAGGTCACCAACTCGCCGGACAGTGGTCGCCCTCGGCCAACCACGCGTCGACGACCGCGGCGCGGGCGACGAGGAAGTCCTCGAGGCTCGCGACCGCCGCATCGTGCTGCGACGCCGAGAAGGTCCGGTTCGGATCCTCGACGAGCGCGTCGCGGATCTGCGCGTCCCACAGCAGGAGATCCGCGGCCATCGCCTCTGGCGAGTAGGCCGCACGCGCCGCCACCAGCTCCTCGACGAATCGCCCGCACCACGTCGGATCGGCGAGCACGAGCTGCACGAGCGGCTCCTTCTGCCACCCTGGATGCTCGTAGGTGATCGGGTCCGACACGACGGCGTCGGGCCAGATCAGCGTGCCGTCGTCGTAGGCCGCGTCGCCGAAGGCGAGATCGAGATCGTACGGCAGGTACAGGAATCCCCGCGACGGGTGGTCGTAGAGGAAATAGTTGATCTCCACCCCCGCCCAGTAGCCGTCCATCGCCGGGAGCATCGCCTCCGCGGCCCACTCGGCGACGGCCTGGTCGAGGTCGACGAGCGCCGCGACCTCCTCGATCGTCGTCGCGGCCCACAGCGCCTCGAGGTTCGCGGTGTTGTTCTCGGCCTCGTTGGTCTCGAGCTCGTACCCGGCCTCGTACAGGTTGCCGTCCGCCTCCTCGAAGTGGCGCTGCAGGTACTCCTTGTCGAGCCGCTCGAGGTTCGCGTACAGGCCGTAGTACTCCCCGTTCACCAGCAATCGAGCGTTGTTCGCACAGGAGTAGGGCAGCCCGAGGGACTCGAACAGCGGAAAGGCGAGCCGCTCGTGGAGCAGGGTATGATCGTACCACGGGGCGTCGAGCACGATCTTGCGCAGGCCGTGGAATCGGGCCTCGGGGTCCTCTTCGTTGAACGAGATGACGAACTGGTACTTCCGACAATCGTAGGACCAGTTGCCCTTCAGCCGCGCCATGGCGGCGACGGTCTCGCCGTCGTAGGTGAACTCGACGGGGTAGTAGTTCTGGGCGCCCTCCGAGCAGTCCGCCTCGATTCCCTGCCACGCGTCGTCGCTGAACGTCAGCTCGAATGTGGGGAGGATGTCGGAATCATAGATGTCTGCGCACGGCTCGGGCCACGCGGAGGCCTCGCCGCCCGTGCTGGTGCTCGTCTCCGCGGCGCCGCTGCTGCTGCTGCTGTCCCCGCTAGTGCCGGCACCCGTGGTGGTGCCCGTACCGGCGCCCGTGCTCGACTCGCTGGGATCACCGCTCGAGCCGGACTCAACGCTCGAAGGGCCGCTCGAGGGGCCGCTCGTCGCCCCGCCCGTGGTCTCTGCGTCGTGCGAGGTGGAGGAGGCGCAGGCGGCGACGCCGAGCGCGAACACGGGGAGCGACCGCAGCACGATCCCGAGTCTGGGGGGCGCCCGCCGGCCTGTCAAAGCGCGACCTCGAACGGAATCACGGCGTTCGCATCTGCTACGTTCGTCCGGTGACCACGCCCCGCCTCGCCCTGCTCGCGCTCGCCGCCTCCTTCGCCTGCGGCCGCGAGCGCAGCTACGCACGCGATGCGATCCCCGCCGAGCTCGCGACGCCGGTCGCGAACGCCGAGGTCGCGATGGACGCCCTGCAGGAGCGACTCGCGGCGCGCCTCGGCGAGGCCCTCGCGCAGGGCGGCCCCGCCGGCGCGGTGACGGTGTGCACCAACGACGCCCCGAAGATCGCCGCCGACGTCACCAGCGAGTTCGGTCTCGCCGTGGGCCGCACCAGCCACAAGCTCCGCAACGGCGCCAACGCCCCGCGCCCGTGGCTCGAGCCCTTCGTCGGCGCCGCGATGACCGAGCCGCTGACGGGCACCACCGTCGTCGAGCTCGAGGGCAAGGTCGGCGTCGTGCGCCCGATCCTCACCCAGGCGCGATGCCTGCAATGCCACGGCGACAGCACGGCGATCGCGGCGGATGTGGCGGTGTTGTTGCATCGGGCGTACCCGGAGGATCGGGCGGTGGGGTTCACGGAGGGGCAGCTGCGCGGATTCCTGTGGGCGGAGGCGCCGCGGTGATGGACCACCGCCCCCTCACCGATCACCGCGCCGCGCGACACGCCGCGAGCACCTCCGCGGCGACCACCCCGGGCTCACGCGACGAACCGCTCTCGCCATACCGCGGATCGAACCCGGTCAGCGCCGCGATCGCATTGATCGCGAGCACGCGCGTGCGACCCACCGAGGCCTCGCCGTCGATGGCCACGCGCTCGAGCAGCGCCGGGATCTCGCGGTGCGTGCCGAGGGCCGTGGCGAGCGCGACGTAGCGCTCGCGGAGATACCAATACCCATACTCGTCGTCGCGCCCGCGCGCGTCCGCGAACCACTGGGCGAAGAGCGTGCGCGCAGCCGCATCGTCGTGCGGCACGGGCTCGAGCGTCTCCGCGAACGCGTCGTCGTACAGCAGGTCCACCACCGCAGCACCGGCGAGGTCCAGTCGCACGCCCTCGGCCTGAGTGCTGCCCGAGCCCTCGTAGCCGGCGTAGAAGCGCTCGAGGCCGTGCCCGGCGTCGTCGACGAGGCGCAACCCGACGCCGAAGTCGCGGGACGACATCCCGAAGCCGCGCAGATGGATCTCACCGGGCTTGGGCGGCGGCTCGTGCTCGACGATCTCGAGGTGCGCCGCGGCGCGGACCCGATCGACGAGCGCGGTCATCGTGGCCGCGCCGACGCGGCCGCGGAGCACCTCGACCGTACCGATCCCCTCCTCCTGCCACAGATCGCCCGGGTCCCGCGGTCGATCGCGCTGGTAGTGGTTGTAGCGAATCCACAGCAGCGCATGCTCGCCGGTCGCAGGATCCCGCTCGAACCGCGCGAGGTGGAGCGTCCCGCCGTGGCCGCTGCTGAGCTCGACGTCGAGGCTCGCGATCGTGTCACCCAGGCGATCGCAGCCGGAGGTGATCTCGAGCCGGCCGCCGGGCCCCGCCCGGAACCACTCCGCCTGCACGTCACGGCGCAGCGACCGGCTGACGCCGCGCGCGACCGGCCGGCAGCGCGCCGCGGGATCGACCGCGAGCGCCGGCCACGTCACCGAAGGCACCGCATCGACGACGCAGCGCGGCGGTGCGATCGGCTCCGGCGACACCTCCGGCGCGGCGGCCACGGCCGGCGTCGGCGGGCGCGATGGCGCGGCGTCCGGTCGCGGCGCGCAGGCGACGATCAGGCCGAGGGTCAGGGCGAAGGCCAGGCGCATGCCCGGCGGACAGCCGGATCGGCTACGGGTTCCTGGAGCCGCCGGACATTCCGGCCGTTTGGTCGCGTCACGGGCTCGGATTGCGCTCGCGCAGCAGCCCCTCTTTGCGCGCGGTCATCAGCCCGACGCACACGCCCTTGAACACCTCGTACGCCGTCCCGCTGCGCTCGAGCTGCGCGAGGTCGGCGAACGCGGCCTCGACGGGCTGCGTCGGTGCGCCGTACCAGACGACGAGCGGCGGGTGCTCGACGTGGGCCACCGCCGCGATCGCTTCTTTCCTCGCCTCGACGCCGGGGAGCACGAGCAGCGCGTCGCACTGGGCGATCGCGGGCTCGAGGGGATCGTGGGCGTCGTCGTCGAAGGCGAAGCACTCGAAGTCGACCTGCTCGTCGCCGATCGCGATCGAAGTGGTGGTGAGGCACCCGAACGGGGTCTCGAGCAGATCCTCGGGCTGGTGCAGGACCTCGACCAGCTCGGTGAGGAACGCCCGCGCCGAGCCGTCGGCCCCGACGACGTAGATCGTGAAGCTGACCGCGCGACTCGCCGGGGTCGAGAACATCGGGGGACGACCGTACCACGCACGGCGCGGTCGTCACTCGACGAAGTCGGGCGTCGCGCCCCACCCCGCGCACCGCGAGGACGAGTGCGCTAAGGTGATCGACGCGATCGTCGACGCCACCGCCGGTCGTGCCATCCGCGACGCCGGATGAGCGCCGACGCCCCCCCGGGCGCGCCCACGCGTGCGCGCCCGCCCGATCCCATCCCGAACCCTGGGATCGCGTCCCTCGCCGTGGTCACGCGCTTGCACAGGCGCATGCCCACCGCATGACCGCCGCCTCGCCGACCACCGCACCGCCCAGCCCGACCGCCTGGCACACGCTCGCCATCGACGCGGCTCGCTCGCAGCTCGACGCCGATCTCGAGCACGGGCTCACCGATGCGCAGGTCGTCACGCGACTCGAGCAGCACGGGCACAACGTCCTGTCGGTGGCAAGCGGTCGCTCACCGTTCGCGATCCTCCTGCACCAGTTCAAGAGCATCATCGTCGCGCTGCTGCTCGCGGCGGCCGGCGTCGCCTTCGCCCTGGGCGACCTCGCGGAGGCGATCGCGATCCTCGTCGTCATCGTCCTCAACGCGGCCATCGGCTTCCTCATCGAGTGGAAGGCCGAGCGGACCTTGTCGGCGCTGCGCGACGACGCCGTGCCGATGGCACAGGTGCTGCGCGGCGGGGCCGAGCGCGAGATCGCGGCGGCCGACATCGTCCCCGGCGATGTGCTCATCCTCGCCGCGGGCGCCCGCGTCCCCGCCGACGGTCGCATCATCGAGAGCGCGCAGCTGCAGGTCGAGGAGGCCGCGCTCACCGGCGAGTCGCACACGGTGCCCAAGCAGACGGACGCGGTCACGGACGTCGCCGCCGCCCTCGGCGATCGCGTCGACATGGCCTACCGCGGCACGGCGATCACCGAGGGGCGCGGTCGCCTGCTGGTGACGGCCACCGGCGCGCACACCGAGCTGGGCAAGATCGGCACCTTGGTCGCCGACGCGACCATGCGCGCCACCCCGCTGGAGAAGAAGCTCGCGCGGCTCGGCAACGGGATGGTCGGCGTCGTTCTCGTGCTCGGGGCGGTCGTCGTCGGCGCGGGGTGGCTGCGCGGCCACGGTTTCCTGCGCATGCTCGAGGTCGGCGTCTCGCTGGCGATCGCCGCGATGCCGGAGGGCCTGCTCGCGGTGTCGACGATGACGCTCGCCCTCGGCATGCAACGCATGGCGAAGATGGGCGCGCTCATCCGCCGGCTCCCCGCGGTCGAGACCCTGGGATCGACCACGGTCATCTGCACCGACAAGACCGGCACGCTCACCGAGAACCAGATGACGGTCCGCGCGCTCGTCATCGACGACGTGCGGATCGACGTCACGGGCACCGGCTACGGACGCGTCGGCGAGTTCCGCGAGGGCGACCGGCCGATCGTGCCCGGCGAGCGCGAGTCGCTGGTCCTCGCCCTGCGGATCGGCGCGCTGTGCAACGACGCGACCCTCGAGCACACCGACGACGGCGACACCGTCCTGGGCGATCCGACCGAGGCGGCTCTCACGGTCGTCGCCGAGAAGGCGGGCATCGAGCACGCCGCGCTCGATCGCGACTGGCCGCGCGTGGCCGAGCGCGCGTTCGACAGCGAGACCAAGCGCATGATCACGGTGCACACGACGCCGCAAGGGCAACTCGTGGCCTACATGAAGGGATCACCGGGCGCGGTCCTCGAGGTCAGCACGACGCAGCGTACGGCGACCGGGGCCTCGCCGATGACGGCCGACGATCGCGAGCGCCACCTGGCGCGCAACACCGAGCTGGCGGGCACGGCCATGCGCGTGCTCGGCCTCGCCTACCGCGAGCTCGACGCCAGCTATGCCGACGACGCCGACGACGCCGACGACGCCCTGGGGCGCGACTGGATCTTCGTCGGCCTCGTCGGCATGGAGGACCCGCTGCGCGACACCGCCAAGGCCGCGATCGCGCTGTGTCGAGGGGCGGGGATCCGGACCGTGATGATCACCGGCGATCAGCCGGCGACCGCCGCCGAGATCGCCAAGCAGCTCGGCATCGATCGGGACTTCGAGGGGCGTCCGCTGCAGGCGGCCCACGGGCGGGACCTCGTCGACCTCGACGCGGCGGCCTGGCAGCGCACGGTGGCGACGACGTCGGTGTTCGCGAGGGTGTCGCCGGAGCAGAAGCTGCGGATCGTCGAGGCCCTGCAGCGCGACGCGCAAGTGGTCGCCATGACCGGCGACGGGGTCAACGACGCCCCTGCCCTCGGTCAGGCCGACATCGGCATCGCGATGGGCCGCCGCGGCACCGACGTGGCCAAGCAGGCGTCCGCGATGGTGATCACCGACGACGACTTCTCGACCATCGTCCGCGCCGTCGAGCAGGGGCGCATCATCTACGCGAACATCCTCGAGTTCGCGCACTACCTGTTCTCGTGCAACGCCGCCGAGATCCTCGTGGTGTTCGTCGCGATCATGGTCGGCTGGCCGCTGCCGCTGGGCCCCTTGCAGATCCTGTGGCTCAACATCGTCACCGACGTGTTCCCGGCGCTGGCGCTGGCGGTCGAGCCGTCCGCGACCGGCACGATGAGCCAGCCCCCGCGCGATCCCAAGCAACGGCTGGTCAGCGGCGCGATGGTGGGCCTCATCGCGTGGCAGGGGGCGATGATCGCCGGCGTCACCTTGGCCGCGTTCGTCGTCGGCATGCGATGGCACGGAGCCGCCGGCGACGGCCTCGGCAGCGCGACGACGATGGCGTTCATGACCCTCGCCCTCGCGCAGGTCTTCCACACCTTCAACGCGCGATCGCAGCGGCGCTCGGCGTTCGACCGACCGTTCACCAACCCGTGGCTCTGGGCCGCGGTGGTGCTGTGCGTCGGACTGCAGATCGCCGCGGTCTACGTGCCGCTGCTGCAGCGCTTGCTGCACACCGCACCGCCCGGCGCCGCGGACTGGGCGGTCATCGCGGGGTGCTCGCTGGCACCGATCGCGATCGTGGAGGTGGTGAAGCTCGCCCAGCGGATCTACGCGCGGCCGAAGTCCCCCGCGTTGGCCGCGAGCACGCGCTGATACCCGATGCCCCACAGTGGACAGTGCTGGCGGTCGGGCTCGAACTGGCCGTCGATCCGGCCCCATGTCGGCCTGTACCTGCCTGCCGTGAGCGGCGTCCCGGGCCTCGGCGGTGCGGGGGCGAGCGCCCGGGGACGCCAGGCGAAGGAAAAACTTCGCGACACCGCATCCTCGGGCAGGGCACGATCGTCGCGCCACACAGGAGCCCCGATGCCTGCGAAGACGACCTCCAAGAAGACCGCCACCAAGAAGACCGCCACCAAGAAGACCGCCACCAAGAAGACCGCCACCAAGAAGACCGCCACCAAGAAGACCGCCACCAAGAAGCCCGCGACCAAGAAGCCCGCGACCAAGGAGCCCGCCACCAAGAAGGCCGCGACCAAGAAGGCCGCGACCAAATCCGCAGCGCCCAAGGCCGACAAGCCCACGGCCGGGAGCAATGGCACCGAGGGCAACCCGTGGGTCCTCACCACGCCGGCGGGCGGCAGCGAGTTCCTCGCGTGGCGCGACGAGTCGGCCGAGCCGGCGGCGTTGGTCGTGAAGGTCGGCACGACGGTGCTGCGCTACGACCTGCGCTGCCTGGACGATCTGCACGCGATGCTCCGACGCCACGGCGACTGGATGCTGCTCGGCGCCGCCGATGAACAGAAGCCCGCGGCCGAGGGCACGATCGAGGCCTGGGGTCGCTCGCCGAAGAACCCGCTGGGCGGCTGGTACGGCCTGCGCAAGGGCTACCGCGGCCGCTTCGGCATGTACGTGCCGATGGTGCTCGCGGCCCTGGGTCGCATCGAGGTCGAGCAGCAGCCGCGGAACAACCGCGCCCGCGCGATCTAGTCCATCCGAATCCTGGGCCGAACGATCGCGATCCCTCGATCGCGTGGCCGACGCCCGCCGCGAACCTACGACCGCTTGCGGATCTCGGCGTCGAGCTGGCGGTCCAGCGCGTCGAGCTCACGCATGCGCTTGTCGAAGTCCGACGACGACAGCGCCTTGGTCTCGCGGCTCGCCTGCAGCTCCTTGGTCTTGCCGAAGGCGCGGTACCCCAGGTAGCCGGCGCCGCCGATGAGCGTCAGCACGAACACCGGGATGAACAGCGCCTTGACCAGGCTGAGGCCGAGACCCACCGCCGCGAGGGCACCGAGGGCGAGCAGGGCGCCCTTGAGCACCGACAGTCCGTGACCCTCGTCGTCTTTCGCCATCGGGCATACAGGATAGTCGGCGCCCGCCCGACGGGCAAGGCAACGCACGTGATCGCGGCAACAAACCCCGCCTGCGTGGCGTGTTCCCAGGGAGCGGCCAGGGCGTGGTGGTGGATCGTCACGTGCGCGCTGGTGTCGGCGGTGGATCGTGACACGGGGTTTCGTCGTACGCTCCCGCGCCGATGCATCCCCGGTCGCTGTTCCCGCTGTTGCTCCTCGCCGCCTGCACCGTCCGCACGGGCACACCCAAGACGACGGTCCCCGACGGCGACGCAGCCGCCACGACCACGCCCGAGGACGCCGCGCAGAAGGACGACTCGCCAGCGCTACCGATCGATCCGGCGCTGCGCACCGGCAAGCTCGCCAACGGGATGAGCTACTACATCCGCAAGCACGGCAAGCCCGAGAAGCGCGTGTACCTGTGGCTCGCCGTCGACGCGGGCAGCGTGCTCGAGGACGACGATCAGAAGGGCCTCGCGCACTTCGTCGAGCACATGGCGTTCAACGGCACCAAGCGCTTCGAGAAGAACACGCTCATCGACTTCCTCGAGAAGTCGGGCATGGACTTCGGCGCCGACCTCAACGCGTACACCTCGTTCGACGAGACGGTCTATCAGCTGAAGGTCCCGACCGATGATCCGGCGCTGGTCGCCCGCGGCCTCGACATCCTCGAGGACTGGTCGTCGGCCCTGAGCTTCGACGCCAAGGAGGTCGACAAGGAGCGCGGCGTCGTCGTCGAGGAGTGGCGGCTCGGTCGCGGCGCCGGCCAGCGCATCTTCGACAAGCAGTGGCCGATCTACCTGCAGGGGAGCAAGTACGCCGACCGCAAGCCGATCGGCGAGAAGGAGATCCTCGAGAAGGCCCCGGTCGCCACGCTGCGCCGCTTCTACGAGGACTGGTACCGCCCCGACCTCATGGCGATCGTGGTGGTCGGCGACGTCGACCCGGCGGCGATGGAGAAGGAGATCCAGGCCCGCTTCGGCAAGCTGAAGAACCCGGGCAAGGAGCGGCCGCGCGTCGACGTGCCGGTGCCGCTGGTCGAGCAGACCCGCGCCGCGGTGATCACCGACGCCGAGGCGTCGACCAGCAGCGTCAGCGTCGCGATCAAGGGCAAGCCGCGGGCCATCAAGACCGAGGCCGACTACCGCCGTGACCTCATCGAGAACGTCTTCCACGGGATGCTGCGCGCGCGCCTCGACGAGCTTCGTCAGCAGCCCGACTCGCCGTTCACGTTCGCGTTCTCGAACACCAGCTCGCTGGGTCGCTCGGTGGAGATCTTCAACCTGGACGCTGGCGTGAAGAGCGGGCGCATCGAGGACGGCCTGAAGGCCCTGCTCGTCGAGGTCGAGCGGGTCAAGCAGCACGGCTTCCTCGCCACCGAGCTCGAGCGCGAGCGGGCCCGCAGCCTGCGTCGCTACGAGCGCAACGTCGCCGATCAGGCCACCGTCGACGGTCGCGCGTACGCGTTCGGCGCAGTGCGGCGCCACCTCGATCGCGAGGCGATGCCGAGCCGCGAGCTCGAGCTGGCGCTCGCGACCAAGTTCCTCCCGGGCATCACCCTCGAGGAGGTCAACGCCCTGGCCTCCGAGTGGACGAAGAAGAAGGACCGCGTGGTGCTCGCCAGCGGCCCCGCGCGCGACAAGATGCCGACCGACAAGGCCCTGCTCGCCGTCGCCAACGCGGTCGAAGGCGTCAAGGTCGCCGCCTACGAGGATCGCGGCGCCGGGGCCGAGCTGATGGCCGCCAAGCCGACGCCGGGCAAGATCACCAAGACCGAGACCATCGCCGAGATCGGCGTGACGGTGTGGACCCTGAGCAACGGCGCCAAGGTCGTCGTCAAGCCCACCGACTTCAAGAAGGACGAAGTGACGATCGAGGCGTTCAGCCCCGGCGGTCACTCGCGCGTCGATGCCAAGAGCTTCGACTCGGCCGCCAACGCCTCGGCCATCGTCGGTCGTTCGGGGATCGGCACGCATGACAACGTCACCCTGCGCAACCTGCTGGCGGGCAAGGTCGCCAACGTCTCGGCGTACATCGGCGAGCTCGAGGAGGGCATCCGCGGCAACGGCTCGCCCCAGGACCTCGAGCTCATGCTGCAGCTCATGCATCTGCAGGTGACCGCGCCGCGCAAGGACGCCGACGCGTTCACGGCGTGGAAGACCAGCACCGCCGAGTTCGTGAAGAACCGCGATCTCAACCCGCAGCAGGTGTTCTTCGAGAAGTTCAACGCGTTCCGCTGGAACAACCACCCACGTCGTCAGCCGACCACCGTCGAGACCCTCGACCGGGTCGACCACGACAAGGCCCTCGACATCTACAAGGATCGCTTCGCCGACGCCGGCGACTTCACCTTCGTGATCGTCGGGGCCGTCGACCTGCCGAACCTGCAGCCCCTGGTCGAGACGTACCTCGCGAGCCTGCCGACCAAGGGCCGCAAGGAGAAGTGGAAGGACGTCGGCGCGAAGGCCCCGGCGGGCGACAAGAAGCTCGACATCGCCAAGGGCGTCGACCCGAAGAGCTTCGTGATGATGACGTACCACGGCAACACGCGGTACACGCCCGAGGCCGAGGACGACCTCGAGATCCTCGCCGACGTGCTCGAGATCCGGCTGCGCGAGGTCCTGCGCGAGGACATGTCGGGGGTCTATGGCGCGTTCTCCACCGGCGGCATCGCCCGCCGGCCGCGACAGAACTACGCGTACACGATCGGCTTCGGCTGCGCGCCGGAGAACGCCCAGAAGCTGCAGGACGCCGTCGCAGGCATCATCGCCTCGGTCAAGCGCGAGGGCATCGGTGAGGACGTGCTCGAGAAGATCCGCGAGAAGCGTCGCCGGCAGTTCGAGACCTCGCTGCGCGAGAACCGGTTCTGGGCGAGCCAGCTCGGGGAGCACTTCCGCTACGGCACCGATCCCAAGAAGATCATCGACCAGGGAGAGATGATGGCGCGCATCACCGGCGTCAACGTGCAGAAGACCGCGAAGAAGTTCCTCAACGACCGCTCGCGCGTCACCGGCGTGCTCATGCCCGAGGGCGGCGCGCCGAAGGCCGACGCCCCCAAGACCGACGCGCCCAAGCCCGCGGCGTCCGCGACGCTCGGGACCAAGGCCGCCGCCGCGAAGGCCGCCGGGTCGAAGCCCGAGTGATGTCCGGTGCAGCGACCAAACGGACGCCTCCGACGGGGCGTCCGAAGGGCCGCGTGCGGCCCAAGCCGGCCCCGGTGACCGTGCTCGAGGTCGACGTGGCCGCGTGGCGCACGTGGCTTCGGACCCACCACGCCCGCGAGAGCGTGGTGTGGGTCGCCTTCACCAAGGGCGCCGCGACGCAGGTGCTCAGCTACGACGACGCCCTCGACGAGGCGCTGTGCTGGGGCTGGATCGACAGCATGGTCCGCCGCATCGACGACGTGACGTACGCCCGCAAGTTCACGCGGCGGGTCAACGCGTCGAAGTGGTCGGCGCCCAACCTCGAGCGGCTGCGTCGACTGGTCGGGACGCCGCGCATGCGGCCGCCCGGCCTGGCGATGATCGCCGCCGACACCCTGGCGCTCGTGAAGTCCGACACGCCGATCGTGGCCAAGCCGCGCAGCACCGCCATCCCCGACGAGCTGACCCAGGCCCTCGCCGGGGCCCCGAAGGCGCGCAAGGCGTTCGATGGTCTGGCACCGTCGCACCGACGCGAGTACTGCCAGTGGGTCGGGGAGGCCAAACGGCCAGCGACGCGGGCACGACGGGCGGCGGAGGCGATCGAGAAGCTCGTGCGCGGCGCCGCCGTCGCCGCGAAGTAGTCATCCGCCCCGAGGACCCGCGGCCCCTGGGAACAAAGTCCCGCGGCCGCGGGTGTCACGGCCCGCCGATGCCGACCGCGCGCGTAGCCTCCGCCGAAGCGATCGACGAGCCCGCGGTGCTCGCGGCCGCGATCCGGGGCGAGCCGGCGGCGTTCCGGGCCCTGGTGCGGCGGTACGAGCGGGCGGTGTTCTCGCAGCTGCGTGGCGTGCTGCTCGCGTCGGGCCGCACCGCGCTGGTCGAGGACCTCGCGCAGGAGACCTTCCTGCGCGCGTTCCGGGCCCTGCCCCGCTACACCTCCGATGGTCGGGCGAAGTTCTCGACCTGGCTGCTGACGATCGCGACGCGGCTCGCCCTCAACGAGCTGCGTCGGCGACCCGGCGTATCCTTCGACGGCGACACCATGGATCTGCAGCCGGCCGTCATGGGCGACCCAGCCCACGACGCGCCGCTGGTCGGCCGCGGTGTCGAAGCGGCCGTGCTGTCGCTGTCGCCGCCGCTGCGCGCCGCGTTCCTGCTGCGCGAGCTGCATGGCTTCGACTACGCCGACATCGCCGAGGCGCTCGACGTCGACCTCGGCACCGTGAAGTCGCGACTGTCGCGGGCGCGCGCGCGCCTGCGTGAGGCACTGGGAGGCGAGACGTGAACTTCGAACCCGAACTCGATGCCGACGAGCACGACGCCCTGCGGGCCTGGGCCACGTGTGACGCGCCCAGGGATTTCGCCGAGCGCATCGCCGCCCAGGCCGCCGTGGGCGCCGAGCGCAGCCAACGCGTCGCGGCGGCCGAGGCCCAGCCGATGTGGGCCGCGTGGTGGATCGGCATCGTCGCCGCAGCCGCTGCAGTGGTGCTCGCGCTGTCCCTGCTCGCGTCGCCGGACGCCCACGACAACGCCTCGGACTCCGACGAGATCGCCGCGCTGCGTCAGGCCGCCCGCGATCTGCTGGCGCGCGAGTGCACGCCGTGCCACGTCGCCGAGACCGAGGGTGCCGAGGCCGACGCGATCGCGGTGTTCGACGTGGGCGATCCGCAGTGGGACGAGGGCCTGTCGTCGACCCAGCTCGCGATCGCGGTCGATCGCGTCGCCGAGTCGGGCGCGGGCGTCGACGGCGTCGCGGGCTTCCGCCGCTACGTCAACGCCGAGCTCTCGCGCCGCGGCGCCGGCGTACGGTGACTACTTGGCCTTGGTCGGCTTGGGCGGCATCAGGAAGATCCGCGGCGTCGGCCCGGCGTCGATGATGAGGTCGAGCCCGTTCACCGTCGAGTAGCTGATGGCGACCTGCAGCGCCGAGCCCACGCCGAGACCCTGGGCCGTCGGCAGCGGGCGGGCGCGCAGGGCCGGCTCGGCGGACCTCGACTTGCGCTTCGCGATCCACTTGGCCCGCGCACCCTTGCGGGTGTCCACGGCGATCAACCACTCGAGGGCCGCGAGCGCGACCTGGATCTCGCTGGTCGAGGCGAGCGACTCGAGCCGGCCCAGGTCCGGCGACTTCGACAGCACCGCGCCGTGGAACAGGATCAAGTCCGAGGTCTGCTCGAGGGCGTACCCGCGGCCGAACACCAGCGCGGCGTCGTCGGGTCGACCGGCGTCGACCAACAGCACCCCGAGGTTGCTGAGATCGGCCACGTCGGCGGCCTGGGTCGTCTGGGCGAGCACGGTCTCGTAGCGGGCGATTGCACGATCGCGGCTGGCGACGTCGCCCTGCAGGCGCCACCGGATCATGTCGATGCGCGCCAGCGCCCGCGTGCGGACGGCCGCACCGTAGGACTCGGGCCAGGCCTCGATCACCTTGGCCACCGCATCGATTTCGGTGCGCTCGTCGAAGGTGATCGCGAGGGCGACGCGGGTCATGGCCGAGCGCATCGCGAGCGTCGCGTCCTCGATCGGCGGCGGTGGCGTCGCGGCGGCGGCGAGCGCTGCCTTGCGATCGGGGCTGAACTGCGCCGCCGCGAGGAGGAGATCGAACGCGTAGCGGCTCTTCGGGACCTTGCGACGCAGCTCGACGACGTCGGGCAACATCGTGCGGGCGCGGCCGAACATCGCGGCGACGTCCATCGTCCGTGCCGCCGGCACGAGCCCGTCGCCGAACCCGAGCAGGAACTGCAGCACCACGCCCTTGTCGTTGCCGCGGGCCGCGAGCTCGGCGGCGTCGCGGCGCACCGGCTCGAGTCCCGGCAGCACGGCGGCAAGCGCCGCCTCCACGCCGCCGCCGGCCGCCTGCGGCAGCACCACGTACATCAGCCGTGTGGCGCGGACGCCGATCGCCAGCTCGAAGTACTTGTCGTCGCGGTGCTCGAGCGCAGCGGGTGCGGCGTCGAGCGTCTCGAACGCGGCGTTGAAGTCGAAGGTATCGCGGAGCTGCGCATCGATCTGCCCGACCAGCGCTCGGGCATCGCCGGGGTGCTGCTTGCGGATCGCATCGTAGGCCTCGCCCGCCGCCCGACTGCGGCCGAGCTCGACGAGCAGCGCGGCGCGCTCGAGCTGCTCGTCGACCGACTTGGACTCGGCGAGGGCCAGCACGCGGGACGCGGCAACGCGGCGGCGGTCGGCCTCCGCGAGCTTCTTCGCGAACTCCTGATCCTTCGCGTCGGCCTGTCGCCGGGCCAGCTCGAGCGCCGCGTCGCCGCACGCCAGATCGAGATCGGCGTAGCACGCCATCGCCAGCTCGCGCTGGTGCACCGCGGTGGCGGAGCTCCCACGCAGGGCCATGGCGTGCTTGCGCAGCGCGACGACGAGCTCGGGAGCCGACGCCGACGCCGACGCGACCCGATCCATCACGTCCGGGAGATCCGGCGAGTCCGGGGTCTCGCGCATCATCCTCGCCGCCATGCGCCGGTGCAGCGCCGGCAGGCGAGCGAGCGCCGCGTTGATCCATGTCATCAGCTCGCGCGTGCGCCCATCATCGGCCGAACCCCCGTCGGGCGGCGCCGCCATCGTGCGCGCGACCAGGCCGATCATCGAGCCGAACACGCCCTTGGGATCGAACATCGCCGGCATGTCGAACGTGCCGTACAGTTTGGCCAGCATCGCCATCTGCGACGCGTCGGTGACCGCATCGGGCTTGCCGCGCTCGATGATGAGCGCCGTGAACGCTAGCGGCACGAGGTAGCCCAAGCGCTCCTGCGCCGACAGCGAGTCGGGCAGCTCGCGCCACGTCGCGAGCATCTTCGCCGCGATCTCGACGTCGGGCTTCGCCTTGTCGAGCTCGTACTGCGCGACGGCCCAGGCGGGCATCCCCTCGAGCAGGCCCGGCACCGGTCCGGGATCGATCCGCTCGGCCAAGGTGTGCAGCGCGGTGCCCTCGTCGGCGACCGCCGGCGTCGCGGCGCCACCGGGCGCGTCGGTCGGCCGTTCGGTCGGGTCACGGCGGCACGCGATCGACAACGCCACCTGCAACACCAGAGCACCGCGGGGAACAGCACGTCGACGCATGGGCCGCGAGCGTACCGAAAGCACCGCGGCGCTGCTACAACCGCCCCATGGCCGACAGCGACCGCGTCGTGATCTCGATCGACGACCACGTGGCACACGTGCGACTCAACCGCGCCGACAAGCGCAACGGGCTCGATCTCGACCAGATCGAAGCGCTCGTCGCCGCGGGCGAGCGCCTCGCCGCGGATCGCAGCGTCCGCGCCGTCGTGTTGAGCGGCGAGGGCCCGGCCTTCTGCGCCGGGCTCGACTGGGGCGCGTTCCTCGGCTCGGGGATGCAGACCGCGTCGCGCCTGCTCGAGCGCGGTCCGGGGAGCCCGGCGAACCTCGCACAGCGCGTGGCGTGGATCTGGACCGAGCTCGCGGTGCCCGTCATCGCAGCGATCCGCGGGGCGGCGTACGGCGGCGGCCTGCAGCTCGCGCTCGCGGCCGATCTGCGCCTCGTGGCGCCCGATGCCCGGCTGTCGGTGATGGAGATCCGCTACGGCCTGATCCCGGACATGACCGCCAGCCGAACGCTGCTCCGCCTGGTCCGCGACGACGTCGCGCGCGAGCTCATCTATACGGGTCGTGTGGTCGAGGCCGAGGAGGCCGTCCGCATCGGGCTGGCGACGCGCGTGTGCGACGATCCCATCGCCGAGGCGCTCGTGCTCGCGCGACAGATCGCCGGCATGTCACCGGCGGCGATCCGGGCCGGCAAGCGGCTGTGCCTCGACGCGCCGGATCTCGACGTCGCCGCAGCGTTCGCCCGAGAGACCGAGCTGCAGCTCGAGTTGCTCGGCAAGCCCGAGCAGCTCGAGGCGGTCGCGGCCGCGATGCAACGCCGCGCCGCGGTCTTCCGCGATCCGAGCTGAGGCGCAACCCTCGCGCGATGGGCCCCGATTTCGGGTCGGGGCACGATGCACCGCGCCGGAACGGGCCTCCACCGATCGTGCGCGGACGCCGAAGTCGTGCGGGATGCGATTCCTGGATCTGGCTTCGACCCTGGCGCTCGAGTTGTCCGCAGCACCCGAGGGCACTGCAACCGCCGCGCCGACGAAGACCGCCGTGGCGCACCCGAGTGAGAAGGACTCTCCCCAGTCTGTGCTGGAGGTCGTGGACGCGCGCAAGGCCCCGAATCCGGCCACCCCGCCGCGCCGCACGATGCCGGTGGGTGGCTATCCGCTCGCGGGGACCGAGACGATCGAGTCCGACGCGGGCCCGCGGTTCTCCGCGCAGGGCCCGATCGCGTTCATGATGCCGCCAGGGAGCTTCGGCGATCCTCGACTCACCCGCGACGCGGCCCGCAACGCGGCCAAGCGCGAGGCTGAGGCGGCAAAGGCCACGCCCGCGCCGACGGAGGCGACACCGGCCGAGCCGAAGCCCGAAGAGGATGCCCCGGACGACACGTCACCGCTGCGCGCTGGCGACTTCCTCATGCGCGGCTACCTCGACAGCTTCGCGGTCGCCAATTGGAGCAACCGTCACAGTCGTACCGCGAGCGTGCCGTTCACCGGCTACGACATGCCCAGCGGGCTCCACTTCGGCATGTTCGCGCTCGATCTCATCTATGCGCGGCCCACGTTCGTCGCCGAGGTCGACCTGCGATTCGGCCCGAACGCGCTGGCGCAGAACATCCTCGACAAGGGCACCGAGCTCGAGAACATCACGACCGCCATGGGCACGTGGCTGCCCAAGTTCGCCAAGGGCAAGTTCTCGCTCGACTTCGGCAAGTTCATGAGCCCGATCGGACTCGAGGCGTACAACCCGTGGGAGAACGTGGCCTACGCCTACGCGATCCCGACCGGCATGCTCGTGCCCAACACCCACCTGGGTCTGCGCGGCAACGTCTTCGTCAACGACGCCCTGGCCGTGTCGTTCTTGGCCATGAACAGCATCTGGTACAACCTCGACAACAACCGCGGCAAGAGCTTCGGCATCAACACCACGTACATGCCGTCGGACAAGCTCCGCATCGGCGCATCGTACATGACGGGGCCCGAGAACCCGGACCTGCTCGACGTCGAGTGCGACGTCGACACCGCCTACGACGCCGACACCGGCGAGTGCGGCGCGAGCCTGGGCGCCGAGGCGAGCACGACTCAGGTCACCGTCGCCCGCGGCAAGCGGCCGTGGATGCACATCGCCAACGCCCACGTCACCGTGCGCCCGTGGCCGAAGCTCCGCTTCGCGGCCGACGGCATGGTCGTGTACGACCGCATCATCGACAACCCCGTGACGATGACCATGCGTCCCACCTTGGACATCGGCGCGATCGGCTTGGTCGAGTGGCAGTACCGCAAGTGGGGCTCGACCGGCGTGCGCGCCAGCGCGGTGTACGACCGCGACGGCTGGATGACCGGCTACACCGACCCGCGCACCGGCAAGACCCGACCGATGCTCGTCGGTGAGGCGACCTTCAACCTGTCGTTCTCGCCCAACCGCTACCTCGACATCATGCTCGACAACCGCGTCGACATCGCCAGCCGCCCCTACTACGACGTCGCGGGTTCGCGGCCGGGCCAGGTCATGTTCAGCACGATGGTGAGCATGATGGCCCATGTGATGTGAGGCGGCCCGATCGCGGAAAACTCGAGTTCTGCCCACGTTCGTCGCTGTACCACACCGAGGAAACCACCCAAGTGCACTGGAGCATCCGCACACGATTCGTCGCGTTCACCGGCGGCATGGCGCTGGGCGTCTGCGCCGTCGGCTACTTCGCGGTGGGCGCAGCCCAGCAGCACCGCGATGACGCGGCGACGATGTCGGCGGCGAATGAGGTGCTCCGGCACCACATGGAGGTCGACATGATGCACGACGCCCTGCGTGCGGACGTCCTGTCGACCATGGTCGCGGCGAGCCCCGAGGAGCTCGCCGCTGCCGTCGACGCCGGGCTCGAGCACGTGCAGCGCCTGCGCGAGGAGCACGCCGCCGCTCGGGAGCGCGCGGCCGTCTCTCCAGCCCTGCGCGGGTTGTTCGATCGCAACGCCTCGATCATCGACGGCTATGCGCGCACGTGCGCGAGCCTGCTCGACCAGGCGCGCCGCGACGGCGGGCTCGGGACCGAGGCGCTCGCGACCCTGTTGCCGCCCTATGAAGCGCTCGAGCTGGCCAACGAGCGGACCCGCGACGAGGTCGTGGGCTTCGTCCAACAGACCCGCGACGCCGCGGCCGCGGGCGCGGAGGGCAACATCCGCCGCAACTACCTCGTGAACGGCGGCGTCATCGGCCTGCTCCTGGTCGCGGCGTTCCTGTTCGCGCGGTCGATCCTCTCGGCGATCGGTCGCACCGCGAACGCCATCCGCACCATCGGCGACACCAGCACGCCGCTGGTGTTCGGCAACGAGTTCGACCGGATCGGCCAGGCCCTCGCCGACGCGATCCGGGCCCAGTCGGCCCTGCGCGACGAGGCCCAGGCCGCCGAGACCCGCATGCGCGGCATGATGAACCGCGTCGAGAGCAACGCCCGCGGGGTCGCGACCGCCTCGGATCGCCTGGATGGGGTCAGCCGCATGCTGAGCGAGAGCTCGCGCATGGCCTCGACGCAGGCCGAGGCAGTATCGAGCTCGGCGGACGACGTGTCCAAGAGCGTCGCGAACGTGGCCTCGGCAGTGGGCGAGATGAACACCTCGATCAACGAGATCTCCCGCTCGGTCGCCGGCGCCGTCGAGGTCGCGCAGCGCGCCGTCATGGTCGCGGAGCAGACCAACACCACGGTCCGCGAGCTCGGTGACGCCTCGCAGGACATCGGCAACGTGCTGAAGGTCATCACCGGGATCGCCGAGCAGACCAACCTGCTCGCGCTCAACGCGACCATCGAGGCCGCGCGCGCCGGCGAGAGCGGCAAGGGCTTCGCCGTGGTCGCCAGCGAGGTCAAGGAGCTCGCGCGGGAGACCGCACGCGCGACCGAGGACATCGGCAAACGCATCCTCTCGATCCAGAACGGCACGCGTGGGGCCGTCGACGCCATCGGCCGGATCGGCGAGATCATCCACCAGATCCACGAGTTCCAGAACACGATCGCCTCGGCGGTCGAGGAGCAGACGGTGATGAGCGTGCAGATCCAGCGCAGCCTCGACGAGGCCGCCCGCGGATCGGGAGCCATCGCCCACGCCGTCACCGAGGTCGCCGCCGCCGCGCGCGATGCCAGCGCGGGGACCGAGCAGATCCGGCAGGCCGCGCTCGGCCTGTCGGAGAACGCCCAGAGCCTACGGGCCGCCCTGGGCACGCCCAACCTCGAGCTCGTGCACTCGGGGGGTCCCGCGAAGCGCGTCGCCCTCGTCGGTTGACCGACCGGGATCGCGGGCCGCGCTCAGCGGTCGGGGCACGCGACTGCGGCGCCGAGAACCGCCAGCGGGACGTCGAGGTCGAATGTGACCGCGTCGCCGGACGCCACGATCTGCACCGAGTGCGCGCGGTGGACCCCGCGTCCGTCGTCGTCGTCGATCCGCCGAGGGAACGCGGCCTGGACGCCCGCCCCTACGCCCAGCGCCCCGACCTCGTGCTCACGTGTTCGCGTGCCCGGTTTTCCGCGGCACCCTTCGTAGTGGATCCGCAGCACGACGTCGACGAGTTCGACCGGTACCGGGTTGCGCAAGTCGACGATGAGCTCCGGTTCGCGCGTGGAGACGGTCAGCTCCGCCAGGGGCCGCATCGCATCGCGGACGAAGTAGGCGTGGGTCCGGCCGCCGTCGCGCAGGATCCGGAGCCCACGGGGAGTGAACTCCCAGTCCGAGCGCGCCTGCGGGGTCGGACACGGGGCGACGACTGCGACGCTCTCACCGCGTTCGGGCGCCGTGGCGCTCCGTCCGTGGGCGACGACCGGGTGGTCGAGCCACGCGAGCTCCTCGATCGAGAGCGGCGCGATGGGGGTCCCGCCGATCCGCGGCTCGACGTCCACCCAGCGCTGCTCGTCGCCGTCGCACGCGGGTGTGCCCCGCTGGCCGAGGACGCCGACATGCCACGCCCCTCGTGGTGCTGCGGTGTCGACCGGCGAGGACGGGACGGACGGTGTCGACGCAGGTGCCGTCGCGGGCGTGCACGCCCCACATCCCAGCACCGCGACCACAACCACACCGACTCCCGATCCGGAGCGTGGACTCGACGGCACCGCCCCTTGAAGCCGGCTCGACATGATCGCAAGGGTGGCAGATCGAAGCCACGCGGCCCAGGCCGGCTCCCGTCGGCCCACGCCGGCCCCGCGGCCCCGTCGGTCGGCCGGCAATGCGGGGCACCGTGCCCCAGAGCCGGAAAAGCGGTCCAATTCGGCTGGAATCCGCACGCCGCAGAACCTGCGGAAAAAAACCTCGTTCGGGCTTCAGCGACGGACCGGAACCGTCGATGAGAGCCGCGTGGTGGACGATTCGGTCGCCGAGTTCGTGACGGAGTGCCTCGAGAACCTCGACCGGTTCGAGCAGGGAATGCTCACGCTCGAACGGGAACCGAGTGCGCGGGCCGTGCTCGACGACATGTTCCGGGCGATCCACACCATCAAGGGCAGCTCGGGGTTCTTCGACTTCAACATCGTCGCGAGGGTCTCGCACGCCGGCGAGAACCTCCTGTCGGCGATGCGGGACGGTCGGATGGTCGCGGACAGCCACAGCGTGTCGCTGCTGCTCGAGATGTCGGACGTCCTGCGACGACTGCTGAACGGGGGGCTCACAGCGGGGCAGGAGCCGTTCTTCGACGACGTCGATCTCGTCGAACGACTCAAGGTCGCCCTGCGGATCGGCGTCGGTGAGATCGCGGATCCAGCGGACGCCTCCGTCTCCCCGATCGCGTCGGCCCTGCTCGAGATCACCGGCGCGTCGATTCCCGTCGAGCTCCCGGCCGAGTCGCCGGTCACCGCGTCGATCCCCGCATCGATCCCCTCCGTGGCCCCGGTCGACGAGCCTGCGGCCCCGCCTGCACCCGCACCCACCCCGATGCCGCCGGTCACCGACGCCGCGGATGCGAACCGCGAGTCCGCGCGCCGCGTCGCGTCCGACCCCGGCGACGCCGGCGCGGCGAAGGCCCCGTCGACCGCAGGCGACGGCAACGACCGCACGCTGCGCGTCGACGTCGAGGTCATCGATCGCCTGATGGACCTCGCCGGCGAGATCGTCCTCGCCCGCAACCAGATCCTCCGGCTCGCCGCGTCGACGGCCGACTCCGCCTACCTCGCGGCGGCCCAACGCCTGAACGTCATCACCTCCGAGCTGCAGGAGCGGGTGATGAAGACCCGCATGCAGCCGATCGGCACGGTGTGGTCGAAGTTCCCGCGCCTGGTCCGCGACGTCGCGAAGATGTGCAACAAGCAGGTCCGCCTCGAGTTCTCGGGCGGGGACACCGAGCTCGACAAGTCGGTGGTCGAGTCGATCAAGGATCCGCTCACCCACCTGATCCGGAACTCTGTCGACCACGGCATCGAGTCCGCCGAGGTCCGCGCCGCGCGGGGCAAGAACCCCGAGGGCGTGATCGCGATGCGTGCGTACGCCGAGGGCGGGCAGGTGATCATCGAGGTCATCGACGACGGCGGGGGCATCGACGCGGATCGCGTGACCAGGCGCGCACTCGAGCGCGGCGTGATCACGGCCGACGAGGCGGCGCGACTGACCCCGCGCGAGGCGATGGCGCTGATCTTCCGCCCCGGATTCTCGACCGCCGAGACGGTCTCGCAGGTCTCGGGCCGCGGCGTCGGCATGGATGTGGTCAAGACCAACCTCCAGAAGCTCGGTGGCGTCGTCGACGTCGACAGCGAGCTCGGGTCCGGCACCACGGTGCGCCTGACGATCCCCCTGACGCTGGCGATCGTCCCGGCGCTGATCGTGACCTGCGGCCCCAGCCGCTACGCGATCCCGCAGAGCAGCCTGGTCGAGCTGGTGAACATCCGGCCCGGCGACGCGGAGCACCGCATCGAGCGGATCCACGAGTCGATCGTGTTCCGTCTGCGCGGCGACATCATCCCGATCATCGACCTGTCCCGCGAGCTCGAGGTCGAGTCGGCGCGCCCCTCGGATGCGTCGATCAACGTGGTCGTGCTCGAGGTCGCGAACGGTCGTTTCGGGGTGATCCTCGACGACATCAGCGACACCGTCGAGATCGTCGTCAAGCCCCTGGCCGCCCAGTTGCACTCGATCGCCCTGTTCGCCGGCGCGACGATCCTCGGCGACGGCTCCATCGCGCTGATCCTCGACATGCCCGAGCTGGCGCACCGCGCCGCCCTCCGCGAAGGGGCCCAGACCCGCAGGCTCGAGACCGCTGCGGTAGCGCACGACGCCCGCACCACGGTCTCCGCGGTCGTCGCTCGGCTCGCCAGCGGCGCCCAGCTCGCGATCCCCATGGATCAGATCACGCGGCTCGAGCGGATCCCTCGCAGTCGCATGGAGTGGGGCGACGGACGCCGCGTGGTCCAGTACCGCGGCACGCTGATGTGGTGCATGGACCTGGGCGATCAGCTCGGCCTCGGGCTCGGCGACGACGATAGCCGCGAACTCGCCGACATGATCGTCGTCGAGGCCGGCCAGCAGCCGATCGGGCTGATCGTCGAGCAGGTGCTCGACGTGGTCCAGATCGACCTCACGACCATCACGCCGTCGGCCCGTGCTGGTTACCTCGGCGCGGTGGTCGTGTTCGAACGCGTCACCGACGTCGTCAACCTCCACGCCGTGCTGGTCTCGCTCGGTCTCTACCAGGAGAGCTTCGATGCTGCTTGAACAGAAGTACTGCACTTTCCGCCTCGCCGGGCAGCTGTTCGGACTGCCGGTCGAGGGAGTGCAGGAGATCCTGCGCGCCCAGCCGCTCACGCCGGTGCCGCTGGCCAACGACGCGATCCGCGGGCTCATGAACCTCCGGGGGCTGATCGTGCTCGCGATCGACCTGCGCCGGCGCCTCGCGTTGCCGCCCCGCGAATCCCCCGAGAGCTGCAAGAACGTGGTTGTCCGCACCGACCGCGGCCCCGTCGCCCTGCAGGTGGACGAGGTCGGCGACGTCATCTCGGTGGACGCGCAGACCCGCGACGAGATCCCGCAATACGTTTCTGAACAAGCGCGCTCGAAGCTGTCGTGCGCGTACAAACTGCCGCAAGAACTCCTACTGGTGCTGAACTCGGAGGCCTCATGGACGATCTGAAACAAAACTCGGCGGCGTCGACCGCCGCGAGCAACAACGACTCCAACAAGACCCAGAAGGACCTGCGGCAACGCATGATGGTCCTGATCGGGGTCTTCTTCACCGCATTGCTGTCGCTGACAGGCTTCGGGTTCGTCGCCCTCGAGGAGGATCTCGCGGACTCGGACTTCGCGGCGCTCATCGACACGAAGGACCTCATCGCCGACATCCTCCCGCCGCCGCACTTCATCATCGAGGCCTACCTCGTCACCCTGCAGATGCCGGGCGTGACCGACGAGGCCCGACTCCGGGAGCAGGTCGCGCGGCTGCGGACGCTCAAGACCGACTACGACACGCGGCACAACTTCTGGAAGGAGCACCTGGCGCCGGGCCAGCTGGCGACCGCCGTCCTCGATGACTCCAATCGCCCGGTCCAGACCTTCTTCGACGCCGTCGAGCGCGACCTCATCCCCGCCGCCCAGCGCGGCGACAACGAGGCCATGGCCGCGACCGTCGCGGGCGAGCTCACCGGGCTCTACGAGCAGCACCGCCAATCAACGCTGCGCGCGGTGGACCTCGCCAACACCGCCGCCATCACGACGGCCAAGGCCGCGGAGGACTCGATCGGCCGCAAGAAGATGGTCTTCGTCGGCGTGTCGGTGCTCTTCAGCGCGCTGTCGGCGTTCCTGGCCTGGCGCATCATCGAGACCCTCCGCCGCTCGCTCACCGAGCAGCAGAAGATGCAGGACGCCCTCGCGGTCGGCATGGCCGCCAGTGAGCGGACCTCGGGCCGCCTGCGCGACATCATGGCCAAGGTCGCCGCCAACGCCTCGGAGCTCGCGGCGTCGTCGGGTCACCTCACCGGCATCAGCGGCGACATGAACCACGACGCGAAGACCTCGTCGGCCCAGGCCCAGAACGCCTCGGCCGCCGCCGAGCAGGTCAGCAAGAGCGTCGAGAGCGTGACCACGGCGGTCGGTGAGCTCAACGCCGCCATCAAGGAGATCGCCCGCAGCGTCAGCGGTGCCGTCGAGATCGCCAACTCGGCCGTCGGCATGGCCCAGGACACCGACTCGAAGGTCCGCAAGCTCGGCGACAGCAGCACCGACATCGGCAACGTCATCAAGGTCATCACCAGCATCGCGGAGCAGACCAACCTGCTCGCGCTCAACGCCACCATCGAGGCGGCGCGTGCGGGTGAGGCCGGCAAGGGCTTCGCCGTGGTCGCCAACGAGGTCAAGGAGCTCGCCCGCGAGACCGCCAAGGCGACCGACGACATCAGCCGCAAGATCGACGCCATCCAGGCCGACACCGGCGGCGCGGTCGATGCCATCGGCCAGATCTGCACCATCATCCACCAGATCAACGAGTTCCAGAACTCGATCGCCAGCGCCGTCGAGGAGCAGACGGTGATGAGCGTGCAGATCCAGCGCAGCCTCGAGGAGGCCGCGCGGGGCAGCGTGGGCATCGCCAAGAGCGTGACCGAGGTGGCGGACGCCGCCGAGAGCACGAGCCGCGGCGCCGAGCGGGTCCGCGAGTCGGCCCAGCAGCTCTCGGGCACCGCGACCACGCTGCTCGACATCGCCGGTCAGGTCCGGACATCCAGCAACGGCGCCAGCGACACCTCGGGTGTCGCGGCCAACGACGCCGGCCCGCGCATGGAGCGAGTGGCATGAGCATCGGCACCGTAGCCGCGAGGGCGAGCGCGACCTCGTCACAGCCGCGGCTACGCGTGCTGGTCGTCGATGACTCCGCGGTCGTGCGCCGCGCCATCTCGGACATGCTCGCGACCGAGTCCGACATCGAGGTGGTGGGCAGCGTCGCCAGCGGCAAGCTGGCCCTGGCCGCGGTCACCCAGTCGGCGCCCGACATCGTCACGCTCGACGTCGAGATGCCGGACATGGACGGCCTGCAGACGCTGGTCGCCCTCAAGAAGCTGGCGCCGAAGCTGGTCGTGCTGATGTGCAGCGCGCAGACCCAGCGCTGCGCCGCGGTCACCCTCGACGCACTGTCGCGGGGCGCCGCCGACTACGTCGCCAAGCCCTCGAACGCCGCCGACCTCGCCCGCCTCAAGGTCGACCTCGTCACCAAGATCCGTGCGCTGGGGCGACGCCCCTCCCGCGTGGGTCCGGTGGCGGTGGGCGGCCCCGCCCTCGGTCCGCAGACCGCGGGCGGTCGGGCGAGCCGCGAGGAGCCCAAGGGCCGCGTCGACCTCATCGCGATCGGCTGCTCCACCGGCGGGCCCGAGGCGCTGACGATGCTGCTCGGATCCCTCGGCGGTCCGCTTCCGGTGCCGGTCGTCATCGTGCAGCACATGCCACCGACGTTCACGCGCCTGCTCGCCGAGCGCCTCGATGGCAAGTCCGGCATGCGTGTCCGCGAGGCGGCACCGGGGGTGAACCCCGTGCCAGGCTTCGTCTACATCGCACCCGGTGACGCGCACCTCGTCGTGCGCAACGCGGGCGCCGCCATGCAGCTGGCGCTCACGCAGGACCCGCCGGAGAACGGGAGTCGTCCCGCCGTGGACGTGCTGTTCCGCTCCGTCGCCAAGGTCGCACGCGACCGTGTGGTCGCCGTCGTCCTCACCGGCATGGGGCAGGACGGAGCCCGCGGTGCCGAGGCCGTCGTCGCCGCGGGCGGCACGGTGTGGATCCAAGACGAAGCCACGTCCGCGGTGTGGGGCATGCCTGGCTCGGTGAGCCGCGGCGGCTTCATGCACCGGACGCTCCCCCTCAACGAGATCGGGCCGGCGCTGAGCCGCCGATCGGCCCAGGGGCGCGAAGGCGGCATCGCCAAGCGATCGCCGCGCTGAACGCCACCACCCACCCACGAGCCCCGGAACCATCAGGAAGGAACACTCATGCGCGTCCTCGTCGTCGACGACTCTCGAGCCATCCGTGCGGTGATTACCCGCATGCTCACTCAACTCGGCCATGAACACGCGACGGCCGGCAACGGTCAAGAAGCGCTCGACGCCGTCCACGGCCAGGGCCCCTTCGACCTCGCGTTGGTCGACTGGAACATGCCGGTGATGAACGGCCTCGACTTCGTCCGATCGGTCCGCGCCGACGCGCGGTTCGAGGAGATGAAGATCATGATGGTGACCACCGAAACCGAGATCGAGCGCATCTCCATGGCGCTGGACTCCGGGGCGACCGAGTACCTGATGAAGCCATTCACTCAGGAGGCACTCGTCGACAAACTCGCGTTGATGGGCTTCGACCAGGCGGCGTGAACTCATGGCCGACATCAAACCCGATGACTACGAGTGGATCCGGCAGTTCGTGTATGCCCAGTCCGCCAACGATCTCGGCACGGGCAAAGAGTACCTCGTCAGCTCGCGACTCAGCGCCGTCGCCCGCGAGGCTTCGCTCCCCGACATCAGCACGCTGGTGACCCAGCTCCGCGCCCGTCCCCTGGGCGGGCCGCTGCACCAGCGGGTGATGGAGGCGATGACCACGAACGAGACCTCGTTCTTCCGCGATGGTCACCCTTTCGTCGCGCTGCAGAAGGAGATCCTGCCCACCCTGCAGGCGGCCAATCCGACCCGCCCGCTCCGGATCTGGTGCGCCGCGGCGTCCACCGGCCAGGAGCCCTACACCATCGCGATGGTGCTGCGCTCGACCTCCGAGCAGCTCGCCGCGCGGACGCGGATCCTCTGCACCGACATCAATGCCACGGTGCTCAAGCGCACCGCCGACGGGATCTATTCGCAGCTCGAGGTCAACCGGGGCATGCCGGCGACCCACTTGGTCAAGTACTTCGAGCGCCAGGGCGCGACCTGGCGGGCCAAGCAGGAGCTGCGCTCGATGATCGACACGCGGGTGATGAACCTCGCGGTTCCGTGGGTCGGTATCCCCCCACAGGACGTCGTGTTCCTGCGCAACGTCCTCATCTACTTCGATGCGGCCACCAAGAGCAGCATCCTCAACCGCATCCGCGCCACCCTCGCCCCCGGCGGTGTGCTCTTCATCGGATGCTCCGAAACCCTGATCGGCATGGACGACGGTTGGACACGCCAACAAGCCGGCTCCACCACCGTATACAAGCGTGCCGCGTGAGAGGCCATCACATGCTCGAGATCAGCAATGAAGACATCTTTGGAATCGTCGCCGCCGTGTTCGAGACGACGCTGGGCATGGCGGTCGAGCCCATCACCACCCCGCCAGAGCCCGACAGCGATTGTTGTTCGTCGCTCGTCGGGATCACGGGACAATGGGACGGCGCGGTGATCGTCGCGTGCGCAAAGCCGCTGGCGGTGAAGCTCGCGATGGCGATGTTCTCGGTCCCCGAGAGCGACGTCAGCGACGACGACATCAACGACGCGCTCGGCGAGCTCGCGAACATGGTCGGCGGCAACTTCAAGAGCATGCTGCCGCCGGTGTGCTCGCTGTCCCTTCCGACGGTCATCGACGGCCGCAACTACCGCGTCCGCGTCCCAGGATCGAAGGTCGTGCGCGAGCTCGACTTCGACGCCCAAGCCTCCCACGTACGCGTGACCGTCGCCGAACGGGCCGCGTGAACCCCCGCCCCACTCGAAAGGAACGCGATCATGTTCGCATTGGCAACGCTCCTCCTCGCCCCGGCCGCACCCGTCTGCGATCCCGATGACCCGCTCGCCGCCGACGCCGCGCAGTTGGAAGCCCCGATCGCCCGTCGGCTCCGGCTGGTGACCAAGCCCTCGGCGCCGCGCCGGCGGGACTACGACGCACCGACCGCGGTCGTGGCCGCGTCCGACGACGACGATGCGCCGCAGGCCCTGACGCTCGAGAGCGCCCCGCCGCTGCAGCGCGCGCTCGGGCCCGAGTACTCCGCGAACGGTCCCGGGCCCGAGTACGCGGCGAACGGCCCGGGACCCGGCGCCGCACCGCTCGCCGTGATGCGTCCGCCGGACCTGTCGCCGGATCCGGTCCCGACACCACCCGCCGAGGTCGCCCCGGCAGCGCCACCCGCAGCGCCACCCGCTGCGCCACCCGCAGCGCCGAAGTGGTTCGACCGCGTGTCGATCGGCGTGCTCGCCGACGTGTACGCCAACGTCAACTACAACTTCCCCGGCTCGCAGAGCGGCAAGAACTTCGGTCGGACGATGGAGACCACCAACGGCTTCGCCGTCTCGTGGTTCGGCGCCGACGCGACCATCGACGGCGAGCAGGCCGGCGGGCTCATCAGTCTCCGCTTCGGGCCCGGCGCGGCCAACTACGCGGGGCCGGACAACGGCTCGTTCCTGCAGAACGTCAAGCAGGGCCTCGCCTACTGGAAGCCCAAGGTCGCCAAGGGGCGCCTGTCGTTCGAGATCGGCAAGTTCGACGCCCCGTTCGGACTCGAGGTCGGCGACAGCTACCTCAACATGCATTACACGCGGCCGGTGTTGTACACCCTCGGTCAGCCGTTCTTCCACACCGGTGTCCGCGTGAAGGGGACGATCACCCCGAAGCTGGCCATCAGCCTCTTGGCCGTCAACGGTTGGAACAACTCCGTCGACAACAACCTCGGCAAGTCCTTCGGCGCACAGCTGGCCCTGACTCCGCACCCCAAGTTCGGCCTGTACCTCGGCTACCTCGGCGGGCCCGAGAACAACGAGTCGGCCAGCGTGACCTGTGACGCGGGCACCGCGTTCGACGGCAACACCGGCGAGTGCATGGACCAGACCGGCGCCGCCGGCGAGACCGTCTCCGTCGGCGTCCGCCACGAGAACCGCGCGATGCGTCACCTCGTCGACCTCGTCGCGACGTCGTCACCGACCGACAAGCTCACGCTCGGCCTCAACGGCGACTTCATCTACGACCGCGTCATCGCCAACCCCGTCACCGGGGCGACTCGGCGCGCGGTCTGGCTCGGCGGCTTCTTCAGCGCCCGCTACGCCTTCACCGACCGCTGGGCAGTCGCCGGCCGCGGTGAGTACTTCCAAGACCTCGACGGCTACCTGACCGCCACGGGGGTCGACACGATCATCGGGACCGGCACCACGACCATCGAGTTCGCGCCCGTGCGCTACCTGGTCATGCGGCTCGAGAACCGCATCGATCACTCGAATCGAGCCGTCTACGCGCGCGGTCCGTCGTCGATGGCCCGGACGATGATCACCACCACGCTCGGCGTGGTCGTGAAGAGCTTCTGACGCACGGCCTCGGGTCCCGCGGGTGGTCGTCGCCGCAGGGCGCCGGGCTCGGCCATCCTCGGCGTTCACTCGGCCGAAGCCGCACGCGATTCGTCGAGACTGCCGCGCGCAGCTCGGATCCGTGAGTTTCTCGGGGAGTTTCTCGGGAGTTGATCCCCCCGCTGCCGCCACGCCCGGTTCCGGCCTACACTCCGGACATGAACTACACCGGCGCGCACGTGGGGATCGAACGTTGGACGCGGACCTCGTTGATCGGCGTCGGGCTCCTCCTCACCGCGTGCGGTGACGACTCTTCGGCGACCACCGTCGCCGAGTCGAGCAGCTCCTCGGGCACGACCACATCGCCGACGACGACGGCGGACACCTCGGGCACCGGGGACGATCCGACGACCACGAGCACCACGGCCGATCCGGACACCTCCGGGTCGACCGGATCGTCGGGCTCGGGCGAGACCACGTCCGGGAGCGAGTCGAGCACCGACCCCTCCGGGTCGTCGAGCAGCGACGGCAGCTCGGACAGCTCGAGCTCCGGCGGCGTGATCCCGGGCGCCTGCCCGGCCGGCGAGATCGGCCCCGCGCTACCCGACACCGTGTTCGACAACACCTTCGGCGATAGCGATGACTTCGCCGGCTCCTGCGGCGGCGATGGCTCGCCCGACGTCGAGTACACCTTCACCGCGCCTGCCGACGGCATCTACACATTCGACACGTTGGGCTCTCAGCTCGACTCGGTGCTGTACGTGCTGGACGGCACGTGTGGCGGCGTCGAGCTCGGCTGCAACGACGACGGCGATGGATTGCAGTCGGCGCTCGCCGTGCCGCTCGTCGCCGATCAGACCGTGACCGTCGTCGTCGACGGCAACGCCCCCGGCGGCCAGCCGTTCAACCTCCACGCGACCGCGGGCTCGCTGTTGTGCCCCATCGGTGACCTCGGCAGCACCGTGCCCAACACCGTCGCCGGCAACACCGCGGGCCTCTTCTCGGGCAACGCCAGCAGCTGCGGCGGCGGCACCGGCAACGAGGCCGCGTACCTGTTCACGGCGGCGGCGGCCGGCACGTACAGCTTCGACACGTTCGGCTCTGCGTTCGAGTCGATCCTCTACGTGCGCGACGGCGCGTGCGACGGGCCCGAGCTCGCCTGCGGCAGCGAGGGTCTGCTGGTCGATCTGGCCGCGGGCCAGCAGGTCGCCGTGTTCGTCGACAGCGCCTTCGCCTCGGGGGACTTCGAGCTGCACATCGCTTCGCTGGGCGGCGAGTGCCCGAACACCGACCTCGGCAACACCGTGCCGCAGTCGGCCTCCGGCAACACCAACAGCAGCGACAACACCATCGCCGGCTCGTGCGGCGGTGACTTCTCGCCCGACGACGTGTACCTGTTCACCGCGCCGCAGGCGGCGCTGTACCAGTTCGACACCTTCGGCTCCGCGCTGGACAGCGTGCTGTACCTGCGCGACGGCGGCTGCGGCGGCCCCGAGCTCGATTGCAACGACGACGTCTCGGTCGGCGATGCCGACTCGCGCGTCGTCCAGGGCCTGGCCGCCGGTCAGGTCGTCGCGGTCGCGGTCGACGGCAACGGCCAGGGCGCGTACGACCTCAACATCGACGTCGTCCCCTGCCCCGACGAGGTCGCCCCCAGCGTGGCGCCGCAGAGCATCGCCGGCAGCACGGCGATCGGGATCGACAAGCTCCACCCCAGCTGCGGTCAGGCCGGGCCGAACGACGAGTCGCCCGATCACGCGTACTCGTTCACCGCGCCGGTGACCGGCACGTACACCTTCGATACCCTCGGCGCGCCGTTCGACACCGTCCTGTACGTGCTGGATGGGCCGGCGTGCAACGCCCCCGAGACGGCGTGCAACGACAACTACCTCTTCGATCTCGGCTCGGCGCTGTCGGTGCCCCTGGTCGCGAACGAGACGATCATCATCGTCGTCGACGGGACCTTCTTGGACGAAGGTGCGTTCACGCTCGACATCAACCAGCTCGACGGCGTTTGCCCCGACGCGGATCTCGGCAATGCCCTGCCGGCGGTCGCCTCCGATTCGACCGCCACCGCCGACAACGCCGGCTCGGGCTCGTGCGGCGGTCTGACCGGCAACGACGTCTCGTACACCTGGACGGCCCCTGCGGACGGCTTCTACACCTTCGACACCACCGGGTCGGACTTCACCGCGGTGGTGTACGTCCGCGACGGGGACTGCGGCGGTCCCGAGCTCGACTGCACCTTCTCGCAGTTCGGCGCGGGCTCGATCGCCTTCGCGGAGCTCGCGGCCGACCAGACCGTGGTCGTCACCGTCGACAGCGAGGGCGCCTCGGGTGACTTCCTGCTGACGATCGATGCGGGTGAGGCCGGCGGCGATTGCTGCGTCGCGCACGAGGGGCCCGGGTGCCTCGTGCCCGAGATCGAGGCCTGCGTCTGCGCCCTCGATGCGTTCTGCTGCAACAACACGTGGGACGCCATCTGCGCCAACGAAGCCGTCGATGACTGCGGCGCGATCTGCTGATCGCGAAGCGTGTCCAGGGCCCGCGCGGGTGAGACGCTCTCGCGTCTCATCCGCAATTCAGAACCGCCCCCGCATGCCCAACGACGGCACCACGTACCGGAACCCCTGGGGCGTACAGGCGGCGATGCCCTTGCTGGGGTCGGCCGCGGTGGCGACCGCGGCGCGCCGCAGCAGGCCACCGCGGTCAGTCCCACCACCGATGAGGTCCTGCCCGGCGGTGCATTGGAAGATCTCGCGCGAGTAGGTCGCGTTGGCGATGTCGAGGAACAGATCGAACTGGTAGTTGGGCCGACGCCAGTTACGTTCGATGCGAAGGTCGAGCTGGAAGAACGCCGGCAGCCGGGCGTTGTTGCGGTTGTTCCCGAGCGCGTCGATCATGCTCTGCGACTCGTAGGGCGCCGTCCACGGTCGACCGGTGTGGTAGTGCACGCGGCCGCCGAAGTTCCACTTGTCGCTGACGCGGTAACCGAGCACGACGTTGAGGATGTGGCGCTGGTCCCAGTTCGACGGCGCTTGCCCGCCGATGTGGAAGTTGCGGGTCGATCGCGACAGGGTGTACGCGGCCCAGCCGAACACGCGCAGCTCGGGGTCGAGCTTGAGCATGGTCTCGAGGCCGTATGCCCAGCCGGTGACCTGCGTCAGCACGTCCTCGAGCTCGTCGAGCGGCTGCTCGTCGGCGGCCTCGCCGAGCTCGTAGTCCTGCAGGTTGCTCAGGTAGCCGAGGTAGGCCTCCTGCGTGAGGTGCAGCCGGTCGCGGACGACCTCGAGCTCGTAGCCGAACGAGCCCTGGGTGTTGCGCTGCAGCCCGCGCTCGAAGCCGAACGACTCGATGCCCGGCACCGGGATCGGGAAGCTCGGCGGTTGGTGGTACAGCCCGAACGCCTGGCGCAGCACCCACCGCGGGGCGACGCGCTCGCGTAGGGTCAGCCGCGGATCGGCACCGATCGCGTAGGTCACCGAGCCCGCGCTCGGCAGGTACGGGCTCGCGCCGACCTGCGCGTAAGCATCGATGCGGAGCCCCGGCCGCATCTCGAAGTTGCCGCGCTTGTACAGCACTTCGAAATAGCCGGCGGTGGCCGACACGAAGCGATCGCTGAGCAGCAGCGCGACGTCCTCGACGCTCACGTCCTCGAGGCTGCCGAGCTCGTTGGCGAGGCGGAAGATCTGGAACTCCTGGTCGAGGCCCAGACCCAGCGTCACGCGATCGTTGATCGGGATGCGCAGGTCCATCCGCGGGGCGATGCGCCACTCGTTGGTCCGGTACTGATCGATGCCGGCCTGGTCGACGCCGAGCACGACCGCGTAGATCGCCGACCCCTCGCGCCGCAACCGCTGCCGCACGCGCAGGTCGATGCGGTGGAAGAGGAAGCGGACCCACGGATCGGGCGAGCGGTCCTCGGCGGTCGGCTTGGGCGAGATGTCGTCGAAGCTACCGAACGCGAACGCGGTGAAGTCGGCCCGATCGCTGATCGCGTGATCGAACCGCGCCTGGTAGTCCCAGAACCGGATGCGCGCGGCCGACTGCACCAATGACAGCAGCGCGCCGGTGTAGCTGTAGCGGCCCGCGAACGTCAGCGAGCCCTTGCCCGGGCCGCGCTTGCAGTCGAGCCGGCTCTTCTTCTTCGACTTGCAGTTGGCGAGGTAGCTGCGGTTGATCGGGATCTCGAGCAGGCCGCCGGCGTCGGTCAGTCGCAGATCGACGTCGCCGTGCACGCGATCGCGACGGGCCGGCCGCGTGCGGGCTTCGATGATGCCGCTGGCGTAGCGACCCAGGCGCGCCGGCGCGCCGCCGGGATAGAAGTCGACCGCGTCGATGAAGTACGGGTGGATGACCGACGGTCCGAGCGCGACGTGGAAGAGGATCGGGACCCGCGAGCCGTCCATGTAGTAGCCGGTGTTGCCCGGCGCGGCGCCGCGGACCACGACGTACGGCAGGAAGCCCGCGAGCTGCGAAACGCCGGGGAGGCTGCCGACGACCCGCAGCGGATCGCCGCGGGTGCCGGGGACCTCGCGGATCTCGGCCTCGCGCAGGGTCGTCGACGACAGCGCGATGTCGCGGCGCTGACGGACGATCGTCCGATAGCGCTTGCCGTCGATCGTCGGCAGCATGCGGTACTCGAACTCGAGCTGCTGGTCCTTCGCCAGCGTCACCGTCGACTCGAGATCCTCGAAGCCCGTGGCGCGGATGATGAACCGGTGGGTCCCGGGCCGCAGATCGAGGCGGAACGTGCCGTCCTCGGCGGCGATCACCATCTCGGTGCCGTCCTGCGGGATGATCCGCGCGCCGGCGACGGCATCGCGTTGACCGTAGGTGAGCACGCGACCGACGAGGCGCGCCCGCGCGACGGGCTCGGACTTGGGCGGTTCGCTCGGCGCCGGTTCGCTCGGCGCCGGTTCGCTCGGCGCCGGTTCGGCGGGGCCCGCGGGCTCGGGCGACGTCATCAAGACGCACGCCAACGCGAAGACGGGCACCAACACCGCCGCGAGCATACCGCGGCGCGGCCGGGCAGGACTGGCGCGGCCGCCCGCGTCGACGATCGGCGAACCTACGGCACGATGTCGTCCGCGGACGACGCGCGCGGCAATCGACCGCGCCGGGCCGCGCGGGTGCTCGCCGGCACGCTCGGATCACCCGGCGCGGCGACGGGCGCCGGCTCGATCCGCTCCCCGGGGTGATCCGGCGACACCTTCGCCGCGCCGTTGGGCACCGCGGCCTTCGTCGGCGCCTCGATGTACTCGCCCAGCATGCGGTCGGTGGCGTCCTGCAGCATCGGGGACACCGTCTGCCGGGTCGAGTCCAGCAGCTCGCGGGCCTCGGGCGTCTCGCCGATCCGGTCGGCGTGCTCGGCGAACGTGCGCCGCCCGAGTGGCACGCGGAAGGAGCACCACACGAGCACGGCCACGAACACCAGGCTGACGAGGCCCCGCACCAGACGGATCACGGGGCGCATTGTCCGGCCCCGGTCGTCGCGGGGGCAAGTTTCACGCGGCCCGCGGCTGCGCGCGGGTTCAGTGCCTCGCGAGCCGAGCTGCGACGAGGCGAGCACCGTCGGCGTCGGTCCCTCGGCACCTCCGTGAACGGGCGCCCAAGGGCTCCTCACGCCGTGCAGAACCATACTTGCGTTTGGTCGTACCATACGCAAGTATGGTTCCGTGCATCGGACGTTCTGGTCCGGGGAGATCGAGCGGGCGTTCGCGGCGCGCTCGGTCGTCTGGCTCGCCGGCGTGCGACGCTCTGGCAAGACCACGCTCGTCCGCGGCCTCGACGACGCCAGCTACCACGATTGCGAGTTGCTCCGCGTTCGTCGCGCCCTCGAGGACCCCGAGCTGTTCTTCCGCGAGGCGACCGAGCGCACGATCGTCCTCGACGAGATCCATCGCCTGACGCACCCCTCCGAGGTGCTCAAGGTCGCGGCAGACCACTTCCCTCACCTCCGCGTCGTGGCGACCGGATCCTCGACACTGGCCGCGCGCAGCAAGTTCAAGGACACCCTCACCGGACGCAAGCGCGACGTGTGGCTGGTCCCGATGATCGCCGCCGACCTGGTCGACTTCGGCAGCGCGGACCTCGACCGACGGATGCTGCATGGGGGTCTGCCGCCGTTCTTCCTCGCGTCCGATCTCGACGAGCGGAGCTACGAGGAGTGGATCGCGTCATACTGGGCGAAGGATCTGTCCGAGCTGTTCGTCGTCGACAAGAAGGCGGCGTTCATGAAGTTCGTCGAGCTGGTCTTCATGCGCAGCGGAGGCCTCTTCGAGGCGCAGTCGTTCGCTGTCGCCTGCGAGGTCTCAAGGCCTACGGTGCAGCAGTGGCTGTCGATCTTGGAGACGACCCTGCTCGCGAGCGTGCTCCGTCCCTATCACGGCGGCGCGGCGACCGAGATCAAGAGCCAGCCCAAGGTGTACGCCTTCGACACGGGCTTCGTGTCCTACTTCCGCGGCTGGGACTCGCTGCGAGACGAAGACCGGGGGGAGCTGCTCGAGCACCTGGTGCTGGGGGAGATCGCCGCGAGGTTCGGGACCACCCGCCTGCACTACTGGCGCGACAAGCAGAAGCACGAGGTCGACTTCGTGCTGGAGCTCGGTCGTCGACGCGACTTGCTGGCAATCGAGTGCAAGAGCAACGCGGCGAAGTTCGAGTCGTCGGGCCTCGAGGCGTTTCGGCGCAAGCATCCGCGCGGCCGGAACATCGTCGTGACCCTGCGCTCCACCGAGACCCACCGACGGGCGTTCGGCGACGTCGAGGTCGAGTTCGTGCCCTACACCGCGCTCTCGGCCTACCTCGACGCCCTGCGGTGACGCGCGCCCGTCGCCAGCACCACCGCGAGCCAGCCGAACATCCAGCCCGCACCTCGGCCACCCACGGCGCAGCCGCCCGAGTCGCCGTCGTCGAAGTCGACGCAGTTGCACTGATCGCAGCCTGGCGCGGTGAGGTCGACGCCGGTCTGCTCCCGCATGGTGCACAGCTGCGGATACGCCGTGGCGTAGACGCCACCGACGCCGCAATTCTCTGGGCCGCGCGAGGTCAGGCCGAGCAGGCGCAGCGTCCCGGCGGCGAGCCGTGTGAACGCCGGCCCGCCCGAGTCGCCGTCGCAACTGTCGCGCCCGTCACCGCCGGCGTAGAACTCGAGGCCCGCATCGCTCAGCTTGGTGATCTCCATCGACACCGCGCGCTTGATCCCGTCACTGGCTCCTCCCGCCACCGTCGCGCCGAAACCGACGACCGTGATCCCGGCGCCCGACGCCATGGCCTCGTCCCACTCGTCCTGCACGGCGACCGGGCGCGGGAACGACGACGTGGCGCCGAGGTCCTGACCGAGCTCGACCCAGGCGACGTCGTAGCGATCCTCCTGGCACGTCGGGCAGTAGCGCGACACGTCGTAGCCCCACTGCGTGGACACGACCGACGGGCCGAACGCGTCGTCTCCGTAGGCCACGCGGATCTGGTCATTGCTGCCGAGCTCGGCGACGCAGTGCGCGGCGGTCATCACCAACCGCGGCGCGACCAGGACGCCCGAGCACGACTTGTCCCGCGGCAGCAGCAGCGCGACCACTCCGTCGTAGTCGGGATCGGTCGCGGGCTGTCCACCGACGATCGGCACCGTCCGCGGCGAGGCGGCCAACCCGGGAACTGGCCCGGGAACTGGCCCGGGAACTGGCCCGGGAACTGGCCCGGGGTCCAGCCCGGCGAGCAGCACCCACGCCGGGGGAATCACGCTCAAGGGCACCCGCTCATGTCGGGGAACGAGCACACACCGTCGGTGCAGAAGTTCTCGATGACCCCGGTGCGATAGAACGCGTCGATCTGCTGCTGGAACTCCACCAGCTTGCGCAGCTTGCCGTGGGGGTCCTCGCACTGCGACTGCGGCAGGTTGCCGATCGGATCGTCGGGCAGGCCGAACTCGTACTCGACCATGCCGGAGCCCTCGTGCGGTGCGGTCACGGTCTCGAGCCCGAAGATGTCGCGGACGCCGGTGTCGACATGGACCATGCCCATCGTCCGCGCCATGATGGCCGCCCCGAGCGTCGTGACCTGGTGGTCGCCCTTGGCCGCGTTGATGAACACGGTGTGCTCGGGCGTGCCGGGCAGCCGATCGTTCAGCACGTACGGCGCGTACCCGGCGGGCTCGGTGCGCTCCCACAGCATGTCGGCGAGCGCGAGCAGGAACGTCTGCTGCCGGGCGTCGTGCCAGGTGGCGCGGATGATCTCGAAGAACTGCTCGAAGTCGACGCTGCGGCTGAGCAGCAGGTTGTACGGCATGCCGGGCACGCCCAGGACCCCGCGCTCGACGTCGGTGGTGAGCGCCATGTACGTGGCGCCGAAGATGCCGCCCTGGCTGATCCCGTGGTAGTAGGCGCGCTCGGGATCGATGAAGCCGCCATAGTCCGGGTCGGCGGCGAACCCGGTCTTCATCAGGCGCATCGCGAGCAGCGAGTTGAGCATGCCCTGGTGCTGGCGATCGACCGTCCGCGCGAAGCGGTGGAACTCGCCGGCGGCGATGAGCGCCCCGATGTCGACCTCGTCATCGGACGCCATGCCGATGAAGTCGACGCCGAACATGACGTAGTTGTACTCGTTCATGAACGTACGGAAGTGATCGCTCTCGATCTGCTCCTTCCCGCCGAGCAGGCCGTGGCCGTACTGGATGATCCCCGCCGGTTCCGTCGTCGCCGATTGCGGGATCAACACCTCGAACTCGAACACCGCCGTGGGCGATCCCGCGTCCGGCTCGGGCAGGCCATCGTCGCCGAACAGCAGCGCCGCGCCCGGGCCCGGCTTGTCGAGGTACATCGGCACCGTCATCTCGCCGTAGATGCGATACGCGATGGTGTCGGGCTCGTAGTCGGTATCGATCGAGGTGATCGTGTACTCGGGACCGCCGTCGCCGACCGCCGCGAGGGCCTCGTCGCGCATGTGCAGCAGCCAGCCGGTCTGGTTGTCGCGGCTGGCGGTGGTGAAGTCCCACGCGAGCTGCACGTCGACCCGCGCGATGCCGGCGGTCTCGAGCCGGGCGAAGATGTCGGCGTACAGCGGCCGGCGCTCCTCGACGCTGGGCTCGTCGGACGCGACCAGATCGCGCAGGGCCGCGAACGCCGGCGTCGCGGGCAGCGGCGCGCCAGCGTCGTCGAGCAGGCCCGACAGCGACACGATGTAGCGGCGATCGTCGGCGAGGCGGATCGCGGGATGGATGATGAGCATGCGCTGCTCGTCGTCCGTGCCGGTCATGTCGAGCTCGACCCAGTGGGGGATCCGCTCGCCGGACTCGGCATCGAGCACGACGCTCGGGCAATCGGCCTCGAGCGAGCGCTCGATCGTGATGGAGTTCGGGAACGCGGTGAGGCCCGCGGCGGTGAGCCCGGGGAAGTGCGCCAGCATGGCCAGCCCCGGCGTGAAGCCGTCGGCGTGGTTCCACGCGTCGGCCTCGGGGTGCCCGCCGTAGTAGTCGACGGGCATCGCCTCGTCGTCGAGCTGCACGCGACGACCGGTGGCGGTCGCGGCGTCGGCCACCGAGTAGACGTTGCTGGGGAACGGCAGCGGACAGAAGCTCGGCACCAGGGGATCGCAGCCGACGTGCGGCCAGTCGACCTCGGGATCGGGCTCGACGACGCCACCGGACTCGGTGCCGGTGGTGTCGGCGCCGCTGCTGCCCGACGCGGTGATGGTGCCCGACATCGTCGGATCGGCCCCGCTGCTCGAGCTGTCGGCGGGCGTCATCGAGCCCGCGTCGTCGGAGCAGGCGCCCAGTACGGCGGAAACGGCGGTGGCGAACACGGCGGCGAAGCGACGAACGCGTCGAAGGTGGGTCATGGCGGGTCCCGGGCGGAGCATCAGCGTAGCCGGTCGCGGGCCGGCGATCGCCCGTCGGGGCCGAGAAAAGCGGTTGCGCCCGCGAGTGATGGAAATCTCATCGTTGTCGCGGCGATCGACCGCGTTGTGCATACTCGATCCCATCGTGGCCGTCCTCGACATGGCGCGGCGCCCCGGCGATGCCGACACGGTCGAGACCGTGCGCCGTGCCGAGGATGCCGCTGCGCCGCCGCCACGCCCCGAGATCCACCCGCCCGCCGACGAGGGGCCGCGGCCCGGGGAGCGGATCGGTCGCTACCACATCCTCGAGATCATCGGCCGCGGCGGGATGGGCACGGTGTACTCTGCGTTCGATCCCGCGCTCGAGCGGCGGGTCGCGATCAAGATCCTCCACCGCGGCCAGGGTGGCGCGCCCGCGGAGCGCGAGCGCCTGCTCGCAGAGGCCAAGGCGATGGCCCAGCTGTCGCACCCCAACGTCGTCACCGTGCACGAGGCCGCGGTGGATCGCGGGCGCGTGTTCCTGGCCATGGAGTTCGTGCCCGGCCGCACCGCGCGGGCGTGGCTGGCCCAGCGCGAGCGGCCGTGGCGCGAGATCGTCGCGATCTATCGCCAGGCGGCCCTCGGGCTGTCGGCCGCCCATGCCGCGGGGATGATCCATCGCGACGTGAAGGCCGACAACATCCTGGTCGGCAACGACGAGCGCGTGCGGATCACCGACTTCGGGATCGCCGTCGGCGTGATCGAGGCCAGCAGCGCCCGCTCGGGCGACGACCACGTCGCGGCGACCGCCACGCCCGTCGCCGACGACGCCTCGGCCAAGCTCACGATCACCACCGGCACGCCGGCGTACATGTCGCCCGAGCAGCTGCGCGGCGATCCCCTCGACGCGCGATCGGATCAGTTCAGCTTCGCGATCACGCTGTTCGAGGCGCTGTTCCGCCGCCGTCCGTTCGAAGGCCGCACACCCTCGGAGCTCCGCGCCGCCCACCGGGAGCAGAGCGTCGCCGTGCCCAACGACGGCACCGTGCCGGGCTGGCTACGCCGCGCGCTGCTGCGCGCCCTGGAGATCGATCCGGCCAAGCGGTGGCCGTCGATGCACGCGCTGGCCAAGCAGCTCGAGCTCGGCACCTCGCCGATCGGCCGGCCACTGCAGCGCTGGTTGTTGGTGCTGATCCCGGCGGGGATCGGCGTCGGGGCCCTCGTCGGTGGCCGCGTCGCGGGCGACCCCGTCGCTTGCGAGCAGGCCGGCGCGATGGTCCAGACCTGGAACGAGGAGCGCAAGGCCGCCGTGACCGCCGCGCTCGAGACCGCCGGGCCCGCATTCGCCGGCAACACCGCGCGCACGGTCGTGAAGCTGCTCGACGCCTACGGCCGCGAATGGACCGCGGCGTACGAGGACGCGTGCCAACAGCACCGCGCCGGCGTCGAGTCGGACTCGCTGTTCGATCGGCGCCAGGCCTGCCTGCGGGCCCGACACCGCGCCGTGTCGTCGCTCGTCGACATCCTCGGCGAGGCCGACACCGACACCCTGCGCAACGCGATCGCGGCGGTCGACGCCCTCCCACGGCTGCGCGAGTGCGACGCGGCGCGCCTGGTCGACGACACGACCTGGACCCTGCCCGCCGACGGCGAGCAACGCAGCCGGCACGAGTCGGTGCTCGAGGCCATGACGCAGGTCCAGGCGATGTTCCGCGCGGGCCGTTTCCGCGACGGGAAGCAGCAGGCCGACGACGTCGTGGGCGCGGCCCGGGCGCTGGCCGACGACGCGGTCCTCATCCGCGCGTTGCTGCTGCGCGAGGGTTTCGAAGACAAGCTCGACCAGCCGGACGCCGCGGTCACGAGCATCGACGAGGCGTGGCACCTCGCGCTGCGCTCGGGCAACACCATCGACGCCGTCCGCGCTGCGATCCGCCAGATCGAGCTGGTCGGCTACGAGCAGCGCAACGAGGCCGTCGCGATCGCGCGGGTCGCCGACGCGCACGCGCTCATCGACCGCGTGCGCGGACGCGACCCCGAGCTCGCCACCGAGCTCGAGGCCGCGGTGCTCCGGGCCCACGGCATCGTCGAGCTCCGGTTCCAGCGCCCCGCCGCCGCCGATCGCCTCGCCGAGGCGCTGCAGATGGTGCGTGGCCTCCCGGCGCGGCACGACCTCGAGATCGCAGACTACCTGCGCGCCCTCGCGAACGCCGAGTTCCAGCTCAAGCGCCACGACGACGCGCTCGCGCACTACCAAGATGCGCTGGATCTCGCGATCGGAGTGCTCGGCCCGGATCACCCCGACGTCGCCGCCGTGCACAACAACATCGGCCTGTTGCTGCGGAACATGGGCCGGGCTCGAGACGGCGCCGAGCACCTCGAGCGCGCCCTCGAGATCGCGCTCGCGGCGTTCGGCCGCGGCCACCGCTCGGTGGTGATGGCCGAGGGCAACCTCGCGTCGGTCTATCACCAGCTCGGCGAGGCCGCGCGGGCGGTCCCGTTGTGGGAGCACGCCCTGGGCCTGCCGGTCGACTTCGCGGACGCCGACGCCTCGGTGGTGCGCCGCGCGGTCGAGTTCGGTCACGACCTGCTCGCCGTCGGGCGCGGCGCAGACGCGCTCGCCACGTTCGACGCCGCCCTCGCGACGGGTACAATCACGACGCACGCGCGGAGATCCGCGCTCGACGGACGCGCGGGGGCCCTGCGCGTGCTCGGCCGCGACGCCGAGGCCAACGACGCGGACGCCCGGGCAGCGCAGGCACGACCAGATCCCCCCTAGCGCATGGGCAACGACGACGATCAGCAGACCCTCGCCGCGTGGCTGCGACTCGATCCCGAGCACTGGCGCGCCGATCTGCTGCAGGTGATGCTCCGCGTGACCGCCGTGCTCGGCGCGGCCGTGTACCTGCCCAGCGTCTACTTCGCCATCGGCAGCGGCATGATCGGGGTGATCGTGCTCGACACGATCGCGCTCGGGGCCATCGTCGCGCTCTACCGCAGCCGCCAGATGCCACTGACGCGGCGGGCGATCAGTGCCTCCGTCTTGTTCTACGTCGTCGGCGCCGGCCTCATGGTCGGCGTCGGGTCGATCAGCCAGATCTACCTCTTCGGCTTCTCGCTGCTCACGACGCTGCTGCTCGAGCTGCGCTGGGGCCTGGTGACGGTCGCGGTCAACGCCGTGACCATGCTGGCGATCGGGTTCGCCGGCATCGCGGCGCCCGAGATGGTCGTGACGAAGTGGACGGTCGACTACGCGGCGTGGTCGGTCATGACCGCCAACTTCGTGTTCGTGAACATCGCCCTGGTGCTCGCGCTCGGGGCGGTGATCCGCGCCCTCGAGTCGGCCCGGCAGAGGTCCGTCGATGCCGCGGCCGCGCTCGAGCGTGAGCGCGCCACGCTGGTCGAGGTCAACGCGTCCCTCGAGCTCGAGATCCAGGAGCGCACGCGCACCGAGGAGTCCCTGCGGGACAGCCAGTCGCGGCGCGAGAAGCTCGAGGCCCAGCTGCTGCAGGCCCAGAAGATGGAGGCGGTCGGGCGCCTCGCGGGTGGCATCGCCCACGACTTCAACAACATCCTGTCGGTGATCCTGAGCTACACCGATCTGATCTCGAACGATCTCGCCGCCGAGGACCCCGTGCGGGCCGACGTCGAGGAGATCCGCAAGGCCGGTCTGCGCGCGAGCGGGTTGACCCGGCAGCTGCTCGCCTTCAGCCGCAAGCAGATCCTGCAGCCGGTCGTGCTCGACCTCAACGACGTGGTGGTCGGCGTGCAGTCGATGCTCGCTCGCCTGCTCGGCGCCGACGTGAAGCTGTCGCTGCTGCTGTCCCCCGAGCCCAGCACCGTGCACGCCGATCTCGGCCAGCTCGAGCAGGTCATCCTCAACCTGGTCGTGAACGCCCGCGACGCGATGCCGACCGGCGGCAACCTCACCTTCGAGATCGCGAACACCGTGCTCACGGATGAGTACGCGACCGAGCACGCCGGCGTGACGCCCGGCGCATATGCCATGCTCGCGGTCACCGACACCGGCATCGGCATGGACCGGTCCACACAGGCCCGCATCTTCGAGCCGTTCTTCACCACCAAGGACAAGGGCAAGGGCACCGGGCTCGGACTGGCGATGGTCTACGGCATCGTGCAGCAGAGCGGCGGGCACATCTGGGTGTACAGCGAGCCCGGGCGCGGAACGACCTTCAAGATGTATCTACCCCGCACTGATCGCGCGCCGTCCGGCGTCGCGCAGGCCGGTGCGACGCCGGCCTCGGTGCGCGGCACCGAGACCATCCTGGTCGTCGAGGACGAGCCCCAGGTCCGCGAGGTCCTGCGCACCGTACTGCGCAAGCACGGCTACAACGTCCTCGACGTGCAGAACGCCGGCGAGGCGTTCCTGCTGTGCGAGCAGTTCACGGCGACGATCCACCTCCTGCTCACCGACGTGGTCATGCCGCACATGAGCGGGCGGCAGCTCGCCGAGCGCCTCGGGCTGCTGCGGCCCGACATGGCGGTGCTCTACATCTCCGGCTACACGGAGAACACCATCGTGCACCACGGCGTGCTCGATGCCGGCATCGAGTTCCTCCCCAAGCCGATCACGCCCGATGCGCTGCTGCGCAAGGTCCGAGGGCTGCTCGACGGGCGCCGTGTGGCCGCGCTGACGTGAACCTGAAGCCGCGTCAGCCAGTCCCGACCCGCCCGATGTCCTCGGGCGAGACGCAGCAGCGATAGCCGACCCCGCGCAGGGTCTCGATGTAGTCCGACGCCGGGCCGATCTTCTTGCGCAGGCGCTGGATGTGCGTGTCGACGGTGCGCGTCGGCATCGACGGCACGTGACCCCAGACCTCGTCGAGCAGCATCTCGCGGGTCTGCACCCGACCGCGCCGCGTGACGAAGGTATGCAGCAGCTTGAACTCCAGGGCGGTCAGGAGGATCTCTTCGTTGGAGACCCAGGTGCGGTGGCCCTGCGTGTCGAGGCGCAGGCAGCCGAAGTCGATGACCGCCGGCGCGTCGACCATCGGCGCCGTACGCACGCGGCGGAGAATCGCGCGGATGCGGAGCACCAGCTCGCGCAGGCTGAACGGCTTGGTGATGAAGTCGTCGGCTCCGACCTCGAAACCAACGACACGATCGATCTCGCCGTCGCGGGCGGTCAGCATGACGATGGGGATGTCGCGGGTCGCGGCGCCCGCCCGCAGGGTGCGACAGATCTCGGTGCCGCTGGTGTCGGGCAGCATCAAGTCGAGCAGGATGAGATCGGGCACCGGCTCGCGGGTCGCGAGCTGGATCGCGTCGCGGCCGTTGAGCGCGGACAGCGTCCGATAGCCCTCCCGCCGTAGCGCGTGCTCGACGGTCGTGACGATGTCGTTCTCATCGTCGACCACTAGAATGGTGGCTGACATCGGGCCGGTACGTTCGCGTGGGCATGTCACGCGGGGGTGACGGCGCCGAAACCTCGTGGCACCAACGATTCCTGGGCGCTCGCGCACACCAGGGAGCGCCTGATCCTCGGCGAAACAGCGACGTCACGTCGACGTCACGCAGAGATCGGCGCAAGTCACGGCGACGTGAGCTGCCGCGGACGACGTGACAGATTCGACACACAGACGCCACGTCGCAGCGACGCGTCCCCTTCATGGTTGCGGCGCCAATGTTCGGCGGCTTCGATCCCCGCAGCGAGAAGTTGTTCTTCGCGCGACGCCGCGGCGGTGCCATTGCGGCCGCTCTGGCGATCTATGCCGCGTCGGTGGCCCTGGCGCTGTCGCAGCAGGGCAGCGAGGCGACGGTCGAGGTCGAGTTCGAGCCCGAGCTGAAGGACTTCGCGATCGAGGAGGAGCCGCCCGAGATCGAGGAGGAGCCGCCGCCGCCGCCGCCCAACGCCAAGGTCGACGTCACGGCGAAGCCCAAGCCCAAGCCGAAGATCAAGCCGCCCGAGGTCAAGCCTCAGGGTCCGCCGGCCGAGACGAATCAAGACAAGACCTACGCGCCGGGCACCGGTGGGGGCGACAACGCGGGGACCGGGGCAGACAAGCCCAAGGTGCCGCCCAAGCCCAAGGTCGAGCCGCCCAAGCCCAAGGTCGAGCCGCCCAAGCCGAAGCCCAAGCAGGAGGAGCCGATCGATCCGGACAAACCGATCGACCGGCCCGAGAAGGCGACCGCGCCGAAGCCCGACCCCGGCAACAAGGCGCCGGCGTTCCCGGAGTCGCTGCGCGACTCGGGCATCACCGGCGAGGTCGTCATGAAGATCCACGTGCACCGCGACGGCTCGGTGCGCGGCGCCAAGATCCTCCGCAAGCGCTCGAGCGCGACCACCGAAGAAGAGCGCACCGCCGCCGAGAAGCTGTTCGTCCAAGCCGCGATCGCGGTGGTCAAGACCTGGAAGTTCGAACCCTCGAAGATCGGGGGCGAGGCGATCACGGTCTGGCACCAAGTCACCTTCCCGTTCTCCCTCACCGGCGGCTGAGCACGCCAGGAGTTGCACGTCATGGAACTGTCCCTCGTCGAAATCTGGCAATCGATGGGCCTGTTGGCCCGACTGGTCGCGATCGCCCTGGTCGCCATGGGCTTCGCGAGCCTCGTGGTGAGCATCGAGCGGCTCCTGGTGATGCGCCGCGCGCAGCAGCTGTCCTCCGCGTTCGCGACCAAGGCCCGGCCCCTGCTCGAGGATCGCGACGTCGACACGCTGCTCGATCTGACCCGCGGCACCGAGTTCGCCGCGGCGCCCCTGCCCCGCCTCATCCGCTTCGGGCTCGACGCCTACAAGGCCAACGTCAAGGACGAGGCCGTGGGCCCGACCGAGATGACCCGCCGCGAGCTCGGCCGTCGGCTCGAGCAGCTCGCCGCCGAGTCGCGGCGCGGCATGGGCATCCTTGCGTCGACCGGCTCGACCGCGCCGTTCATCGGCCTGTTCGGCACCGTCATCGGCATCATCACCGCCTTCCAGGGCATCGCGGCCTCGGGCGGCGGTGGCATCGGCGCGGTCTCGGCCGGTATCGCCGAGGCGCTCATCGTGACCGCGGTCGGTCTGTTCGTCGCCATCGCGGCGGTGTTGTTCTTCAACTACCTCACCGCGCGCTTCGACAAGTTCGACATGATGATGCAGCACGCGGCCAGCGAGCTGGTCGATTACCTGGAGGGGGCCGGTGGGCGTTCAGCTCGATAGCGGCGGCGGCAAGAAGGGCCGCATCGCCCCGGTCATCAACGTCACCCCGCTGGTCGACGTCGTCCTGGTGCTGCTCATCATCTTCATGGTGATCATCCCCAACATGCAGGACGGCAAGACCATCGAGATGGTCAAGGTCAGCGCCGCGGACAAGAACACCGACGACGTCGAGCCGATCTCGGTCACCATCGATCGCAACGAGGCCTGCACGTTCGAGAAGACCGACATGACCCAGGCCGGGTGCCTGGACCAGCTGCGGGCCTCGTTCGCCGAGAACCCGCGCCGACGGGTGCTGCTCCGCGGCGACGCGACGCTGCCCTACCGGGTGATGCGCGAGTTCTTCCGCGAGACCCAGGACATCGGATTCGGCGGCGTCTCGCTCGCCGTCGGCGTGGCCCGCGAGTGGTCCGAGGAAGAGGGCTGAACCAATGGGCATGAACATCGGCGGGGGCAAGAAGGCCAAGGTCCAACCGGAGATGAACGTCACCCCGTTGGTCGACGTCGTCCTGGTGCTGCTCATCATCTTCATGGTCCTCGCGCCGGTCGTGACCGAGGCGTTCAACGTCCGCCTGCCGCCGAAAGACGACAAGGACGAGCAGCTCGATCAGGTCAACGACGCCGATCAACCGTTGGTACTCGCGGTGAAGGACGACGGCTCGATCGAGGTGAACACCGTGACGATCGAGCGCGACGAGATCCCGGAGCGGCTGCGACGGATGTTCAACGCGCGGCCCGACAACGTGCTCTACCTCGATGGCGCCGACGAGGCTCAGTACGGCAACGTGCTGACCGCCGTCGATCTCGCCCGCCAGGCCGGTGCCGCACCGGTGGTGATGATCACAAAGAAGCTCGAGTAGCCCCACGACGGGGTCGCGCTCGAGGGACGGACAGTGCCATGACGATCGATTCCCGCGGGGCCGCGATGGTCCTGCTCGCCACGGGTCTATCCGCGATCGCACCCAGCGCGGTGTATGCGGCCCCTGCGTCTCGCGACTACACGGGGCCGGGGGCCGTGGTCGATCCGAGCGCGCCGCCGCCGACCGCGACGCCGCCGACCGGCGACGCGCCTCCGACCGCGACGCCGCCGACCGACGCGCCGCCGACCGACGCACCGCCGACCGACGCACAGCCGCCGACCGGCGATGCACCGCCGGCCGAGACGCCCCCCGCAGCGAAGACCGCGCCGAAGGGCAAGACCCCAGAGGTCGCGCCATCCGACGAGGAGTCCTGGGACGGCGGCTTCGACGTCGTCGACCTCACCGAGGACAAGGAGGCGCTGGCGAAGGAGCTCGAGGTCAAGACGGTCGACGTGAAGGGCGACTCGGGCACGATCCGCGGCAAGCTCAAGGACGCGACGACCGGCCAGCCGCTCATCGGCGCCTACGTCGAGGCGATCGGCACGCCCTACAAGACCAAGACGGACCTCGAGGGCAACTACACCCTCGAGCTGCCGCCCGGCACCTACGAGATCCGCGTGCGCTCGGATGCCAGCGAGCCGCGCCGCGTGTCGGGCGTCGTCGTGGCCAAGGGCAGCGACGAGACCTTCAACTACGAGCTGCAGCCACTCGCCGGCGCCAACCAGGTCGTCGCGGTGAAGGCCGAGATGAACCGCGAGAGCGAGGGCGCGCGGCTGTTGCAGCGCAAGGAATCGGCCGCCGCCCGCGACATCCTGAGCCGCGACTCGATCCAGAAGTCAGGCGCGGGCTCGACCGCCTCTGTGGCCACGCGAATCGTCGGCGCCACCATCATCGAGGGCAAGTACCTGTTCGTCCGCGGCCTGGGTCATCGCTACGGGAACACCCTGTTCGACGGGGCACGCGTCCCGTCCCCAGATCCTGACATTCGGACCGTGCCACTCGACATCTTCCCGTCGGGCGCGTTGTCGGCGATCAACGTGCAGAAGACGTTCACGCCCGACGTGCCGGGTGACTTCGCCGGCGGCTCGGTCCAGCTGGAGAGCCGCGAGATCCCCAAGAAGCTGCTGTTCGAGATCAGCGCTCGCATCGGGGCGAACACTGCGACGACGTTCCGCTCGATCGTCCACGAAGGCGGCTTTCCCGGTGCGGACGCGTTCGCGTTCGGCAACCTGCCCCGTGGCCTGCCCTCGGAGATCCCCACCTCCAACCCTGCGAGCGTGGGCGCCCAGGACGAGAACTTCCAACGGGTCTGGACCCCCGAGCAGATCGAGCGGTTCGGCGAATCACTCTACACCGATACGCGAGTCCGCCGTGGCCGAATCGGGCCACCCAACGCCCTGGGCACGGCCACGGTCGGATATGGGTTCTCGCCGCACGACGGCGGCAAGCTCGGTTTCCTGGTCTCCGCCGGCTACCGCAATAGCCACCAGAACCTGCAAGAGACCTGGACCTGGTATCAGCCGGAGGACGAGGACGGCGACACCGTACCCGACGGGATCAGCGAAACCCCGGAGACCGAGCTGAAGGGCCCGCGCACGATCAACAACGTCCAGTGGTCGACCATCGGGCTCGTGAAATACGAGGCGAACAAGCGGCACAAGCTAGCGGCGTCGACGTTCTATTCGCGCGACGCCGATGACGAGGTCCGGCAGCTCGAGGGCTTCACCACGAACGGCCCGCTGCTGACCACCCGACTGCGCTACGCCATGCGGTCGGTATTGTTCACTCGACTCGGTGGCACGCACGAGTTTCCCGCGGCCAAGAACTTGAAGATCGACTGGTTCGGATCATTCGCGCAGGCGCGCCGCGATGACCCGAGCATTCGCGACATGACCTATCAGCGCGACCCCGACGTCGCGAACTCGCCGTGGCTCGTGAGCAGCAGCGGCATCAACGTACTGTTCCTCGGGCTCAAGGACAACACCGAGAGCGGCGCGGTCAACTTCACGATGCCGTTCAAGCAATGGCGGGAGCTCGACGGCAAGGTCAAGGTCGGCGCGTGGATCGAGGGCAAGCAGCGCGGCTTCAACGTCCGGCGATTCGCCTTCGTGACCCCTCAGGGCCTGACCCCTCCGTCGGGCACCGGCAACCTCCTCATCAACCGGAACATCGGCGACGGCCGGTCGGCGTCGAACGGCGGCCGGGCCCCCTTCGTGATCAACGAGACCACGTCGGAGATCGACAACTACCGGGCCAACCAGCAGGTCTACGCCACGTACGCCATGCTCGAGCTTCCGTTCGTCCGGTGGTTCAAGCTCACGGGTGGCGCGCGTTTCGAGGCCAACCGCCAATACGTCGGACCCTACGATCAGTTCACTGGCACGGTCGACGACGAGAACACCACCCGGATCCGCGACAACAACGTATTGCCGGCGGCCTCGCTGATCTTCCCGGCCACCGACAAGATGAACGTCCGGATCAGCGCGGCCCAGACGGTGGCTCGCCCGGAGTTCCGTGAGGTCGCCCCGTTCCTGTTCACCGACTTCGTCGGCGGAATCAGCGTGCTCGGCCAGCCGGGCTTGACCTCGGCGCAGATCTGGAACGGCGACATTCGTTGGGAGTGGTTCCCCAGCGCCGAAGAGGTCATCGCCGTCTCGGTGTTCGGCAAGTACTTCGACAGCCCGATCGAGCGCACGATGCAGGCCGGCATCGGCCGCATCGTCTCCTTCCAGAATTCGCGATTCGCCTACAACGTCGGCGCCGAGTTCGAGCTGCGCAAGAATCTGGAGTTCATCTGGAAGCGACTGAGCAACTACTCGGTCGGACTCAACTTCTCGTACGTCTTCTCCCGGGTCTACCTGAAGAAGAACTGCAACATCGCTGATCCCAACTGCGACCCCATGGACGCGATCGACGTCTCGACGTCGCGGGTGCGAGCGTTGCAGGGGCAGGCGCCGTTCGTGGTCAATGCGTACATCGACTACGACAACAAGAAGAGCGGGACAGGCATCCGGCTGCTCTACAACGCGGTCGACCGCAACATCGCCTTCGTCGGCGGCTCCGGCGAGCCCGACGTGTATCTCGAAGCGATCCACCAGCTCGACTTCGTTGGACGGCAGCGGCTCTACAAGGGCCTCGGCGGCATTCTGCAGGTGCAGAACATGTTGAACTGGCCGACCCGATGGACGCAGGGGGCGAACCGGCAGACCAACTACTTGGTCTATCGCGGCGCCACGATTCTGCTCGGATTGTCGTACGACCTGTGAGCCGCGGACAGCGCCAGCGGACTGCCCGCCGCCATCGCGTGTTCACGTGGGCGTGACCTTGGATCAGCAGCTGTGACACAGAGTTTCGGCTTCCGCCGCAGTCGCGTGACGCAGGCCGGGGATAAGCAGTCCCGGAACGCGGCGGCACTCTTCTTCCCGCCCGCCTCGAGGAGCTTCCCATGCAACGGCTTACCAAGATCGCTCTCGCCCTCTCCCTCCCGGTTTGCGGCTTCGGATGCGCGGATGACGTCGACAACGAGACCAACGCCGACGACACCGGCGCCGACACGACCGCCACCGACCCGACGGCGTCGGGCGACCCGACCACGAACCCGAGCGACCCGTCGGACACCGAGAACCCCACCGACCCGTCGGACACCGAGAACCCCACGACGGTCGACACCACCGACACGGATCCCTCCGACACCGATCCGCCCCCGCCGGGCTGCGTCAGCGCTGACGACGCTGACGCCCCGCGGATGGAGGTCGCCGCGGAGATCACCGCCGACACGACGCTGACCTGCGACACCGTCTGGGTGCTCACGGGAGAGACCTACGTGCGCGGCGCGACGCTGACGCTCGAGCCGGGCACCAACGTGGCCGGGCAGAACGGCAGCGCCCTGGTCATCGACGTCGACGCGAGCATCGAGGCTGCGGGCACGGCCGATGCACCGATCATCTTCACCTCCGCGCAGCCCGTCGGCGAGCGCGCTCGCCAGGACTGGGGCGGGCTGGTGCTCCTCGGCCTCGCCGAGGTGAACCTCCCCAACGGCGTCGGCCTCGCCGAGGGCTTCGCGGACCCGCCGGACTACGGCGGCACCGACCCCGGCCACGACTGCGGCACGCTGCAGTACGTCCGCGTGGAGTGGGCGGGCTTCGAGCTGGTCATCGACAGCGAGCTCAACGGCATCACCTTCTACGCCTGCGGCTCCGACACGACCGTCGATCACGTCCAGGTCCACATGGGCTCGGACGACGCGTTCGAGGCGTTCGGCGGTGGCTTCGACGCGAAGTACTTGATCTCGAGCGGCACGGCCGACGACGCGTTCGACTTCGACCTCGGCTTCACCGGCACGGTCCAGTACGCGTTCGTGCACCAGGACCCGTCCGAGGCCGACAGCAACCACGGTCTCGAGTGGTCCAACGGTCCCGACAGCTTCACCGCCGAGCCGCTCACCAGCCCCTGGATCGCGAACCTGACGTACGTCGGCCAGGGTGAGGGTGGCAACGCCGGCAAGAGCATCGGCTTCAACATCAAGGAAGGCGCCGAGGCCCACATCTTCAACTCGTACTTCACGAACGTGACCGGCTCGGCGGGCACGTTCCAGGACGAGGCGACGATCACGGTGGCTGAGGGCAACGGCATCGTCGTCGAGGGCAACTTCTGGGGCACCGCGGGTCCCTTCGGCAGCCAGGGCGACGGCCCTTACAGCTGGGACGATGCGATGTGGGGCGCGTACATCCTCGACCAGCCGGGCAACATGGAGGGCGTCGATCTCGGCCTCGATGCGACCTGGACCGCGCCGAACATCCAGCCGGCGGCCGACTCGGCTGCGGTGGGCGCGGGTGTCGACCCGGGCAACGCGGCGCTCGACGCGACCACGTTCGTCGGTGCCGTCGACCCCGAGGGTGACGACTGGACCCAGGCGAGCTGGACCAACTACGCGATCTGATCGGGTCTTCCGATCGGAGCCCGCTCGAACGCGGGGAGATGGGCGCATCGCGATCGAGAGATCGCGGTGCGCTCGCGTTTCACGGGCACGGCACCGGATCCGGGCACGTGCCATCGGCGAGCTTCGACCAGGTCTCGCGGCAACCGATCACATCGAAGTCGTTGCTCTCGAGCAGGTCGACCACCGTGTCGTCCCGCCACCCCCGATCGATGCCGTGGCCGGCGCTCTCGACGATCGCGGTATTGGTGATGAACGCGTCGGCAGGTGGCCCGAAGATCCGGATCGCCGCGTTGGGAATCGACTCGCCCGGGTAGGGACACGAGCTCGAGCCGCTGGAGCTCGACCCACCGGCGTACTCCACCCGCACGTGGTCGAGCCGGTCGGCGGGCGTGGGGACGCCACCGAAGTACACGCCGAGCCAGTCACCGGCGCTCGGGACAGGCTCCGCCGAAGTGAAGATGATCGGCGCGTCCTCGGTGCCCACGGCGACGAGCGCCCCGGTCGCCGGCGCATCGCCCGTGACGTGGTCGATCGTGAACACGCCGTCGGCGGGGAACCGCAGGATCACGCCGGGCTCGATCGTCAACGTCGCGAGACTGCCGGGGGTCGCCTGCACCCGCAGGTCGGCGACCTGCCCCGGCACCCCCACGAGATAGGGCACGCCGCGATCGTGGATGGTCGCGTCGCTCGTGATCGCCTCGGTGTTCGCGGTCGTGAGGACGATCGTGTCGTCGCCATTGCCCACGTAACTCCCCTGCGGAATCGAACCAACGACGGTCGCCGACGCGCTCATCGGCTGGGCCGCGCCGCCCTCGATCGTGAGGTCCGCGGAGTCGGACGTGAAGGCACCGAACCCATCGAGGCGCACGCCCATCGCCTCGCTGTCGGTGATCTCGACGTGGTCGACGGCGAGCGTGCCGTCGGGCGCGGTCGCGCCGGCGCGCCCGCGCACCAGCAGCGCACCGGTGAGCACGGCCCAGGTGTTGCCGAGCCGACCGCCGCCGTCGAGCACCGCGTGGGCGAAGCTCGCCGTCCCGCCGAACAGCCGGATCGACGTCCAGCGATCCTCGCCGAGGCGCTCGAACCGAATCGGTCGGCCGAGCTCACCCTCGGCGACCAGCGATCCGTCATCGGCGACGGTGAGCATCAGCGACTCGCCGAGCTGCACCACCGCGCACGGCTCGACGACGACGGCGGCGTGGATCGTGAAGTCGTAGGGCACGAGGTGCGGGCTCCCGTCGGCGGTCCACACCTCGTCGACCTCGATGTTGTTGCCGGCGTGCATCGTCGGCCCCGCCGCGGGTGCGGGGCAGTCCTCCGGCACGACGCCGCCGCCGCTCGAGCTGTCCGACGGGCTGTCGTCGCCGCCGTCCGAGGTGCCTGGCGATCCCGGATCGGGGTCGCCCTCGGCGACGACGCAGGCGGGCGGGGACGCGAGGCTGGCGAGCAGGACGCGGGTGAGGCGGCGCATGCCCGGTGAGTGCGGGCCGCGGCGCCGCTTCCGTCACCGATTCGACCGATGGGTACCTCACCCGCCCGAGCTCGACGAGCCGCTGTCGCTGCCGCCGGTGCTGCTCGAGTCGCTCCCGCCGCTCGTGTCCCCCGACGTCGAGGAATCCCCGGGTAGCGGCGGGCCGATCACCAGGGTGAACATCTGCGGCTGGCACACGCCGCCGTTGCCGTCGATGATCGACACCATCAACGGATAGCCGCCCACGGCCTCGGGGATGCCGGAGATCATCGGGCCGAACGTGAGGCCCGGGACCGTCGCCTCGTAGTCGACGAACCAGTACTTGGGCTCGTCGGTCGGCTCGGGGATGTACTCGTAGGGCTCGCCGACGTTGCCCTCGGGGGGCTGCTGGTAGGCGTAGAACGGGCATGACGGTGTGCCGGGACCGGAGCTCGACGACGTCGACGACGTCGACTCGTCGGAGGTGCTCGACTCGCTCGAGGTCCCGGTCGTCGTGCTCGTGCTCGTCGTCGTGTCCGCGGCGCCGGTGGTGCCACCGTCGTCCTTGCCGCAGGCGGTGGAGGTGACGACGAGGGCGGCGAAGGCGAAGGTCAGGCGATGCATCGTTTTCGCGAGTGTACGTGAGCGCGGGGGGTACGGGTACGGGGACGGGGACGGGGACGGGGACGGGCGGGCACGGGCACGGGCACGGGCACGGGCACGGGCACGGCAGGAGCGTGATCCCCTTGGGATCACGCTCCTGGACAGTCGGACACCCGCTCCAGGATCGCCTCGCCCGGCGCCATCTCCGGCTGCCAGGTGTTCGCGATCACGGCGATGCTCATCTCGGTGACGCCCTGGACCTTCTCGACCGCGAAGTCGACGAACTGGTCGGGCTCGAACGCGTACTGCCAGGTGAGCGAGGCGTCGGTCGCGACCACCCGCCAGTAGCGCGGCGGCGCGTCGCCCACGTCGACCGCGGCCTGCACGTCCGAGTTCATGCCGTCCCAGCGCAGCATGGCCAGGGTGCCGGTCTCGAGCACGAGCATGTGCGCGACGTCGTCCGGCCGCGAGACCGTGATGCTGAGCTGGGCGTGCGAGGCGGCCTGGGGACCCGCGACCACCTCGACGTCGAACACGCGACCGGCGATCCCCACGGTGTCGCGACCGAGCCCGGTGTTGTTCGGTTCCGCCGCGAACCCGAGGTGCAGCTGCCCGCCGGAGACCCCGGACGTGACGCCGTCGTCCGCCCAGAGGTACCAACCATCGAGCGTGTCGTCGTCGAACTCCTCGACCACGCAATCGGCCGGATCGGGCCCGCCGCTGGTCGTCGAGTCCCCCGTCGTCATCGAGGTCTCGCTCGGCGACGTCATCGTCGCCGCGGGGTCGGTGGTCGCCGCGCCCGAGCTCGAGTCGTCCGACGCCGATGCCTCGCCTGTCGCGGACGCCTCGCCCGGCGCGGTGCCCTCGAGCGTGGTGATCGGCTCGACCGACGTGCTGGTCCCGACGCTCGACGTCCCGCTCGACTCGGATCCCGGCACGACGCAGGCGCCGGCCAACTCGGCGGGTGCGTGCTCGCCGTAGCGCTGGCCCGAGCCGCAGTCCGCGTCGGCGAAGCTGCAGTAGCCCGAGCCCTGACAGACGCCGCCGCTGCACGACGCATCGTCGACACACGCAAACGCGCCGGCAGTGCACCCCGGCAGCGCGAGCGCAGCGAGCACTGCGGCGAGGATCGTGGTGCGTCGCTGCGGCATCGGGCGCACCACGGCCCGAGGGTATCAGGGCTTCAGGGCACCAGGTCGGGGAAGGCGTCGTAGGCCGCCTCGCGCGCCGCGATCGGGTTGTTGGTCAGGTGCTCGATCGTGCTCGGATACGCCCAGTCGAAGGTGCCGTACGGGTACCAGTAGCTGCTCTCGTCGTAGATCGGGTAGCGCGGATCGATCGCGATGTACGGGGCGAGGAACTCCGACTGGGCCTCGAACTCCGCGAGCAGCCCCATGGCGTCCACGCGGTCGGCGACCTCGATGACCTTCGCCGCATAGCCGTGCGCACACGTGGTGTTCTGCGTGCACCACCACGCGACGCGCCCGTTGAAGTACCAGATGTCGACGTCGAAGTCCCAGGTCCACTCGGCGCCGCTCGGGGCGAACTCGGCCTTGAACGTCGTGCCGTCGACGTAGACGCGCCAGTTGTTCGGCGCCTTGTAGCCGTCGTAGTGCGACACGACCGACTCCCAGGCCATGTAGGCCCAGAGCTTGTCCTGGTCCATGTAGTTCCACAGCTGCGCGACCGCCTGATCGGTCGCGGGGCCCGAGACCAGATCGTCGATCGCGTTCAGCGTCGCGGTCGCCTCCGCCGGGAGCGGATCCGGGCCGTCCTCGTAGTCCCACGACATCTGCCAACCGAAGTCGTTCTCCCAACCGACGGTCGGTTCGAAGATCATGCCGAGCTCGCCGCCGCCGGGCCTGCGGGCCTCGATCATCGTGTCGTCGTGACGCTCGATGATCATGTAGATGCCGTAGTAGACATCGCTGAAGTAGACCTCGACCCAGCCGACGCGCGGCGCCATCAAGCCGACGTCGCGGGCGAGCGCGTAGGTGATGTGATCGCGGGCCCGCGTGGGATCGATGACGCTGCCGTTGTGGAGCTTGAACGCAGTGAGCCCGCGGAACTCGGTGCCCGGCAGCCACTGGTTCAGGTCGACGACGAAGCCCGGCTTGCCGTCCATCGTGTCGTACGAGGCCGAGCCCTTCAGCTTGAGACCCACGTCGGCGTAGCGGATGCCGTCGATCGTGGCCTCGATGTGGACCTCGGGACGATCGGGCTGATCCAACATCGCCGACGTCTCGGGCGACAGCACGAAGTCGATGCGGTGGACCGTGTCGGTCAGGAAGACCGTCTCCTCGGCGGAATCGAGCGTCGGGCTCGCGACGTCGAGGTTCACCTCGGCCGGGGTCGGCCACGCGGTCGAGACGAACTCGCCCGTGGTGTCGGGCAGCCGCATCGAGGACACGTCGTCGCCGAGCACGGCCCACGCGACCTGCTCGGCGTCGTGGCCGTCGAACACCAGCACGAGGCCGTCGTACTCCCTCTCGACGGACCAGCCGGTCCAGATCCCGCCGTCGGCACCGAGCGGCGCGCCGAGCCAGATGAGCCGGTGCTCGCCCGGCGCGATCTCGCCGTCGGCGGCGGTGCCGGTCCAGCTCTCATTCGCCCCGTTGCGCAGGCCGATGCGCGACAACGCCACCGGCTCGTCGCTGGTGTTGACCAGCTCCACCCAGTCCGGCGTGCTGTAGCCGTCGGGACCGTTGAGCGTGGAATCGTTGTCGGGCATCACCTCGTTGATCGTCACCGGAGCCGGTTCCGGTGGCAGATCGGGCGGGGTCGGACCGCTGCTGTCGCCGCTGCTCGAGCCCGCGGTGGTGTCGGCGGGCCCCTCGGTGGTGCCCGGCGGCGTACCGGAGCTCTCGGACGGCGAGGTGCCGCTGGTCTCCGCGCTGCCGGTGGTGTCGCTCGGCGACGACGCCGTGGCGTCGTCATTGCAGCCCGCGACACCCGCGAGGACGCACGACATCAGCCGCAGACCCAGCGCACTCGACGGGCGCACCATCCATCCAGATTCGACCGGCATTCCATCGAGGATGCCAGGACGCGCGGCCCCATGCGAGTCCCCGCATCGCATGCGCCCGCAAGGGCGGAGCGAGCGCCGACCACCCTCCCCCTGCGCGCGGGCCACCGTACATTCTCCGCCGACCCGTCGACAGGCCGCGTATGTTGCTGTGCACTGCGGCAGCTCGCCCTTCGTCCGGGGTGGCGAGCGCAGCGGTGACCACTACCTTCTCCTTCGAGGCCATGACCATGCGCAAGCTCTCCACGTTGCTCGGCACCTTCGCGATCCTCTCGACCTCCGCGTGCGGCGACTCGTCGAACCCGGCGACGGGCTCGGGCGAGGCCAGCAGCGGCGGGAGTGCCGAGGGCGGCAGCTCGAGCACGACCGGCGGCAGCGCCACCGCGTCGACGACCGCCAGCAGCGCCTCGGCGGACGGCTCGACCGGCGTCGCGACGACGATGACCTCGAGCAACGACGACGCGCCGCCCCCGGTCGGCTTCGATCTCGGCGGCCTGCCCGACGTCCCGGTGTCGCCCTGCACCGCCGGCGAAGGTGGCGGCGGTGGCGGCGGCGGCGGCGGTGCCGTCGAGCTCTCGTACATCTGGATCGCGAACTCGTACGAGTCGCCCGAGGGCACGATCTCGAAGATCGACACCGTCACCATGGAGGAACTCGGCCGCTACCAGGCCAAGCCCGCCAACGGCGATCCGTCGCGCACATCGGTCAACCTCGACGGCGACGTCGCCGTCGCCAACCGCAACGGCGGCATCGCCAAGTTCTACGCCCGCGAGTCCGACTGCGAGGAGAGCAACGGGATGCCGGGCCTGCAGACGTCCACCGGGTCCGCCGACGTCCTGCCGTGGGGTGAAGAGGAGTGCCTCGCCTGGTACCTGCCGCTCGCGTGCGGCTCGAACCGCCCGGTCGCGTGGACCCGCGGCGAGTTCTCCGAGGCGAGCTGCACGTACGAGAACGAGAAGCTCTGGACCGCGTGCGACGGCAACGTCCTGCTCATCAACGGCGACAGCGGCGAGGTCGAGGAGACCATCCCCGTGCCGAGCTTCAGTGGTGGCCTCGTGTACGGCGGCGCGGCCGACTCGAACAACAACTTCTGGGGCCTCGACCTCTACGGCGGCAACGGTAGCCGGCTGTTCCGCGTCGACTTCGAGACGCTCGAGGTGCTCGAGTGGCCGCTCGGGCCGCTGCAGGGCTACGGCATCGCGCTCGATCGCGAGGGTCGCCCGTGGACGTGCGGCGGCGGCGGTGCCTCGCGCTTCAACCTCGACGACGCGACTTGGACGACCGTCGGCGGCTCCGGCATCGGCGGCTGCATGACCGACGGCGAGGACACGCTGTGGCACAGCGATCCCTCCGGCGTCCTCAACGGCTACGACATCGAGAGCCTCGAGCTCGTCAACCAGATCCCGCTGCCCGAGTACGTCCACGGCATCAGCATCGACTTCCAGGGCAACGTCTGGGGCGTGAGCTTCGCCGGCAACAATGAGTACCGCGCCGATCCGGTCAGCGGCACGGTGGACACCTACGCCGGGCTGACGCAGGCGTACACGTACAGCGACATGACGGGGTTCGCGCTCAGCACCGCGGGTGGCGGCGGCACGCCGCCGAACTAATTCGTGAGACCGTCCCGCCGCTGGCGTTACTACGCCTGTCGGCATGTCCCGACGCGCAGACCATCGACCTCGCCCCGGGCTCGGCATCGCGGCCCTGACGGCCGCCCTGGCCGGTTGCTACTCCGGCGCCGGCTCGGGCGGTGACGGTGCCGACGCGGGCACCGGGGGCACCGGCGCGGATTCGGCCGACACCGGGGCGGACTCGGCGGACGACACCGGGTCGGCGGCGTGCGCCGAGTCCTCGAGCATCTCACCGCTGCGGCGGCTGACGGCCGCGCAGTACCGCAACACGCTGCGCGATCTGTTCGCGCCCGCCGGCCTCGACGTCGGCACCGAGGCCGAGGACGAGCTCGATCGCATCCCCGTCGACGACGGCGACGGTAGCTTCGGGATCCTCGACGGTCGCGTCTCTGATCTCCACGCCCGCGCGTACTACCGGCTCGCCGATCGCCTCGCCGATCTCACGGTCGCCGATCCCGATCGCCTGCGCGCCGTCGCGGGCGAATGCGCGGGCCCGACGATGCCGGACGACGCGTGCATCGACGCCTTCCTCGACGACCTCGGCCTGCGGGCCTATCGCCGACCGCTCACCGACGACGAGCGGGCCACGCTCCACGGGATCGCCGACGCGTCGCCCGACGGCACCGAGGCCTGGCGCAGCCTCGTGTTCATGCTGCTGATGTCGCCGCAGTTCCTCTACCACGTCGAGCTCGACGGCGAGGGCGACGACACGCAGTACGACCTCGACGGCTACGCCCTGGCCTCGCGGCTGTCGTTCCACTTCTGGCAGTCGATGCCCGACGCCGAGCTGCTCGCCGCCGCGGCGGACGGCTCGCTGCTCACCGACGACGGCTACGTCGCCCAGCTCGATCGCGTGTTCGACGATCCGCGCACCCAGGCCACCGTCGATCGCTTCTACGACGAGTGGCTGCAGCTCGGCTGGATGACGACCTTCCCCAGCACGCCGGCGTTCACGACCTTCGCCCAGGGCACGACGATCGGCCAGGCCGGCGCCGACCACCTGCAGGCGGCGCAGGACGAGGTCCACGCGCTCGTCCGGCACTTCACCTTCGACGAGGACGGCACGCTCGCCGATCTGTTGCTGACCGATCTGTCGCTCACGACGTCGCCGCACCTCGCCCAGCTCTACGGCGTCGCGCCGTGGGACGGGCAGTCCGAGCCGCCGCGCATGCCCGCGGGCGAGCGGGCCGGCCTGCTCACGCGCGTCGCGTTCCTGCTCACCGGCAACGAGGAGAGCCACCCGGTGCACCGCGGCGCGGCAGTCCGCGACCGCATCATGTGCGCCGAGCTCCCGCAGCCCGACCCGACGATGCTGCCGCCGGGCGCCCTCGATCAGCCGCCCGTCACCGGCGACCAGACCACGCGCCAGCGCTACGAGGCCAAGACCGCCGACGGCGCGTGCGTCGGGTGTCACCAGGCGATCAACCCCATCGGCTTCGTCCTCGAGGGCTACGACGCGCTCGGCCGCCATCGCACCGAGGAGACGGTCATCGACGCGGTCACCGGGGAGATCCTCGCCACGCTCCCGCTCGACACCGCGGCGGCGCCGAAGCTCGCCGGTGACGACACGATCATCGACGACGGCATCGCGCTCAGCCAGCAGGTCGTCGACAGCGGCGAGTCCGAGCGCTGCTTCGCCACCCAGTACTTCCGCGCCACCTTCGGCCGCACCGAGACCGAGGACGACACCTGCGTCCTCGACACGGTCGAGGCTGCGCTCACCGACAACGCCTCGATGCGACAGGCGCTGCGGACGATCGCTTTGGCGGCGACGTTCCGCGCCAGGAGGGTCATGTGATGCCACTCGTTCATGGACGACGCGTGTTCTTGCGCAGCGCCGGCGGCCTGGCGCTCGGCCTGCCGTTCCTGCCCTCGCTGCTGCCGCGGCAGGCCAAGGGTGCGCCCGGCGACCAGGCCAAGCGCTTCATCGCGATCCAGTCGCAGAGCGGGCAGATGGTCGCGGACTTCTGGCCGGCGTGGACGCCCGCGGGCTATCAGCTCCGCGACACGATGTACGGCGGCCCGCGGGCCGACGGCACCACCGCGCTGTCGGAGACCATGCCGGGCTCGACCGCCAAGTGGGCCCCCCTGTCGGACTTCGTGGGCCAGGATCTGTCGCGCGTGATCTCGGCCGACCTGCAGCCGTACTACGACAAGATGCTGCTGCTGCGCGGCCTCGACTATCTCCAGGGCACCAGCCACGGCACCGGCCAGCTGCTCGGCAACTACGCCAACTGCGCCTCGGCCGGCGAGTTCGAGTCACGCGGCCTGGGCCCGATGCGGACGATCGATCAGGTGCTCGCGTACTCCGATCGATTCTACACGTCGAACCCGCACGCGCGATCGATCGTGCTGGCGACCGGGAGCCCGAGCTCGATCTCCGACAGCGACTACAACATCGCCGGCGGCCCGATCGAGAACGTCCCCGCGTACCTCGAGCCCCATGACCTCTGGCAGGACCTGTTCGGCGACTTCATGGAGCCCGGGATGCCGACCGAGCACCCGAACCGGCGGCTCGTCAACGCGGTGTACGAGGACTACAGCCGGCTCAAGCAACACCGCCGGCTGAGCGCCGCCGATCGCGACGCCGTGGAGCGGCACATGACGTTCCTCGCCGACATCGAGAACGAGCTCGCCAACGGCCTGTCCGCCGCGTGCGTCAAACCGCCCGAACCGCCGATCTACGGCGTCGGCTACCCGTGGCAGGAGGTCAGCAGCATCGCGGACTTCGAGGCGTGGGTGAGCCTGCTGGTCGACATCTCGGTCGCCGCGATCCGCTGCGACATCACCCGCATCGTGACGTTCAACGCCAACATGGCGATCACCGACGCGACCGGGACGAAGGTCAACTCGTACCACAGCAGCGACGACGTCGCCGGCGACTGGCACGACTATGCCCACGACGCGGTCGACGAGTCCGGCGATCACGATCACATCGTCGCGCTCAACCGCTGGGTCGTCGACGCGGTGTTCAAGCGCTTCCTCGAGCAGCTCGACGTCGAGGAGGCCGATGGCGCGACGTTCCTCGACAACAGCCTGGTGTACTGGGGCAGCGAGCTGGCGATGGATCACTACGTCAACGGCATGCCGGCGATCCTCGCCGGGGGCGCCGGCGGATCGATCGCGACCGGCCACTACGTCGACTTCACGCAGATGACCTCCGACTACGCCAACCCGATCCTGCCGTGGGGCGTCCTCATCCCCGGCGTGCAGCACAACCGGCTGCTGGTGACGATCCTGCAGGCGATGGGCCTGACGCCCGACGACTACGAGCAGGGCACGCCTGGCTATGGGCACGCCGTCGAGTTCAACGGGCCGTACAACTGGCCCGCAGACGCCTACGCGAACAGCCCGATCGGCGCGCCGCTGCCGGGGATCTTCGTCGGCTGACGGAAGGCGGACGCCCGTGATCGCCGTTCGCGGGCGCGCGCGATCGCGGGTACCCTGGGCCGGTCATGCGCCGGGAGCGGACCTGAATGGAGTGCGGCGAGGGGTCGGTCTGCCCCGGTTCGAGTCCGCCCCCGCCGCCGGCCCCGGGCCCGCCCGCCCCGATCACCGGGACCGTCGAGGTCACGGTGATGATGGCCGCGCTTTGCTGGGACACCTTCGCCGAGGGCAACACCACCGACAGCGCCGATCGGCCGCTGCCGATGGCGACCGTGCACCTGGAAGCCACCGGCGCGCGGCAGAGCGCGCTGACCAACGGCAACGGCGTCGCGAGCTTCGCCGCCGTGCCGGTCGGCAACGCGACGATCCGCGCCGAGAAGGCCGCGATCCCGGGCGCCGCCGGGCAGCCGCCGCAGGAAGAGGGGTTCCAGGACGCGCACGACAGCGTGACCGTCGTGGGCGGCGGCAACGCGACCAAGACGGTCACGATGCAGCGCAACAACCTCGCGTGCGCGCGCAAGCACACCGCGCCGCCGAGCAACGCCCCGACGATTACCGTCCTGCCAGCGATGTTCTGGCACGACAACGTGATGATCTGGATCCGCGAGGTCGCGTGGCTGTTGTTCCTCGTCGCGATGATCGTGTTGACGATCCTGGCCATCCTCAACGTCGCTCTGTCGATGCACTGGTCGCCGGTGTGGGCGGGCATGGCCCTGCCGGCGCTGTGCTTCGCGGCGGTCGGCTACCTGACGATGGTGCTGTTCGGTGAGCTCGCGGGCTATCCGATGATCATCACCGCCGGCCTGGCGTGGTTGGCGCTCGTGGGCATCACGATCGCCAGCGCCTTCGTCCCGGGGCTGCCTCCGCTCGACTACGTGTGGTTCCCGCCGCTGTGCGGGTGCTGGATCAGCTTCTTCGTCGCGCTGCCGATCCGCGCCAGCTTCGAGGTCGAGAACGACGTCGGCAAGGACCTGCTGTTCGCGATCCCCTCGGTGGTCATCGGCGTCGTGTTGTTCCTGGTGCTCGTCTACGCGCCCGACCCCGACCTGCTGCTCGACGCCGGCGGGGTCGCGGGGTACCTGCTGCTGTGCATCCTGCTGTGCTTCATCTTCGGCCTCGTCGGGGGCTTCTCGGGCCACGTGTTCGGCAACGACGGCAAGGTCGAGCCGTACACCGCGCGGCCGCGCCGCGTGAAGCTGCCGTTCGCCGGCGAGCGCTACTGCGTCCAGGGCAACCGCGGGTGGTTCTCGCACTACGCGAGGACCGATCAGGAGCGTTGCTACGACTTCGCGGTGCCCGAGGGCACGCCGGTCCTCGCCGTCGAGGAGGGCCACGTGATCTCGTTCCACGAGTTCAACATCGGCTCTCGGTACGACGGCACCGACGGCAACCGCGAGGCCAACCAGATCTACGTCCAGCACCGCGACGGCACGGTCGCGCACTACCTCCACCTGAAGCCCAACGGCGTGACCGAGGCCGGCGGCGTGCTCCTCGCGAACTCGACGGCCCACGGCACCGCGCCCAGGATCCGGTACACCTCCGACGTCCACGTGCACGCCGGCCAGGTCCTCGCCCTGGCCGGCACGACCGGCATCAGCCGGTTCCCGCACATCCACTTCGGTGTCTACGAGGGCACCAGGTCCGTCGGCATCGAGTTCAGCGACGCGTCGGTGCAGCGCCACGGCGGGCGGTGCTTCACCTTCCGCGCGTACCTCTCGGACAACCCGAACAACGGGCCGACGTCCCTGCCCGCCGCACCACCGGCGCCGCCCGCTCCGCCCGCTCCGCCCGCTCCGCCCGCTCCTCCCGCTCCGCCCGCCCCGCCCGCGCCAGCGGGGCCATGACGGCCGTCAGCCGTGGGGCTCGGGCTTGCTCGGCCCACCGAGGCTCGCCGCGACGCGGGCCGCCTCCTGGATCGTGCGGGCGAGCACCGATCGGATGCGCCCGTCCTCCATCGTCAGCAGACCCGCAATCGTAGAGCCCGCCGGCGTCGTGACCTGATCCTTGAGCGCGGCCGGGTGCAGCTTGGTGTCGAGCACCATCGACGCCGAGCCGAGGAACACCTGCGCCGCGATCTCGAGGGCGACGTCGCGGCGCAGGCCCATCATCACGCCGCCGTCCGCGAGCGCCTCGAGCATGACGTACGCGAACGCGGGGCCGCTGCCGTTGAGGCTGGTCACCGCGTCCATGTGCTTGTCCTCGAGCTCGATGACGCGGCCGACCGCGGCGAAGATCGTGGTTGCGATCGCCAGATCGCTCGCCTCGGCCCCCGGCCCCGGGGCGATCACCGTCATGCCCTTGCCGATGAGGCACGGGGTGTTCGGCATGGCGCGGACGATCTTCGCCTGCGGCAGGTAGCCGCCCAGCGTCGCGACCCGCACCCCCGCGGCGATGCTGATGACCAGCTTGCCGGCGGTCGCGGCCCGCATGGCGTCGTCGTCGAGGAGCTCGACGATGAACTGCGGCTTCACGCACACCAGCACGACGTCGGCGTCGGCGCAGGCTGCCGCGTTGTCGTGGCCCGCCGCGATCCCATGGCGCTGGCGCAGGCGCACGGCCGGCTCGGCCCGACGCACCGTCGCGGTCACGTCCGCCGGCGCGAAGACGTGCGCGCCCAGCAGGCCACCGAGGATCGCCTCGCCCATCGTGCCGCACCCGAGGATCGCGAGCTTGGACATGGCGCAGGCGTTACCACGGCCACGGCCGTGGTGTCAGGGTCGGCGCGGTGGCCTGCGTGCGGCGACGATGCTGCCGCTGCTCGCCGGGGTCGACGGCGCGGTCTCACCGGGCCGCGGCGGACGCCCGCGCAGCACCGACGGCCCGCGCGGCGCCTCCGGGGGCGAATCGATCGGCGCGGGCTCGACGACGGGCGGCGCGAGCACGGGCGGCGCGAGCACGGGCGGCGCGGGCCGAGGCACGGTGATCTCGTCGGGCCGCGGGATGGGGGCGTCGGCGCGCTCCACCTCGACCGCGTCGTCCTCGGGCTCGCCAGCATCGTCTTCGGCGACAGGCTCGTCGATCGCCCCGTCGGCGTCGCCGTCGCCGTCGTCGTCGCCGAGCCAGCTCGGACGCCAACCGGTCGACAGCCGCCGCTCGAGGGCGACGCGGATCTCGGCGATGCGGGCCTGGTACTCCTTGCGGCCGACCTTCTCGTTCAGGATGCAGAACTCGCCGCCCGACAGCGCGACACAGCCGAAGCAGTGCACGCACTGCTCGCAGCCGACGCACAGCGTCACGTACGAGCAATCATCGCAGGCGCGGCTGAGCTGGCTGTGCGAGATCCGCTCGCAATCGCGGCAGTGCTTCGACTGCGTGCAGCCCGAGCACGCGACGCAGCCGTCGCAGTACGTGCACTCGACGCAGTCGGTGCAGTCGCTGCAGAAGCGGCAGTCGCTGCAGCCCTCGCAGCGCTGGCAGCGGAAGTTGCCCTCGCCCGCGGGCCGCACGCTCGGGGTCTCGGCCTGCTGCTCGAGCAGGCGGGCCATCGCCTCCAGCAACGTGTCGAGGGCGTCGGCCACGGGATTACTGGCTCACCGGCGCGCAGATCTTGAAGTCGTCGACCTCGCCGGGGCGATCGAGATCGGGCGCCGGGTAGATGCCCCGCGAGCCGGTGCGGATGCACTCGTAGCCATTCCGGCAATCGCCGTCGTTCTTGCACCGGCGTCGACAGCTCGTCCGCGCCGTGATCTCGTCGGCGCACAGGCCCTCGGGCAGACACACCTCGAGGGGATCGCAATCGTCCCGCGGCGGACAGACCCCCTCGACGCAGCCCTCGCCCTCGCCCTGCACCGCCCGATCCTCGCGTTCGGGATCGCACGCGACGGTGAGGAAGTCGCTCCCGTAGACCTTCACGCACTCGGCTTCCTTGGGGCAGCTGTCGGCGCCGCAGCCCTCGATCGTGCACTCGCCGTTGCCGTTGGGGGTCTCGACGCCGGCCGAGTTCACCCGGTGGGACAGATCGCAGCCACGATCGCCGCGGATGCTGCAATCGGTGCTGCGCTGGCAGGCGTCGCCGATCTTGGCCCTGCAGCCGGCGCCGCCCACGACGGCGAAGGCGGAGGCGAGCAACCACGGGAGGATGCGGGTCCGGGACAAGGCCGCGGAGCATACAACGGTTGTCCGCGCGTGGGACCCGGCGCCTCGAGGCCCTTGGGACGGATGCCCCCTCGGCCGCCGAAGGCGCGGGCCCCGGCGACCATGGAGTAGGGTTGTGGTAACACCGAGGATGGAGTTGGCGATGAAGTCCAAGCTTGGGGTCGGCTTTGTGGGGTGTGCTGGGGCGGTCGTGCTCGCGCTGGGGGCCTGTCAGGACTCGCTGGTGCCCAGCGTCGGGACGAGCACCGGGGATCCCGCGACCACCTCGGGTGGGCCGACGCCGACCACCGGCACCACCGACGATCCCGCGACGACGACGGCTCCGCCAGGCACCACGGGTGACGTCTCGAGCGGCGACACGAGCGGGGCCGGCTCCACGGGCGTGCCGGCGTTCCTCTGGGACGTCGGCGGCGGGCTCGATCTCGACCTGCCGATCGAGGACACGACCACCGGTCCGGTGATCGACTGGGACTGCAACGCGCTGGTGCAGCCGTTCGAGTCGGAGGCCGAACTCGGCGCCCCGCGCGGCTACCACGATGTGTACTTCGACGACGAGGGCTACATCTACGGCCTGGCCAACAACGCGATCCTGCAGGTGAGCTACGAGGACGAGAGCAACGTGTTCCTCCCCGGCGTCACCAGTGCGCAGGGCATGGACGTGCTCGCCAACGGCGACATGCTCTACGTCAACGACTTCGGCGAGGTTCGCCGCGTGACGCCGGATCAACAGGTGTCGACCATCGGCACCGGCTTCAGCAACGGGTACGGCCTCACCGTCGGCCCCGACGAGCAGGCCTACGTGTGCACGAGCTCCGACGTGCGACGACTCGACCCGGACACGGGCGACACCGAGGTGTGGCTGACGCTCCCGGGTGGCCAGCACCCGCGGGCGATCGTCTTCAACCTCGACAGCACCGGCGCGTACATCTCGACGCTCGTCGAGCCCGGCTCGCCGGTGTACTTCGTGGAGGTCGACGACGAACTGAACCCGACGGGCGACGCCGTGGTCTTCGCCAACAACGTCGGCGAGGGCTACCACGACGGCCTCGGCATCGACGCCTGCGGCAACCTGTACGTCCCGGATTACAACACCCGCGGGCTGTACCGCATCGACCCCGAGGGCGTGGTGACGATGATGTTCAACACGCAGACCTCGGGCGCCCAGCACTACGGCCACGGCATCGAGTGGGGCAGCGGCGTCGACGGCTGGAACGACCGGGCGATCTATCTGCCGCAGCCCTACGACGGCAACACGGTGCTCGAGGTCGTGCTCGGCGTGCCGTCGGGCTCGTACGTGCGCACCTGGGTCGGCGACTGACGGCCGCGGGTCAGAGTCGGGACTTGGCCTTGGTCGTCGGCGGGCGCGGCGGTGCCACGGGCGCGGGTGCGGGCGCGGGCGGCTTGGGCAGCGACGCGCGCACGACGATCCCGAGCGCCATCGCGACCCCGAGCAGCACCCAGAACATCGCCGGCGGCGCGACCTTCGACAGGCCGTGGTCGAGGTTCATCCCGAACATCGTCGCGATCGCGGTCATCGGCAGGAACAGCGCGGCGATGAGGTTGAGCCGGTGGCCCGACACGAGCATGTGCTCGGCGTTGCGCGACTGCTCCTCGGCGCGCTTGGCCACGGTGTACTCGAGGCCCTCACGGGCGTGCGCGTGCAGCAGCTCGAACGCCCGCGCGACGTCGAGGGCCGCGTCGCGCACCGTGATGAGCGCGTGATCGTCCTTGGAGGCCTCGCGCGCGTCCTGCAGCGCGGCGGCGAGGTTCTTGGTCGTGCGCGCGATGGGGCCGGTGGCGTAGACCAGCGCGTACCAGTCGTCGGCCCCGGTGGCCTTCTCGGCGAGCTGCTCGTGGCGCGTCGCCGCCTCGGCGAACACCTCGACGTGGGCGCGCAGCGGCACGATCGTCGGCGGCCCGCCCGCGCTGCCGTGCCACGCGCCGCCGGGCTCGCGCCAGTAGATCTTGGCGTCGCGGCTGCGCGGCTTGCTCGGATCGGGCAGATCGTGCAGGACCACGAGGATGTGCCCGTCGGCGGCCATGCACCGTTGGCGCCCGGCGTGCACGCCCATGCGATCGCGGAAGACCTGGGGGACCTGCCAATTGTGCGGGATCGGGCTCGCCACGGCGGCGAGTGTCGAACACTCGGGCCGGGTTTGCGAGACACTGTCGCGGTGAGACTCGCCGGTTGGGGCAACTATCCGCGGCTGGACTGCCGCGTCGCGGCGCCGGACGACGTTCGCAAGCTCGCGGCGGCGATCGATCCAGCCGGCACGATCGCGCGGGGGCTCGGCCGCAGCTACGGCGACCCGGCGCTGCTCGAGCGGGGCGTCGTGCTCGAGACGACGGGCTTCGATCGGATGCTCGCGTTCGACGAGGCGACCGGGCGTTTGACGTGCGAGGCGGGCACGAGTCTCGCGGCGATCCTCGAGACCTTCGCGCCGCGGGGCTGGTTGCCGAGGGTCACGCCGGGCACGAAGTACGTGACCGTCGGCGGCTGCATCGCGAACGACGTCCACGGCAAGGCCCACCACGCCGACGGATCCTTCTCGGCCCACGTCGAGGGGTTCGAGCTCCTGCTCGCCAGCGGCGAGATCGTATGGGTCGATCGCGATCACGATCCCGCGCTGTTCTGGGCCACCGCTGGCGGCATGGGGCTGACGGGGATCCTGCTGCGCGTGACGATGCGACTGCGCCGCGTCGAGACGACGTACTTCCGGCAGAAGGCGATCGTCGTGCGGGATCTCGACGCGCTGCTCGCCGCGATCCTCGACCACGACGCGTCGCACCCGTACTCGGTGGCGTGGATCGATCCACTCGCGACCGGGGCGTCGCTGGGGCGCGGCGTGTTGACGGTGGGCGATCACGCGACGCTCGACGATCTGCCGCCGAAGCTGCGCGAGGCGCCGCTGCGCGTCAGCGGCAAGCCGGCGGTGTCGGTGCCGTTCGAGCTGCCGGAGCTCGCGCTGAACCCCTTGACGCTGCGCATGCTCAACGCGGCGATCGGCCGCGTGCAGGCCGGCGCCGCGCCGGTGGTGCACTACGAGGGGTTCTTCTATCCACTGGACAAGATCGGCCAGTGGAATCGCGGCTACGGGGCGCGGGGCTTCACGCAGTACCAGTTCGTGGTCCCGCTCGGCGAGGCCGCGCGACTGCGCGGACTGCTAGAGACGATCGCGAAGCCGGGGCAGCTGCCGTTCTTGAACGTGCTGAAGAAGCTCGGGCCGCAGGGGCCGGGGCACCTGTCGTTCCCGTTCGAGGGGTGGACGTTCGCGATCGACTTCCCGATCGCGTCTGGGCTGGCGGAGCTGCTGCACGGGTTGGACCGCGCGGTGATCGAGGCGGGCGGGCGCGTGTACCTGGGCAAGGACGCGTTCCTCGGCCCCGAGTCGATGGCGCCGATGTACCCGCGGTTGGGCGAGTGGCGGGAGATCAAGGCGCGCGTGGATCCGAGCGGGGTGTTCCGCTCGGCGCTGTCGGATCGCGTGGGGCTGACGTAACAGCGGAGTGTCGCCGCGCGCCCATCACCCGCGGGACCCTCGCGGGGCCTCGCCGAGGCCATCGCGCCGGCGCGAGCCGTGTCGTACGCTCGTGCGATGGTGCGTCGTGACGAACGGATGCCGAGCCGCGCGCGAGCGCGGGTCGGGAGCCGTTCAAGCTGCGCTTCTCCAGCGGGGGAAGGT
>JBIJCC010000089.1:0-42935 GCA_044344875.1 Nannocystaceae bacterium
CCACCCGCCCCCTCCCAAACGGCTCCCGCCACTCCCCGCTACCCGGGGACGTGGACGTGGACGTGGACGTGGCCGTGGACGTGGCCGTGGACGTGGCCGTGGCCGTGAACGTGGCCGTCCCCGTCCCCGGCCAAGCAATCTCCCGCAACTCCCCCACCGCCCCAGGCGCACTCACGCAGAGCACCAGCACACCGATCAGTCCCATCATCATCGTCGCACCCCCACCAACTGCAACGCCGGTGCCACCCCCCAATCGGCTCGCCACGCATCGATCCATCCCATCCCAACCCTCCGCAACCCCAACCTGTGGCGAACCGCACCGTGTCACCCGTGCTACCGTGCACACCCGTGCGACCGTCGAACCTCGCCCAGCGCCTCGTCTGCGCCGGGGTCCTGACGTTTGCCCTCGCGACGCCCGACGCCGCGGCGAAGCGCGAAAAGATCCGCCAGGTCACCCCCGCCAAGCGATCGCGCCCCGCCCGGCCCGCCGATCTCTCGCGCGGTGGCGAGCGTCGCGGCGGCATCGAATTCGCGCTGGGCTCCGTCACCGCGGCGCTCACCGGCGTGCTCATCGGTCGCGGCATCTGGGAGCTCGTCATCGCCGATCGGGCCGCGAAGAAGTGCGCCAACGGTGGCACCGATCCGTCGTGCCCACCCGATCTGATCGACCCCAAGCCCGGCCGGGGTGGGCGCATCTCCGGCGGCCTCTCCCTCGGATTCGCCCTCCCCGTCGCCATCGCCAGCGGCTTCCTCTTCCGCTACGCCGTCCGCATCCGTCGCGACTTCAAACGGTTCGAGCGCGAGCACCCGGGTGCAGCGCGCGACGTGGCCCTGTCGCCCTGGCTCGGCCGCACCGGGGGCGGCGTGGCCCTTCGCCTCCGCTTCTGATCGACCTCACCGCCCGCGCAGCGGATCGGCGCCGTCGAGATCCATCATCAGCGCGTCCACCAACGCCATCCCCATGCGCACGTACCCGCGGCGCGACAGGTGGATGAAGTCCGGCGCGGCCATCGGTGGCGTCGAGCGGACCCACTGCAGCATCGACAGTTCGCCACCCATGAAGGCCTGCAGATCCCAGAAGCCGCAGCCGTGGGCCGCGGCCACGCGTTGCTGCGCGTCGATGATCTCCCCGACGCGCGCGCGCGGCACGACGGCGCCGCCTTCGGCCGGCTGGGGGAAGTCGCCGGGACCGACCAACAGGCAGCTCGCCGGCGCCGTCGCCTCGCGGTAGCGTTGCAGCACCGCCGTGAGGCGCGCCTCGTAGTCGGCCATCGGCTGCTCGACGTCGGTGGCCTCGTTCGTGCCGAACGCGAGGATCACCAGGTCGGGCGCGCGTCGGCGGACATTGTCGGACCACACGCCGAGATCCCACTCGAGCGCGTTGGCGGCCCGCGTGCCGCGGATGCCGAGCGTGTCGACGACGACGCCGGGATCGTCGCGCTCCACCGTGAGGCCGAGGACTCGCACCTCACCGTCGCCGCGCACGCGGAGCTCGAGGGTGTGCTCGGCCTCCGGCAGCTCGAAGGCGTAGTAGCCCGGGCCCACCTCGCGCGCAGCGGTGTCGACCTCGGCGACGCGGCGGCCGTCGGCCACGAGCTCGAGCGTGCCGCCGCGCGGCTGCCCGAGGTAGTAGAGTTCGTAGCGGCTCGCGACCACGCCCGGGGCGTGGACGAGCTTGCCGACCGCACGCCGATTGCTCGCCGAGATGCTCGCGCCCAGCAGCCCATAGCGCCCGTCGTCGCGGCCGTCGCGGCGCTGCGCATGCTCGGTGCGCCAGTGCTCGAAGCCGCTGACGCCGATCTCGAGGTGGCTGTACCCGCGCCACGGTTGCGCCGGCATCACGAAGCCGTGGCCGCCGTCGCCGAAGCGCTCCTGCAGGTAGCTGCGCACGTACTGGGGATAGATGTCCGCCTCGGTGTGCGACGCCCCGAAGACCAGCACGCGGACTTTGCCGTCGTCGTCGCGGCCGGCCTCGAGGCTCCGCAACGCGCGATGGAAGTGGGCGAGGGGCTGGCCCTCGCCCTCGATCGGCTCGAACAGGCCGAGCATGTTCCCGTTCATCGACGGACCATCGGTCGGCTGATTGCCGCCGAGTCCCGAGGAGCCGGGCAAGCCATCGAGCAGCGCGTCGTCGAGGGGATCGGCGAGCGGTCCCGTCGCGATCCACGGCACCGCGCGCCCGGCCTCGTCCTCGAACAGCGGGGCCTCGTCGCCAAGGGCGCTGCGTTGGGCGCGGGTGCGGGCCCGCAGCGCCGCGCCGCCGGGCATCGCGACCATCGGCACCTCGACCTCGGCCGGCTCGGCCGCGACGCTCGGCGCGGTGGCGGCGATCGGGATCGCAGCCGGCGCGTCGTTCGATCGACAGCCCTGCGGCGCGCAGCTGCAGGCAGCGGCCACGAGGGCGACCGGGAGCCAGCGGCGCGCGAGCGGCACGCCCGAATGCTGCGGGCCCGACTACGCCCCGTCAAATTCGCCGAGGAGGCGCCGCCAGGTCGCGCGGCGGCCGGCGACGGTGGCCCCCTCGGGCGCGACCGGTGGCGGGAGCCACCGCACGGGCACGCGCCCGCGGGCGGCGCGGCGCACCCACCGTGCCACCGCGGCGGGCTCGACCGTGCGCGCCCCGGCGAGGTGGGCCCCGCCGCCCTCGACGCGCCAGTGTCGTGCACCGCTGCGACCGATGTGCCGCGCGACGTCGCCGGCGAAGCGACGCAGCGCCGAGCTCGTGGGCACCGCGACGCCGCGCGCGTCGTCGATCGTCTCGCCCGTCGGCGGCGCGTGCTGTGCGGTCGCGGTGCCCTCGGCGTGGGTGCGGCCACCCACGTGGGCGAAGTCGGCTCCGACGAGGATCACCGGATCGCACCCGAGCGCCGCGGCGACCTGCAGCGCGTACAGCAACACCGTGCCGGCGACCGGGAGCGACGGCAGGCCGAGCTCGCTCGCCGCGCGATCGCACAGCGCGTCGCCGGCGGGCAGGGCGAGCACGCGCTCGCCCACCGCACCGACGAGGGCCGGCGTGCAGTACGGCTGGAACGCGAGCGCGTGGACCTCGTCGGCGCCGCGCTGCAGGTGCACGCGGCTGCCCGCGTGGGGATCGACGCTGACGAGACAATCGATCGGCACGCCGAACTCGCGACACAGCGGCAGCGCGGTGTCGACGGCGACGACCGGCCCGAGCGCGCGGGCATCGGCGAGCCACGACATCGATGCGCGCGCGCTCGGGCCCGCGGCGAGCACGAACGCCGGTCGGCCCGCGGCCGCGCCGGCCCAGCACGACAGCGGGCTCGCGGTCGCCAACGCGTCGACGTTGTCGACGAGGTTCTGCCGCATGCGCGCGCCGAACCGCTGGAGATCGAGGCGCTCGAGGTGGAGCCGCTCGATCGTCTGCGCCAGCTCGCGGGCCGCCGGCGGCACCGAGGCCAGCGCCGCGAGGTCGACGTGCATCGTCACCGCCGCGCCGCCGAGCCCGAGCTCGCGCCAGCGCTGGGCGAAGCCCGACGGCGTACCCACGACGACCCGCAGCCGACCGTCCCCCTGGGCGACGCGCAGTCGATCGCACGCCGAGACGATCACCTGCGCGAGCTCGGGCCGCGACGGCTCGACGTCCAGCGCGAGGATCTCGACGCGACGACCCTCGCGCAGCAGCGCCCGGGCCCGGCGCCCGCTGCCGAGGCCCCACAGCACGTCCAGGACCTCGACGCTCGAGTCGGCGCGGCTCACCGCCCACGTCATCGTCGCGCGCCGCCCGGGCATTGAGCCCGACGCGCGGAGTCGGGCCCGGCGTCCCGCCGCGGGCCGACAGGGGACAGCGGCGCACGAGTTCGGTACAACCGAGGTCCTGTGGCTCGGGCCCGCAAGACACCGCGATGGCGCGTCGACCGACTGGCGCACCCGGCCCTGCCGCTGCTGCTCGCCCTCGACGACGACGACGCGCTGGTCTACGTCGCGCTGTCGGGGCGATGTGCGGGTCTGGTCCAGCACGCGATCGATCACGGGGCGCGCCTGCGGATCGAGACCCGCCGTCGCACCGCCGCGCGCACGCAACTGCGGGAGTACCTCGCCGGTCGACGCACCGAGTTCACGATCCCGTTGCGGCCTCTGGGCACCGACTTCGAGCTCGAGGTCTGGCGCCACCTGCGGGACGTCGAGTACGCCACGACCTGCAGCTACGGCGAGCTCGCGGATGTCGCGGCGCGCCGCGGCAGCGCACGCGCGGTGGGGCGCGCCAACGGCCGCAACCCGCTGCCGATCGTCGTGCCGTGCCACCGGGTGATCGGCTCCGCCGGTGACCTCGCCGGCTTCGGCGGCGGCCTGCCGGTGAAGCGCTGGCTGCTGCAGCTCGAGCAGCACCGCGCGACGCCGGCGTGGCGCCCGGGCGAGCCCGAGCCGGTGCAGCTGGGGCTGTTCGCATGAACTGGCTCCTGCACGCGCTGGGCACCGTCGGCGCGATCGCGGCGTTCTTCGGCGATGTCGTGCGCACCGGGCTCACCCGCCCGCGGTACGTCGGCGAGACCCTGCGCCTCATGTGGATCCTCGTCGGTCGCTGCATCCTGCCGGTGGGCCTCGCGGTCGCGCCGGTCGGCGCGGTCATCTCGCTGCAGGGCCTCGATCTGTTCCGGATGTTCGGCCTCGATCGCATGCTGAGCTCGCTGCTCGGCACCGCGATCTTCCGCGAGTACAGCCCCGCGCTCGCGTCGGTCATGGTCGCCGCGCAGGCCGGCTCGTCGATCGCCGCCCGCATCGGCACCATGCGCGTGCGCGGGCAGATCGACGCGCTCGCCGTGATGTCGGTCGACCCGATGCGCTACGTCGTCGTCCCCGGCGTCATCGCGTGCGCGGTGGTCACCCCACTGCTCAACGTGCTGACCAACATCCTGGGCGTCGCCAGCGGTTGGGTGTTCGCGGTGCCGCTGGGCGGCGTCGACCACGGCGCGTTCATGGAGCACCTCACCGCCCAGGTGACCCCCGCCGATCTGTGGATCGGCCTGGGCAAGTGCGTGCTGTTCGGCACCAGCGTCGGGCTGCTCGCCGGCTACCTCGGCATGAAGGTGAAGGGCGGCGCCGAGGCCGTCGGCCAGGCCGCGAACGACACGGTCACACAGACGATCGTCCTCATCCTGCTGGTCGACTACGTCGTCAGCATGATGCTGCTGGGGGCCGATCTGTGAGCGCTGCGATCGAGTTCCTGCGGTTCGCCCAGCGGGCCTTCGTCGCGCAGTTCTCCCACGTCCCGCCCTTCGACCAGCTGGTCAAGCAGACCTACCAGGCCAGCGTCGGCAGCGTTGCGCTGCTGACGATGCTCACCGTGTTCGCGGGCCTCAACCTCTCGGTCCAGTCGTACGCGACCTTCGAGCGTTTCGGGGGCCAAGACTTCCTCGGCATGTTCGCCGGCATCGGCGGCGTGCGTGAGCTGTACCCGGTGATGGCGGCGGTGGTCTGCGGCGCGCGCATCGGCGCCAACCTGGCGGCCTCGCTCGCGAACATGAAGATCAGCGAGCAGGTCGAGGCGCTCGAGGTCATGTCGATCGACCCGATGCGCCACCTGGTCGCGCCGCGGCTGTGGGCGGTGACCATCGCCCTGCCGCTCTTGTGCGGCTACGCCGACGTCATCGGCATCGGGGCGAGCTACGCGGGCGCCGTGTTCCAGCTCGGCCTCGACGGCGGCACGTTCATGAGCCAGATCGGCCAGTTCGTGCGCATGCCCGATCTCATGGTCGGCGTGTTCAAGGGCCTCATCTTCGGCTGGGTCGTCGCCGTGATCGCCTGCTTCCACGGTTATCGGGCGGCCAAGAAGGACGGCGCCGAGGGCGTCGGAATCGCGACGAATCGCGCCATCGTCCACGGCGCGGTGGTGTGCATCGTGATGAACCTGGTCATCAGCTGGATCCTGTACGGGTAGGGGCATTGTCCGTCTGCGCCTGACAATCTGTCCGCCGGTCAGGACCTTGTCCGGGTCCCGCGGCGCGGCCACCGTGGTCGGCATGTCCGCCGCCCAAGTCCGAACGGTCCGCACGATCCTCGAGCTACCCACGCACTCGCCCGCGCCCGGCTTCACCGCGAACAGTCTGCGAGGCGGCGCGAACCTCCCGCTCGATCCGTTCCTCAGCTTCGATCACTTTCGGATGTCGCAGCCGACCTTTCCTCCGCACCCGCACGCCGGGTTCTCGGCGGTGACGGTGATGTTCGAGGACTCGCCCGGCGGCTTCGTGAACCGCGACAGTCTCGGTGACGTGTCGACGATCGGCCCCGGCGCGCTGCACTGGACGCAGGCCGGGCGCGGCATGATGCACGAGGAGGTCCCCGAGCGCCGCGGCGTCGAGTGCCATGGCCTGCAGATCTTCGTGAACCTGCGGATCGCCGAGAAGCTCATCGCGCCGCGGGCCTTCCACGTCGATGCCGGCGCCGTGCCCGACGTGCGCACCCCCGAGGGCGCTCGGGTGCGCGTGCTGGTCGGCGCGTTCGGGGAGCAGCGTGCCGCGCTGGATGAGCTGAGCACGCCGGTGTCGCTCCTCGACGTCCACCTCGACCCCGGAGGGCGCGTGACGATCCCTGTCGATCGCGACGCGACGGCGTTCGCCGTGGCCATCGCGGGCTCGGGCGACGCCGGCGGGGCGGCCATGGTCCACGACACGGCGGTGTCCTTCGCACCGGACGGTGATGCCGTGGCGCTGGTCGCCGGCGCGGGCGGTCTGCACGTCGTCGTCGCGAGCGGCACGCCGATCCGCGAACCGGTCGTGTTCGGCGGCCCGTTCGCGATGGGCAGCCGCGAGGCCGTCGAAGACGCCTACGCCCGGTATCGTCGCGGCGACATGGGCCGCCTGGTGTAGACCGCGACACGTACGCGCGCGGCGAAGCGCGCTTCGGATCCGTCGACCTGCGTCGGCGCTCAGCCGCCCGGGCAGACGATCGTCAGGCCACCCTCGGGGGATTCCTCGCAGCCGAAGTCGGCGCAGGGCTCGTCGGCGAGGCACTCGCAGCTCGGGGCGTCGCCGCAGGCCTGCGGGAGCGCGGCGCAGCCGTAGCTGTTCGGGTAGCCGCCGACGTCCGAGGTGGAGACCTGGCAATAACTGGAGGCCGGATCGCAGAAGAGGAAGCCGCACGCGAACCTGCCGTCCGGGGGCGTGCAGTCGTTGGCCTCCCGCACGTCGACGCCGACGAGGCCGGCGCCGCAGTCGTTCACGTAGACGACGCCATCGCAGCCGCACACCGGATCGCCGGCGCTCGGCGGACAGCCGTCGACGGGCGTCGGTGTGCACACCGGCACGTCGTCGGGATCATCGCCGCAGCTGTTGACCGGCCAGTCGCAGTACTCGTTGGGCGCGCAACCGAGGGCCGCGCAGGCGTCACTCCCGGTGTCGGCTGTCGCGTCGGTCGTCGCGGTCTCCGTGTCGCCGGTGTCCTGACTCGACGTCATCGCGGTGGTGGAGACGGTGGTCGATGCGGTGGTGGAGACGGTGGTCGACGTGGTCGTGTCGTCGCTCGTCGCCTCGGCCAGCGTCGTCGCCGAGCTGTTCGGGCCGCTGCTGGAGGCCTCCGCGCCGGTCTCGGCGACGCTGGTGTCGTCGCCTGCGGGGCAGGCCGGGACGACGACGAGGAACAGGCACGCGCTCGGGATCAAGGTAAGGCAACGCATGTCGCCAGCGCAGCGGATCGGTGGGCAGGCGGCGTTCGGCGGGGCCGACCTGGGCCGGCCGCCGACGCAGGATCGAGCAATTCTCGCGGTGGATCGATCGTCGGAGGCCGCAGCGGCACTACCCCGAGGCCCATGAATGTCCGTGCCCAGCACCCCGGTGCCATCTGCGCGCTCCTCCTCCTCCTCGGCGCCTGCGGGCCCGCGATCGCGGGCGACGACGATGGGTCGAGCTCGAGCGCGGCCGAGATGTCGGCGACGTCGGCGACCGAGCCGAGCTCCGGCGACCCTGCGCTGCCGTCCGAGTCGAGCTCCGACGATGCTGGACCGTCGCCCGAGTCGAGCTCCACGGGCGGCGAGGGCACGACCGGCATCGACGACGATGTCTGCATCGGATACTGCGAGGTCGTCGATGCGTGCCGGGAGTCCGGCGAGCCCGGATGCCTCGACGCCTGCCATGTCTTCCACCGCTTCCGAGCGGAGAACTACGACGATGCGTGCCAGGCCGCGAGCACTGCGACGCAGTCGTGCATCGCCGGGCTGACCTGCGACGAGTACGAGGCGTATGGATGCGAGGCCGAGGGCATCGCGGAGTCTGGAGCGTGCAGCGCTGGCACGCGCCCGCAGGCGGGATTGCACTCTTTTTGCACGATGGTCGCGGGCTGCGGCGCGGTCCCCTACGACCTCTGCGTCGTCGATCTTCTCGACTACAACATTCGGGAGAGCTACGAGCTCGGCTGCGAGGTCGAGTACGAGGCGTTCCTGGCCTGCAGTGGTGCGCTCAGCTGCGCCGAGTACCAGGACGAGGCGATGATGGAGGCGATCTGTGCTGCGGAGCTCGCAGCGGTCGACGCCGCGTGTCCGACCTTCGGTCAGGATTGAAGCCCGGCGCTTGGATCGCGACCAGGCCGGAGCCTACACCCAGTGCCTGCGGCGGAAGTACACCAGCAGGCCGATCGCGATCGCGGCCATCGTCCCCAATGCGAACGGATAGCCGTACGCCCACCGCAGCTCGGGCATGTTCAGCGGCGACGCGTCGGGATCGAAGTTCATCCCGTAGATGCTCGACACGAACGTCAGCGGGATGAAGATCGTCGCCATCACGGTGAGCACCTTCATCACCTCCGACAAGCGCTGGCCGGCGACCGAGATCTGCAGGTCGACGAGGTCGGTGGTGAGCTCTCGGTTCGAGCTGATGATGTCGATGAGCTGCGCGCAGTGGCCCTGGCAGTCGCGCAGGTAGGCGCGGGTCTCGTCGCCGAACATCGGCGAGGGGTCCGAGGCCAGCGCACCGATGACCTCGCGCATCGGCCACAACGCGCGCCGCAGGCCCAGCAGCTGCGCCCGGACGTCGCGAAGCCGCGGCGTCAGCTCGAGCGGCTTGGCCGAGGGGATCAAGTCCTCGAGGAGCTCGAGCTCATCGCTGATCTTCTCGAGCACGGGGAAGAACGCGTCGACGGTGACGTCGATGATCTCGTAGGCGAGGAACCCGGCGCCCGCACGGCGCGTGTAGCAGTCCTGATCCTGTAGCCGCGCCCGCAGGTGCGCGAACAGGTCGCCCTTGCGCTCCTCGAAGGTGAGCACGAAGGTCGGCCCCGTGAACACCATCAGCTGCTCGGTGTCGCAGGCCCCGGGCTCTTCGATGATGCGCAGGGAGATCTGCACGAGGTCGCGACTGCGCTCGACCTTCGGGCGCTTGTAGGTTTCGAGGATGTCGGCGACCGCCAGCGGGTGCAGGCCGAACTCCGCGCCCAGTCCGGCGATGACCTCGGCGGTCCCGAGGCCGACGACGTGGACCCAGAGCACCGGCCAGCGCGAGCGGAGGGCTCGGAGCATTGCAGGGTCGAAGCGGTCGAGTTCCTCGTACCCGTCTGGGCCGTAGCCGATGGCGTGGATCTTCGACGGCTCCGCGTGGGGATCGATGGCGAGCCCCGCCGGGCCGACGTGCGCGGCGGACTCGCGCACCGCTTGACGCCGCTGGTCGGCCCGTCGACCACGTCTGGGTTTCTTGGCCACCGCCGCCCGAGGCTCCCGCCAACGGCAGTGACCCGTCAACCGCTGGCGGCGGGCGGTTGGGCCGGTTCGACCCAGGCGCGGCTTTTCGGTATCGTCTGGCGGCGTGCCTGGCCCCGACGACGCGATCGTGCTCGAGAACGTCACCAAGGCGTTCGGCACCCACCGCGTGCTCGACGACGTGAGCCTCACGGTCCGCAAGGGCTCGATCACCGTGCTGCTCGGGCCCTCGGGCACCGGCAAGTCGGTTCTGCTGCGAATCCTGGTCGGGCTGATGCGCCCCGATCAGGGGCGCGTCTTCATCGGGCCCCACGACATCGCAGCGCTCGACGAGCGGCGCGGCCGCGATCGTCGGCTCCTGTTCGACGTCCGCCGCAAGTTCGGGATGCTGTTCCAGGACGGCGCGCTGTTCGACGACATCAACGTCGGCGACAACGTGGCGTTCCCGATGCGCATGCACACGAAGATGGGCGAAGAGGAGATCCGGGCGAAGGTCCAGGACAAGCTCGCGCGGGTCGGCCTGCCCAAGGCCGCGCACAAGTTCCCCTCCGAGCTGTCGGGCGGCATGCGCAAGCTGGTCGCGTTCGCCCGGGCCATCGCGCTCGAGCCCGAAATCGTCCTGTGCGACGAGCCCAGCTCCGGCCTCGATCCGGTGATGTCGGCGACGCTCGACGAGCTGATCCTCGAGATGCACCGCACGCTCGGCATCTGCTTCGTCGTCATCACCCACGACACCGCCGAGGCGCTCACGATCGCCGACACCATCGGCATGCTCGCCGGCGGCAAGCTCGTGCACTACGGGCCCAAGTCGGAGCTCGAGCACAGCTGTCATCCGGCCCTCCGTCAGTTCTTCGACCGCGCTACCGTCGGGCCCATCCAGGTGGTCTAGTCCCCGAGGGTGGTCCCGCCACGGTCCGCCGGTCCGGTCGCGCAGCACACGAGCTTCCATGAATCGCACGCACATCGGCCTGGGCATCTTCGTCATCGCCACCGTGGGGCTCCTCATCTGGCTGGCGCAGTCGATCGGCGCGATCGGAGGCGGCGGCGGCAAGCGCTACGAGATCCGCCTGGGCCACGCCGCCGGGTTGGTCGAGAACAACGCGGTCAAAATTGCCGGCGTCAACATCGGTCGCATCGAGGAGGTCGCGGTCGACCACGACATCGCGGTGCTCAGCCTGCGCATCGACGACGAGATCGTCCTGCACACCGACGCGCGCGCCATCGTCCGCGCCAAGAGCCTGCTGGGCGAGAAGTACCTCCAGCTCGAGCCCGGCGGGCGCGACTCGCCGGTGCTCCCCGACGGCTCGACGATCGAGAACGTCGACGCGCCGTTCGAGATCGACGAGGTCCTGAACGCGCTCGAGCCGATCCTCGGCGGCGAGGACTCGATCGCCGCCTCGCTGGCGCCGCTGGCCGGTCAGCTCAACGACCTGCTCGGCGAGGCGCGGGGCAAGGACGGCAAGCCGCCCATCATCACGCGCGAACAGATCGACCAGATCGTCGGCGACGTCACCGCGACCACCGCCTCGGTGCGGCGCATGACCGAGCAGAACGAGGCCGCGGTCGCCGAGCTGGTCCGCGACGGCAACACGCTGGTCGACACGGCCAACACGCTGCTCTCGGATCCCCGGGTCACGCGGACCCTCGGCAACGTCGAGAGCATCACCTCGGACCTCGACCAGCGACTGCCGGGCCTGCTCGACCGCGCCGACAAGGCCCTTGCCGAGGTCGAGAAGCTCGCGACCCTGGTCGACGAGGACAAGCGCAAGAAGATCGCCACCATCATCGACGACGCCGCGGTCGCCACCGCGAACCTCCGCGAGGTCAGCGAAGAGGTGAAGGGCGTGTCGAAGTTCGTGGGGCCGCTGGTGAAGAACCTGGCGAAGATCGCCGAGCGGGCGTCGAAGATCGACGAGGCGATCATCCGCCAGTTCTTCCAGCGCGAGGGCTTCAAGATCTTCGTCGGCAGCAAGAAGCAGGCCGTCGAGTCACTGCAGGACGCCCCCGAGGAGTAGCCCGCGCTCGAGATCAGCAGGTCTCGACCGCGGCCGCGCCGTGCTCCTCGAGCAGCTCGGCCGCCGCATCGAGCTTCGCCGCGTCGAGCTCGACCACCAGGATCGCCCCGCCCGAAGCCAGCCGGGCCTCGAGGGCGCGCAGGGCCGGCTTGGGGATCCGCGTTCCCGCCTGCATCGCGCCGACCAGGCCCATGAGCAGTCCGGTCACGAAGCCGAGGCCGATGCCCATGCCGATGCCCATGCCGAGCATCAGATCGAACGCGCCGGCGAGGGCCCCCGCCACCGCCATGAACACGCCGCCGGCGACCATCGCGATCGCGATGTTGCGGCCGAACTCGGTCGCGCCCTCGGGCAGGATGTTCGCGTCGATCGGCGCGCGGGCGTGTCGCTGGGTCAGGCCCGCGCCGCCGCGGGTCAGCGTGGCGAGGGCGGCCTCGGCCGTGACGGCGGCGTCGGAGCGCTCGAACAGGGCGACGAGGACGGGCATGGGCGGGGGCAGCGTCCCGCCTCCGGGTGGCCGAGCGCAAGGGCGGTCCTCGGGTGTCGGCGCACGGGGTCGCGGGTCCGCGGCGGGGATCGGCCACAAATTCGGCCCGCGCCCCGCGCGTTGCTAGCCTTCGCCCACGATGGCGAATCCAGCCGGACCCACCCCGTACCTGGCGGGTGCCGGTGGTCTGTGGCGCGCACTGCCGGGTCTCGCGCCCACCGTGCTGGTGGTCGCGCTGCTCGCGTGCGTGCTCGTGCCGCTGCCGACGGTGCTCGTCGATCTGCTGCTGTCGCTGTCGCTCTCGGCCGCGGTGCTCGTCCTGGTCGCGGCGCTGCTGGTCCGGCGCACGACCGACTTCCTGGTCTTCCCGTCGCTGCTGCTGCTGCTGACGCTGTATCGGCTCGCGCTCAACGTCTCGACGACGCGGCTCATCCTCAGCCAGGCCGACGCCGGGCGGGTCATCGACGCGTTCGCCTCCGTGGTCGTGCGCGGCGACCTGCTGGTGGGCGGGGTGATGTTCGCGATCGTCACCATCGTGCAGTACGTCGTGATCGCCCGCGGGGCCGAGCGCGTCGCCGAGGTTGGTGCACGCTTTGCACTGGACGGACTGCCCGGGCACCAGGCGGCGATCGACGCCGATCTGCGGGCGAAGGTCATCTCGCCGCGCGAGGCGGCGGCCCGGCGCGCCCGGCTCGGCGAGCGCAGCAACTTCCACGGCGCGATGGACGGGGCGATGCGCTTCGTGAAGGGCGACGCGATCGTCGGGCTGCTCATCACCGCGGTGAACCTCCTCGGTGGTGTCGCCGTCGCGCGGCTGCGCCACGACATGGGCGTGTCCGAGGCCCTCGACACCTACGGTCGCCTCACGATCGGTGACGGCCTGCTCTCGCAGGTGCCGGCGCTCCTGGTGAGCCTCGCCGCTGGCATCCTCGTCGCGCGCGTCGATCGTCAGGGCGACGTGGCGGGTGGCATCGCCGACTGGCTCGATCCGCCGATGCTGCTGGTGCCCGCGGCGTTCCTCGTCGTGCTCGCGTTGGTGCCGGGCATGCCGGTGCTGGCGTTCGCCGCGACCGCGACGGCGCTCGTGAGCGGCGCGCTGCTCTGGACCGCCCGTCGGGAGCGCGAGCGGCCTGCGGTGCGCCCCCGCGACCTCGATCGCATCCTTGCGCGGGTGCATCGCGACGACGACGACGTCCGCGGGCTCGAGCGGGTGCTGAACGAGGTGGCCAACCGCGTCTCGGGGACCCTGCGCGTGGCGCTCCCGCCCCTCGAGGTCGAGCACGATCCGACCCTGCCGATGGACTGCCTCGAGCTCGACGTCGGCGATCGACGGCTCGTGCGCGAGGCCCTGCCCAAGGGGGCCGCGGCCGACGACCACGCGGTCGTCGTGGCCTTCCGAGCGCTGATGGATCACGCGTCCATCTTCATCACGCACGCGTGGATCGAGCGGGAGATCGACGAGGTCCGCGCGCAGCAGCCGGCTCTGGTCGAGCGCGCGCTCGGGCGGCTCGACGCCGTCGAGCACCTCGCCCTGGTCCGGCGCCTCGTCCACGATCGCACCCCGTGCCCGCGGATGGTCGACGTGCTCGAGGTCGTCGCCCAGTGCACGATCGAGGACGCCTCCGATCGCGCGCGACTGCCCGATCACGTGCGCGAGTGGTTGGCGCCGATGTGGCTGCCGCAGCTGTTGGACGCCCTCGGCAAGCTGGGCGCGCCCCGGGTGCTGCGCTTCGCCGCGGACGCGGAGGCCGAGCTCCGCGAGCGGTGGGTGGTGGGGGCGACCGGCGCGCGCCTCGGTCTCGGCGCCGAGGCACGCGTGCGTTGGGTCGCGGCGGTCGCCCGGGCCAGCGATGCGGCCGACGGCGTCGGCCCCGTGATCGTCCTCGCAGCCCCCGCGGTGCGGGCTGCGGTCGCCGAATTGACCCGGCGCATCACGCCCCATGTCACCGTCCTGTCGGTCGCGGAGCTCGAGGCTGCTGGCGTTGCGCGCCCGAGCGTGCGCTGGATCGAACTCGACTAGCTTGCGTCCCGCCGAGCGGCAGTGGCACCGTCCCGGGTGCCGATGTCTCGCACGCCGACGACCTACTGGGACTACATCAAGGTCGAGCAGCTCCTCGCGCTGCAGAACGGCATCGCCGCCGACGAGAGCGGACTGACCAACGACGAGGTCCTGTTCATCACGATCCACCAGATCGATGAGCTGTGGTTCAAGCTCGCGCTGCGCGAGCTGGTCGCGATCCGCGATGGGCTCGCCCAGCCCAAGGTGCCCGAGCAGGCACTCGCCCACATCGTCCGCGCGATGCGTCGCTGCAGCCTGCTCATGCACAGCGTCGCCGGTCACTTCGCGCTGATGGAGACCATGACGACGCGGGACTACCTCGCGTTCCGCGACAAGCTCTCGCCCGCCAGCGGATTCCAGTCGGCGCAGCTGCGGGAGATCGAGATCCTGATGGGCCTCGACGCCAACGCCCGCATCCCGCTGGGCGCCGAGGGCAGCTACATCGCGGCGCTGCGCGGCCCGGGCGGCACCGACTCGCCGGCGCTGCGACGGGTGCTCGCGCGGCTCGAGGACACCCCGACGATCCTCGAGGCGTTGAACGCGTGGCTGCATCGCACGCCGATCAACGGTTCCATGCCGGGAGATGCGAACGACGCCGCGACCGTCCAAGCCTTCATCGACGACTACCTCGCCTCACATGCCCGTCAGGTCGAGTTGACGATGGCCGACGCCATGGCGTTGGCGGTCAACGACGCCGACCGAACGCGCCTGCGCACCCGCTACGAGAACGACATCACGGGGGCGCGAGCGTTCCTCGCGGCCGAGGACCAACCCGCCGACGTGCGGGCGCATGCAAGCCGCATCCGCGCCGCGGTCGTGTTCATCGAGAGCTATCGGGAGCTGCCGCTGCTCGCCTGGCCGCGCGAACTCGTCGACGCGATCGTGGCGCTCGAGCAGTCGTTCTTGGTGTTCCGCCAGCGACACGCGCGCATGGTCGAGCGCGTGATCGGGCGACGCACTGGCACAGGTGGATCCGCTGGTGTCGACTATCTCGACCAGACGGCGCTGCGCTACCGAGTGTTTTCCGATATCTGGGCCGTTCGCACGCTACTCATGCGACGGGACATCCTGCCGGCACTGGCGGATACTCACTACTACGACTTCGCCGGCGGACACTGACCCCGACGCGAATCCGTCCTCCCACGCAGGCGCCGGGGGCAATGCGGCCCCCGGCGTTCGCGCAGGCTCGACAAGGGTCACCCCCAGGACGGTCGAGCCGGCTCGGCACCCGCCGCCGCGCCCATCGACGGGCGGACGACCGGAGCCCGCACCTTGCGGGACATCCGACGGATCATGCGGCGAAGCGACTTCGCGATGGCGTGACCGGTCGGAAGGACGACGGCGACGGTCTCGTCGCCCTCGCCCTGCAGCACGACGGTGTGCTGGCCCACCACCAGACGGATGGTGCTCTCGTCGGTTTTCTTCAGCAGCCCCATGGCTGCGGCGAGGATCGGGCTCCACGACGCTTCGCCGCGGAACTCGAGTGAACCGGCCGGGTCGGCCACGGTGACGGCCACGATGCCCGGGGCCGCCGCGAGATGATCGATGTTTGCTCGTAGACTCATGACACCTGCCTCGTCTATGGCCGCTCGGGCCAGAACCTGCGATCCAAAGTCTGGTCCATGTCTGGCGCGTTGCCAGTCTGCCGACCGCGATACGTGGTGGATTCCGTCGGGGATCGCGATCCGTCACGGCGCCCGTCCCAAAATCCCGAAGATGCGGTCCACGGGGCACGAAACGCCACCCTCGTGGCCATGGCGGCCCGTCGGAGCATGTCGGGATCCGGGCGCTGTGGCACCGTGCGACCCTGACACGTGTGTCGCGGTGGCCCACGATTCCGACCGATCAACCGGTCGGAACAGCGAGATCGATCACATCCTCACGCGTCGCACTCGGTCAGTTCGACGCAGAGTCGCCAGAGCGCGGCGAGATCGTCCGGGTTCGCCGCGAACTTGCACGGCGTCGGCGCGCTGTCGATCCAGAAGCGTCCAGTTGCCTCTGTAACTTCGGGTGCGGCGGCCACGTAGGTCGGGGTCACGGCGCCCTCCGCCGCGGTCTTGAGGCCGAGCCGCCGGCCCGCGCCGAGCAGTCGCTGCAGCCACGTGGTGTCCGACGTCCGCATCAGGCCGGTGTCGACGGTACCGGGGTGGCAGGCGTGGACGCTGATGCCGTCGCGTCGACAGATGTCGGCGAGCCGCCACGCGATCATGCGGTCGGCCTGCTTGGTCTGCCGATAGGCCGCCATCGCGTCCCACGGCCGGGTCTGGAATTGGACGTCGCGTAGATCGAGTCCGCCAGCGTACGTCGATGCCACGTGGACGACGCGCGCGGGGGCCGAGCGACGCAGCGTCGGCAGCAGCAGGTTGGTCAGCGTGAAGTAGCCGAGGACGTTGGTCGCCCACGTCCGCTCGATCCCGTCGACGGTGGTCTCGCGCGTCGGGGAGACGACCGCGGCGTTGTTGACGAGCACGTGCACCGGTGAGCCGCCGGCGGTCAGATTGCGGACGAACGCCCGGATCGACGCACGGCTCGACACGTCGAGCTGCAGCATCGTGAGTCGCTCGTTGCCGCTGTCCTGCACGAGCTCGTGGAGCGCGGCGCTGCCCCGCTCGCGGTTGCGGCACGCGAGCACCACGGTTGCGCCGAAGTACGCCAGGTTCCGCGCGATCTCCTTGCCGATGCCGGAGTTGGCACCCGTCACGACGCAGCGCCGGTCGACCAGATCGTACTTCACCTCCGGGGATCATACCGGCCAGGGGCCGGGCCGGCGCACCTGTTACACTCCGCCACCGGTGCGCGAGACCGAGGAGCACGCCCGCGGGGCCCGGGGCACGCGCCCGTCGGCGTGGTCCCGCCCGGCCGAACGATCCCCACGGGTGGCCCGGATGGCGCTGGGCTACTTCGCGCTCTCCACCGTGGCCCTCGTGGCGCCGGTCTATACGGCGTTCGGCAACGCCATCGAGCCCCGCGTGCTCGGAATTCCTTGGTCGCTGGCCTACGTCCTGGGCGTCGTGCTGCTCAACGCGACGGTCCTCGCGGTGCTCTACGCCGGTCGTTGGGTCGACGGCGACGACGGCGACGAGGGTGGCCGCGACGACGACGACGTGAGGTCGCGCCCGTGACCGAGTGGCTCCCGCAGCTCGTCGTGTTCGGCTACCTCGCGGTCTCGCTCGTCATCGGGCTCGCCGCGGGGCGCGTGGGCAAGGGCGACGTCGCCGACTACGTGGCGGGCGAGCGGGCGTTCGGGCCGGTGGTCATGTACTTCGTCGTCGGCGCGACGATCTTCAGCGCCTATGCGCTACTCGGCACGCCGCAACGCGTGGTCGCCAAGGGATCCGATGCCTTCTACATCATCGCCTACGGGGCGGTCGGCTTCGTGCCGGTGTTCTACTTCGGCGCGAAGGTCCGCAGGCTGGGCGAGCGCTTCGGTTTCGTCACCCACGCGGAGCTCGTCGGGGCCCGCTTCGCCAGCCCGGCGGTGACCGGGCTCATGGGCGCCGCGACGGTGCTCGCGTTCATCCCCTACCTCGTCATCCAGTTGAAGGGCGCCGGCGTCGTGATGGCCGCGGTCACTGGCTGGTCGCCGACGCTCGGCGCGGTCGTCGTGTACGCGGTGGTCGTCACGTACGTCGTCGTCGGTGGCGTGCGCGGGGTCGCGTGGACCAACGTGCTGCAGGGCGCCGCGATGCTCGTCATCGTGTGGTGGCTCGGGCTGTGGATCCCGAACGCCCTGTTCGGTGGCATCGGGCCGATGTTCGATCGCGTGGTCGCCGAGCGCCCGGAGATGCTCGTCCTCCCCGGCCCCGGGCCCACCAGCCCCGCGCAGTACAGCGCCGAGGTCTTGGTGTCGATCCTGGGCTTCTCGATGTGGCCACAGGTCTTCATGAAGTGCTTCACGGCCCGCAGCGCGCGACTGGTGCAGCTCACCGCGGTGCTCTACCCGACGTTCCTCTTCTTCTTGGTGCCGCTGCTCCTGCTGGGCTACGCGGCCGTGCTCATGGGCGGACCGGCCGACGACTCGGTCCTCTTGTGGATCGTGTCGCGCCCCGAGCTCGGCGACACCACGCTCGTGGTCGCGTTCGTCACGTTCGCCGTGCTGGCCGCGTCGATGTCGACCGGGGACGCGCTGCTCCACGCCGGCGCGTCGATCGCCGTGCGCGACGTGGTCCGCGGCGGCCTGGGCCGTCCCCTCGACGAGGCCGCGCAGACGCGATGGATGCGCGTGGGCGTGCTTGTCCTCGCGTTGGTGGCGCTCGCGGTCTTGGAGCTCGCGGGTAACACGTCGATCGTCGACCTGCTGCTGCTCGCGTACGCGGTGCCGATCCAGTTCCTGCCCCTGACGCTCGCCGCGCTGTACTGGCGGCGCGCCAACCGAGTTGGCGCCGTGCTGGGCCTGTCGGTCGGCCTGGCCACGTGCGTGCTGTTGTTCGCTTGCAAAGTCGCGGCGCCGTCGCTGTACACTCTGCTCAACCCCGCCGACCTCCAGATCGGTGTGCTCGGCGGGGCGGTTCACCTCGTCGTGCTGGTCGTCGCCTCGATGCTCACCCCGCCGATGGACGAGGCCCACCTCGAACGGTTCGTGTCATGACCACCCTGCGCCCGACCCCGATCACGATCACGATCACGATGCTCGCCGCACTCCCGTTCGGGGGTGGTGGTTGCGACCGCCCGACGGCGAAGTACGCGAACGTCGACCAGCCCGATCCGGTGCCGCAGGCCAAGGCGGCGCCCCCGCCAAAGGTCGACGCGAAGTCGGATCCCGCCAAGCCCGCGGCGGGGGAGTGCTCGCGCGGCACCGGCCGCAACGCCGCCGGTGAGTGCGTGCCCCTGGCCCTGCGGCAGCTCGAGCACGTGCAGCAGGTGCAGATCCCCGCGGGCAAGTTCGTCGTCGGCGATGCGCCGGCCGACTACGACTTCAGCAAGACCCTCGCCGAGACCAAGCTCAAGTGGGCCGGCCAGCCGCCGCGCATGGCCGACAGCGCCGGGTTCTGGATCGACGTCCACGAGGTGACGCGCAAGGCCTACCAGGCGTGCGTGGACGCCAAGAAGTGCACCGCGCCGGTGTGCGATCCTGCCGAGCGCCTGGCGAAGATCCCCGCGGAGGGCCAGCCCGGCACGCCGCAGACCTGCGTGACGCACGTGCAGGCCGAGGCCTACTGCAAGGCCCAGGGGGGCCGGCTCCCCACCGAGATCGAGTGGGAGTACGCGGCGCGGGGCGTCGACGCGCGGCTGTATCCGTGGGGCAGCGAGGTTCGCGACGAGTTCATGCTCGGCCTGCTGCCGGTGGCGACGCAGATGAACGACACCGGGTACTTCGGCGTGCGCGGGCAGGGGACCAACGCGACCGAGTGGGTCGCCGACGCGTACGACGTCGGCGCGCCGCTGACGGCCTACGTCCCGACGCCGTTCCGCCAGCCCGACGGCCCGTTGATGCGCGCGCTGGCCAAGCAACCCGCGCAGCACGTCTTCAAGAGCGCGCGCGTCGGTGATCGCTACGGCGAGGACGACGCGGATGCGATGCTCGGCTTCCGGTGCGCCGCGGACCTCGGCCCCGACGTCGCGCCGCTGACGGTGCCGGCGAACTCGGTGCCGCTCCCGATCCTCCGCGAGGCCGGGCCGCTGTTCGTGTTCGGTGGCATCGCCGAGGTCGTGTCGCACGCCGAGGCCGAGGCCTTCTGCGCGGCGGTCTCGGTCGAGCGCGGCAACCAGATCTGGTCGGACTGGCGCCTGCCGACCCTCGCCGAGGTGCTCTCGATCGTCGAGGGCTTCCGCGGTCCGGGCCCGTTCTGGAGCGCCGCCGACGGCGTCATCGTGCAGGAGCGCGAGGGCCCGACGAAGACGCCCACCACGAACTGGGTGACCGTGCCGGACGCCGAGGTTGCGGCCGCGCGGTGCGTGCACGATCCACTACCGCCGCGGTAGCGGTCGCGTGCCGCGTCGATTGACGCGCCGTCGCCGGGCGCGGCACGCTCTCGCCGCATGACCGAGTCGGCCCCCGCTCCCACGCCCGTGGACATCCGTCGCGTCGCCATCGTGTTCGCCGGCGGCCCCGCGCCCGCGGCCGACGCGAGAGCCGAGCGCCGGCCGCCCGCTCGATCTCGGGACGCACGCGGACGTCGCGGTACTCCGCGGGCTCTACTCGATGTCCGGCGCTGGTTCGTCCGCCCGCGGCTCGTGGTCGAGCCCGCGGCTCGCTCCCAGCGACCCGGTGGCCCGCGCGCCGGCCACGGCTCGGGAGCTTCGCTCGGAACGCCGACGTGTTCGAGCATCTTCTGGGCCACGCGCCGATCGGTGATCTCCGCGCTCGAAAAGCGCAACGTCGTCCTGGAACGTGCGCTCGAAGCAAGCCAGGCCGAGGGCCGCGCAGCGTCGATCGTCGCGGTCCTCGTCGCGCGGTCTCTCACCGACGCCCGACGAGCGGGGGCGGCATGCTCGCGACGCGCGACGAGGCCGTGCTCGATCGCTCGCTGAGCGCCGTCGCGAGCTGTTACGAGCGTCGCGGAGCTGCTCGGCCATCCGCACTGACGCGGCATCCGGCGGGCGCTCGACGATGCCGCGTTGGCGGTCGGTCCGGTCGAGCGTGGCGGCCTTCGCCCTAACAGTCCGTCCACCCCCCACCACAGTCCGTGCTCCAAAAATTGCAGCCCCACACCGAGATCCGGCAAGTCGTACAGACACCAAGCGCGTCGTAGTCGTAGGCGCGCCAGCAGGTCATTTTTTCGGGGTCGGGCTGCTCAGACGCGAGATTCTCAGCCGCGGGTGTAGGCGGCGGGGAGTCCGAGGGCGGGTCGATGACTACGATGGTGTAGTCGTCGAGACCCTGCGCCTCGGCCAGATCGGCGGCGACAGCTTCGATCGCGTCAGTCGCCGGCGGTTCAGCGTCGCACGCGGCGAACGCGAGCAACGACGTGATGGTGGAGAGGACGGACGTGCGGGGTCGCTTTATGCGCGGGCTAGACCCGCGAGTCCACCGTTCGATCCCAAGAATCGACCAGAGCAGCCTGGTTCGTCCGCCCGCGGCTCGTGGTCGAGCCCGAGGCTCGCTCCCAGCGACCCCGGTGGCCCGCGCGCCGGCCACGGCTCGGGAGCGTCGCTGGGAACCCCGACGTGTTCGAGCATCTTCTGGGCCAGGCGCCGAGAGGTGATCTCCGCGATGGGCTTCATCCGCCCGCCGCAGCTCGGGCACAGCAACACGTCGATCGCGAAGACTCGCTGCATCAGCTCGGGCCACCGAAGTCCGCGCTCGCGCGGCGGCGCGCAGCTGAGGGCCGCCGATGACTCCACCCGCAACGGCGCTATCCTCGTTGCCGCCATCGAAGTGATCTCCGCCTTGGGCGGCGGCGGACCGCGTCCGTCCTTGACCACGTAGGCGCGCAGGCTCGCGTGGGGGCCAGCCATCCGTGATAGCGGACCAAGTTCGAACGTGGTCGCGGAACCAACGCCGCGAGCTTGCCCACGAAGTCGATCGGGTCGAACTCCACCGCCACCGAGCCGCCCCGCCAGGTCCGCTTGAAGTTGTAGCGGACGCGGCCATCGGCCAGCAGCTCGAGCCGGTCGCTGGCGATCGCCGGCCGTGCGACGTGGCGGCACAGCCGCTCGAGCTGCGCCCGGTCGCGCGCCGGCACGTCCACGTCGGCCCTGCGGCGCGCCGTCGATGGGGAGCAGCGCGACGATCCGCGCAGGGACGGACTCCAGCGTGATCGGATCGCGCGCGACCCGATCACACGGCGCCGCGGGCTCCGTCACCGGCAGCTCGGTGCCCGTCCGCCGACTGGGTGGTGCACAGCTCGCGAGCGCGAGCGACACGCAGAGCGCACGGGTGGCGTTCGACATGGCGCGAGCACTGCCAACGCAACATGCGCTGCGGGCTTTCGGGCGGCGGAATGACCTACTCGCCCGCGAGCGCCGAGATGTCACCGATCGCCCACTTCGACTGGCCGGGGCGCCAGTGCAGCTCGTGAACGTGGTGGTTGGCCGACTCGAAATACACGCTGTTGTAGCCGTCCGTCCGCACGGAGGCCGACGGGCTGCCGCTCGAGTAGTCGTAGCCTGCGGAGTCGGACAGATTGCGCGGCTTCCACGGCGTGTTCGCGATCTCGAGCACCTTGTGCGACGACGCGCGAATGATGACTGCCTCCGTCGCGTCCGCGCGGACGTACGCCATCGGATCGAAGGTGGTCCTGGGGAGGTTGTCGTCGAGCTCGCCCCAGCGCCAGCCGGAGCCGGCGAGCCAGAGCTCGATCACGCGGCCGGTGGTCGAGCGATAGATGATCCCGTTGAAGCCGTCGACGTGCGTGAACCCGAACGGGCGACTCGCGGCTGCGGGCGCTTCGCCGTTGGTCGCGAGCGTCGACAGGTTGCCGATCTTCCACGCGGAGCCCGCCTTGGTGTACAGCTCGAAGATGTGATCGCCGCCGCGGAAGACGACCGAGCTGTAGCCATCCGATCGACGAAACGCATGCGGATCGCTCGTCGCGACGACGTTGCTGTCGGCCTCGTCCGTGAGCACGGCGGCCCTCCAGCCGCGCGATGCGAGTCGCAGCTCGTGGATCTTCCCATCGGTGCCGCGGTACACGACCGCGCTGAGGCCGTCGGCCCGGACATAGCCGACCGGATCGCCCGCGGGTGTGCCTCCACCCACGTTCGAGAGATCGAACGACTTCCACTGCCCGCCCACGAGTGCGAGCTCGATGATGCGTCCACCGGTGCTGCGATAGACGATCGAGTTGATGCCGTCGCCACGCACGTACGCACTCAGCTTGCCCGCCGCCGGCGGCGCGTTGCCGACGAGGACCGCGTGTTTCCACCCGTTCTGTAGATACAGCTCGCGGACCGTGCCGTCTGCGGTCGCGTGCACCACCGAGTTGAAACCGTCGCCGCGCACGTAGCCGACGACCTCGTTGCTGAGGCCCGAGCTCGCGCCGTGGCGCAACGCACCGTGTGTCGACGAGGCCGACGATGCTGTCGTGACGTCGTCGATCAGATCGCACGCGTGGGTCGACGTCTTCCAGTTGTACGCCTCGCACGACGCCGTCATCTCGCTCGCGTACTGGCAGCGCTTCTCGGATCCGTACACGGTGTCGATGACCTTGCCGGAGTACTTCGTGCCTGCTTGCGGCGTCAGCCCCCGCCACCGATAGCCGATCTTCCCGAGGATCCAGTCGAGGTGGTAGGGCACGCTCGTGTACATGTTGAAGTTGCCGTCGCCGGGGTCCCAGTCCTGCTTCTTGAGGATCCCGACGACTCTCGCGTCGACATAGAACGGTCCACCCGAGTCGCCGGGATCGAGCTGCTCGTGGGCAGTGACGAAGTAGCCGCCGCTGTCGTCGTCGTCGTCGGTCTCGTCGCCGATCTGCCGCAGCTCGCCCATCGGGTTCATCTTGCCTTCGTGACTGCCCGCGCCGATCTTCTTCCCATTGGCTCCGTCACCCGGGTACTTCCATGCGAGCACGGCCGACGGTCCGAGCATCGCGTTCTCGGACGTGTTGCTGCTCGCCGTCGATTGCAGGCGCAGCAGGACCATGTCCGAGAGGTCGCCGTTGTTGTCCTCGAAGTCGCTCGAGCTCGTACCGGGTCGTCGGACCACCTCGACGACCTTCGCGCCCCGACTCCCCCGTCCGGGTCCGCCGTCGTAGAAGTAGACGGTCTCGCCGACGTCGATCTTGCAGTGGATCGCGCTGATCGCCCACTGCGTCGCGATGCGTGTCGCCGTGCAGTCGAACGTCTTCACGGCGCGATCACGCTGATACTGCGACGCGTTCGACGAGCCGGGCTCGACGAACGCGGCGATCGGCGGCGCCGCTTCGACGTCGCGGGGAAGGACGATGGCGAGTATGGTCAGGGCGAGGAGCGCAGAGCGGGTCATGCTCTACAGAGTCCGCCGTCGTCGCGTGTGACCGTCGATCGATGCGGATAGGTCGGACAAAGGGGGTCCGTACTTGTCACAAAGCAAGAACTCGGCGTTCGCGCGTCGGCGCGAGGCACCTGCGGGCGCGTGCGGCGGGGCGGGGTATCGCCGATCTTTAGTCGCCGACACGCGCGCTGCAGCGCCGGATGTATCGAGGGAGCGCGCGAGGCGATCTCGAGACGCACCCTCCCGGCACGGGGCTCGCCACGCGTTGCGGGCTCGACCGACGATGCGCAGTACCAGACTTCAGTTCAGTGGTCGGGGCCATGGATCAGTTCTGTCGAACCGGCCGTGGATCAGTTCTGCCGAACTGGCCTGGATCAGTTTCGCCGGGCTGTCACACGTGCCGAAGGCCGACGGAGCCGCCGAGGTCGCGGCCGCGCGGTGCGTGCACGATCCGTTGTCGCCGCGCTAGCGGGGTGTCACGAAGAACGCTCCGCGTTTCTTCCGCACCCTGCGTCGATTGACGCGCTGCGATCGACCGCGGCACGCTCTCGCCGCATGACCGAGTCGGCCCCCGCTCCCACGCCCGTGGACATCCGTCGCGTCGCCATCGTGTTCGCCGGCGGCCCCGCGCCCGCGGCCAACGCGGTGATCTCGGCCGCCGCGACCTCGTTCCTCGAGGACGGGCGCGAGGTGATCGGGTTCTTCCACGGCTACTCGAACCTCCAGGACTACCACCCGGTCACCCACCGGATGCTGCCGGATCAGCACTACCGCATCTTCGAGGAGCGCGACCTCCGGGGCATTCGCAACGCCCGCGGCATCCTCATCGGCACCGCGCGGGCGAACCCTGGCAAGGGCATCGAGACGCCGGCCGACCTCGACGACCCGAGCAAGTGCGAGCGCCTGACCAACGTGTACCGCGCGCTGGTGGACCTCGAGATCGACGCGCTCATCTCGATCGGCGGCGACGACACGCTGAAGACCGCCAACCTCCTCTACGAGTACCAACAGCGCCTGCCGGCCGCGGCCAAGCGGGTCCGCGTCGTGCACCTGCCCAAGACGATCGACAACGACTACCGCGGCATCGACTTCACCTTCGGCTTCTTCACCGCGGTCGACGTCATGGCCAAGGAGGTGCAGAACCTCCGCGCCGACGCGCTGGCGACGAGCAGCTACTTCATCGTCGAGACCATGGGGCGCAAGGCCGGGTGGTTGTCGTACGGCGTCGCGATCGCCGGCGAGGCGAACCTCGTCATCGCGGTCGAGGACGTCATCGACGATCTCGCCGCCGAGGTCGACGGCCGGGTGGTGCTGTCACTCGACGGCCTGGTCGATCGCATCGTCGATCTGATCCAGACCCGTGAGCGACGCGGCAAGCACTACGGCACGATCGTGCTCGCCGAGGGCCTCGCCGAGATGCTCCCCGACGAGGTCACGGCGACCTCGACGCGCGACGACCACGGACACATCCCGCTGGGCGCGATCGATCTGGGCAAGCTCGTCGCCGATCGCGTCAGCCGCCGCTATGCCGAGCGCACCGGCGGCAAGAAGAAGATCGCCAGCGTCCAGCTCGGGTACGAGTCGCGCTGCGCGCCGCCGCACGCCTTCGACGTCATGCTCGGCAGCCAGCTCGGCATCGGCGCCTACCGGGCGCTCGTCGAGGAGGGCATGGACGGGCACATGGTCAGCGTCACCGGCCAGCTCGATCTGCGCTACGTGCCGTTCCACGAGCTGGTGAACCCCGAGAACCTGCGCACCGAGGTGCGGCTCATCGAGGTGGGCAGCGACTTCCACCGGCTTGCCCGGTTCCTCGAGACCCGCGTCGATCGGCTCCGCGAGTGGGCCCCGGGCCGACGCACGGAGCGATAGCCGGGGACCGCCCCCGGCGCCGCCCGTGCCGTCATACACTCTCGCGCCTCCCATGACCGCACGCACCGCGTTCGTCCTCATCGTGCTCGCCTCGGCCTGCGACAACTCGGCCCGCAACGAGCAGATCGCCACCGTCGAGAAGAAGACGGACGAGCCCGACGAGAAGGCGCTCGCCGAGCGCAAGGAGAAGCGCCTCGCCGCCGAGAAGGCCAAGGCCGACGCCGCCGAGGCCGTCCGCGCCGAGATCGCGAAGGTCGCGGTGGTGGGCGACAAGCCCATCAAGGGCCTCGCGGAGGCGTGCGAGGCGGTGGCCGACGCCCAGGATCGCTTCGTCGCCCGCCTCGGCTCGGACGACGCCAAGGCCAAGTGGGCCGCCGGTCGCGAGAACCAGCGCCCGATGTCGATCATCCAGTGCACCAGCGTCGACAGCACGGCGGTCGCGAGCTGCCAGGTCAACGGGCTCGACAACGCCTCGCCGGCCCTCGCCGAACACATGCAGGGCATCATCGACTACTGCATCGAGAAGTTCGCGCCGCCGCGTCAGCCGGGCACGCTGCCGGCCGGTGGGGGCCAGATCCCGAAGCGCCCGAAGTGAATCGCGGCGCCGGCCTCCGGCGCGCCCGACAATGGTAGCGTTCGGCCGTGCGGACGATGCCGAGGCGGGGGCTGGGTGGCGATGCGTGGATCCGCGTCGCCGTGGTGGGCGCATTGCTCGTGGCCTGTGATCGCGGTCGCCCGGCGAGCAGCGACGCGCCGCTGCCCGAGGAGCCCGCAGCGGCGCTCGAGCCCACGGATGGTGATGCTCCCCCCGAGCCCGTCGTCGCGCCGTCGCTGCCGCCGGCGGGCAAGACCCACGCGGGTTGGACGGTGCTGCGCAACGACGCTGGCGCGATCCAGATCCGCAACCACTACGCCGAGGTGATCCGCAGCAGCTACTCGTTCTTCGAGTCGGACTATCGCTGGGCCGAGCCGCGCGTCGCCGTGACGGCCTCGGGCCCCGAGGGCGCCGAGGCGACGATCGAGGTCCCTGCGCTCGGGCTGCGCGGCACGAGCAAGCTGACGCTCGCGCAGACCGACGCGTCCGCGACGGCAACCCTGGCGTGGGAGCTGACGGCGAGCAAGCCGCTGCGCAACATCTCTGGCGGCGGGCTCGACCTCACCGCGTCGCTCGAGGCGCTGCTGTGGGGCGGCACGCCCACGCCCGAGTTCTCCGCCGACAACCGCAAGCTCACCGTCGGCGTCGGCGCCGACGCGATGCGCCTCGAGCTCGACGGCGACGCGGCCGCGCTGGTCAACGCGGGCCCGCCCGGGGTCGTGCGCGTCGTGCTGCTCCAGGGCGACGTGAAGCCCGGCACGACGCGCGTGTCGTTGACCCTGACCCTGCCCAAGGGCGGGCGCGTGGGGCAGCCCGCGAGCGCGCGCCACGAGGTCGCGAGCGCGAAGTGGCCGGGCAACGCCCTGGTCCACGACGGCTGGCCCATCGACCTCTCGGACCTGCAGGACGCGCCGGCCGGCAAGCACGGCCGGGTCCGCGTCGTCGGCGAGTCGCTCGAGTTCGAGGACGGCACGCCGGCGCGGTTCTGGGGCACGAACCTCTCCGCGTACGCGCTGTTCGAGACCGATCGCGCCGCGATCGCCCGCCAGGCCAAGCGCCTGTCCGCCATGGGCTTCAACCTGGTGCGCCTGCACCACCACGACTCGGGCTGGGTCGAGCCCAACATCTTCGACGGCCAGTCACGGCGCCTGCGCAAGGCCTCGCTCGAGTCGCTCGACTGGTGGATCAAGAGCCTCACCGAGGAGGGCATCTACATCTGGCTCGATCTCCACGTCGGTCGGGTGTTCCGCGAGACCGACGGCATCGGCGGGTTCGCCGAGATGCCCCGCGGCGACGGGCGCGGCTTCTCCTACGTGAACCCGCGGATCGGCGCGCTGATGGACGAGTTCGCGGCGGCGTACCTCGATCGCCCGAACTCCCACACGGGCCGGACCATCGCCAGCGATCCCGCGATCGCGATGGTTCTGGTCACCAACGAGAACGACATCGATCACCACTTCGGCTCGCTCATGCTGCCGGGCTCGGGGCGGCCGGTGCACGAGGCGCTGTTCCGCAAGCGCGTCGAGAGCTTTGCCGCGCGCGCCAAGGTCTCGGTCGAGGCCGCGCTGCGGGTCTGGGAGCCGGGCCCGGCCAAGCTCGCGCTCGCCGACATCGAGCACGAGTGGGGCGCCGCCGCGATCGCCAAGCTGCGCAAGCTCGGGGTGCGCGCGCCCATCGTGCTCACCTCGGTCTGGGGCGACGAGGGCCTGTACTCGGTGCCGTCGCTGCAGGCCGGCGACGTCATCGACGTGCACAGCTACGGCGCGCCCGAGTCGTTGGCGACCAACCCCCACTACGAGGCGAACTTCATGGCGATGGCGGGACTCGGGGCGGTGCTCGGCAAGCCCCACGCGCTGTCCGAGTTCAGCGTGCCGCCGCCGGCGCTCGATCGCTACATCGGGCCGATGTACGTCGCGGCGCTCGCGACGTTCCAGGGCTGGGACGCGCCGCTGCTCTACGCCTACGCCCACGAGGCTCGACGGCCGACCTCGGCGCAGGAGTTCTCGGCGTGGCTCGATCCGTCGCTCATGGGCCTGATGCCCGCCGCCGCGCTGCTGTACCGGCGCCAGGACGTCGCGCCGGCGAAGCAGCGCATCGTGCTCGCGCCGGCGGCGACCCAGGTCTACGGGACGATCCGCCACGTGGCCAACTCCGCCGCGCTGCGCACCGGATTCGAGCAATCCCAGGTCGTCATCGCCCTGCCCGACACGCCCGAGCTCACGTGGGATCGCAAGCCGGACCTCGCCCGCGAGAAGGCGAAGGGCGCGACGATCATCACCGACCTCGACCGCGACCTGCTGCCGGCCGACGCGATGACGGTCACCGCGGACACCGGCGAGTTCACCCGCGACTTCATCGAGGGCCGCTGGGTGCTGTCGACGCCGCGCTCGCAGGCCGCGTCGGGCTGGATCGGCGGGGCGAAGATCGAGCTGGCCGACGGCTGGGTCGAGCTCGACAACCCGGGGGCGACGTTCGTGTTGACCTCGCTCGACGGGTTGCCGATCGCGACCTCCAAGCGCGTGCTGGTGACGGCGGTGGGCCCCTCGGTGCCGGCGCCCGGGCGCGCGGAGTTCCGCGCCGCGCCGATCCGCGGCCGCTTCGCGATCCGCAGCAAGGCCGCCCTCGAGCTGGTGCCGTTGGCGAACACGTCCGGGTCGTCGGGCGGGAAGCTCGAGGGTCGCGTCGGCATCGCGGGCAAGCGCGAGGGCGATGATCTCGTGTTCACCTTCGACGGTCGGGTCGCGACCCACTGGTGGATCCTGCGGCCCGCGGCGGGCCGCGCCCCGTGATCGCACGGCGGCGTCGGTTCATCGGCGTCGGTCGATTTCTAGGGCGCGATCGCTCGAACTGCGTAGGTCGTCCTGCGCAGGTTGTGAACGTCGGTGCACGATCACACCGCGGGTGTCGCAGCGCAGGACTTGGTTCATCGCGTCCGACGTGATGATCCGGCGTCGCGCCGCGCGTCGTTTCGACGATGGGCGCACGCTGGCCTGTGGCAGCATCCACGACGATGGTGATGTCCAAGCGCTGCGCGTTCGGGGTGCTCGTGCCGATGCTGATCGTGGGCTGCTACGCCGGGGCGGATTCGCCCGGGGCCGCGGACTCCGGCGAATCCGAGGGCGGGGCGGCCGAGTCGGACGACCGTGCGCCCGTGGACCCCGACGACGGCGACCCGAGCCCCAGCGACGACGGCACCGGCGACGACACGGGCGAGCCCGAGGCGAGCGACGAGCGCGACGCGATCAACGCGTATGTCGCCGGCCTCGGCACGCCCGACTCGCCCGCGCCCGAGACCGTCGAGGGCGAGCCCGGGTCGCCCGAGCCCTCCGGCGACTTCACCTGCACGACGACCAACCTGCAAGAGACCCAACAGTTCGCGGAGATCGTCGCGTTCGCGGCGAACTCGGGGTCGATGTTCCCCGGCGCCATCGTGGGCGGTCGGACCATCGAGACCGGGCTGTTCACGCCGCGGGTCCTCGACCGCGCGCCGATGACCTTCTCTGCGTCGCTCGAGGGCGTCGTCGACGGTGCGGTGTCGGCCACGCTCGAGCAGCCGTCGATGTCGAGCTTCCGCGAGGCGATGGGCGAGATCCTCGCCCAGGAGATCGTCGGCAACACGCCCGCCGACATCCACTCCCAGATCGAGGAGGTCTACTCGCACGAGCAGCTCGGCCTCGCGGTCGGCCTCGACGTCGGGTGGCTCAACGGCGACCTCTCGGCCTCGATGCGCTTCGACGACGAGCAGACCCGCAGCCGCTTCGTCGTCCAGTTCACCCAGACCTACTACACGGTGGATGTCGATCCGCCGGGCAGCGCGGCCGACTTCTTCGCCGACGACGTGACGCTCGACGACGTCGAGGCCGAGATCGGCACCGACCCGCCGGCGTACGTCGGCTCGGTCAGCTACGGGCGCACGGTCTATTTCGCCGCGACCTCGACGCTGTCGAGCCAGGAGCTGCGCGCCGCCCTCGACTTCGGCTTCAAGGGCACGGTCTCGGTCGACGGCAGCGTGTCGTTGACCCACGAGGAGGTCCTCGAGGAGTCCGAGATCACCGCGTTCATCCTCGGCGGCGACAGCACAGCCGCGGTCCAGGCGATCTACGGCGTCGACGAGCTCCGCGAGTTCGTCCAGTCCGGCGGCACGTACAGCGCCGAGTCGCCCGGCGCGGCCATCGCCTACAAGCTCGCCTATCTCCACGACGACAGCCCAGCGCGGTTCTCGCTGACCACCGACTACGACCTCGAGGAGTGCACCCGCGTCACGCAGAATGTTCGCGTCGCCCTGAAGGGCCTGCACGTGGTCGCCGACGGCGGCGACACCGGCGAGGAGCTCGAGCTGTACGGCACGGTCTGGGTCGTGGACGAGGCGGGGAACGCCAGTGTGCTGTGGTCGGCGGGGTCGGATCAGTACGTGACGATCGGCAGCGGCCTGACGTGGCCGGACCAGGGCGAGATCGACTCGGTCATCGTGCCCGTGACGCCGCAGGCCGGCGGCAACGTTCGGCTGGTCGCCGAGCTCTTCGAGTCCGATGGGTTCCTCAACGGCGACGACGCGTTCGGCGTGCAGGTGATCGATCGCCCGTTCGAGGACGGCTGGCGCACCGAGCTTCCGGTGCCCGCGGCCGACGGCGACCAGCACATCGAGATCCAGTTCGACATGACGCCGGTGGACTGAGGCCGCGGGCGCCTGCTAGCGTTCCTCCGCCATGACCCTCCGTCCCCGTCTCGCGCTCTTGCTCGCCGTCGCCCTGCAGGCCGCCTGCACCTGTCACACGGAGTCCTCCGCGCGCGTCGGCGGCACGCCGGCGAAGGCGGCCCCGGCGAAGGCCGAGCCCGGCAAGGCCGCGCCGGCCGTGACGGCCGAAGCGAAGGCGCCCGAGGCCGCACCCGAGGCGAAGGCGCCCGAGGCGAAGGCGCCCGAAGCCAAGCCCGCCGCCGACGCGGCCGATCCCCTCGGCAAGCGCTTCGTCGATCCCGATTGGTTCCGCAAGGAGATGCTCGAGGGGGCGAAGGCGATGGACGTGAGTCGATCGGAGCGCAACGAGCAGGGGCTGTTCTCGTCGCAAATCCTCTTCGAACTCCCGGCCGGGACCACGTCCGAGCAGTGCGCGGACCAGCTCGAGGCCAAGGTGAAGGGCGACGTCCCGAACCTGACGCGCGAGCCCGACGCCAAGGCGCCGGGTCGCCTCAAGCTGAGCGGCGAGACGCAGCGCTACCGCGTCACGATGATGTGTGGGGAGGCCAAAGGTGTGATGCGTGCCTACGTGGGCTATGAGTGGCTCGAGTGACGCGGCAACGCGGCCACGGGACCGCGACGGAACTGCGAAGCGACCCCGCGAGTGTGGACGCACGCAGGTCCGCACGCTACGTTGAGGACGTGGCCCTGCGTGATCACGGTGCGTTCGATCCATTCGGATGGTCGGTCGCCTGCGCGGGCCGCAAACCACCGCAGGTCCGCGAGGAGGTCCGTCGCGTCGTCGAGTGGGCCGCCCAGACCTGGGCCATGTATTTCCCCGCCGAGCGCGGCTACGTGGTCTCGGTCGACTCGCCCGCAGGCCCGAGCAACGGCGTCCAGCTCTCCGTGACCCGCGGCGACTTCCGGGCCCAGGTCGCCGTCGAGAGCATCCTCGATCCGGCCCGGCGCTCGAGCGGCGCGCTGGCCGTGCGGATGTTCGGCCGCGCTGCCTCCGATGCCCTCGCCGAGGCCGAGCGCGCCGGCGCCGTCGCGGTCCAGCGCGGCCGCGTGATGGGCGTGGGCACCGGTGTCGGGATCTTCGCCGTGCTGTGCTGGTTCTGCATCGGCGTGCACAACCCGGCATATTTCCTCGGCGGGTTGTTGCTCGTCGTCGCGGGTCTGATGTGCACCATGGCGTTCGGCACGATGGGCGCGTGGTTCGGCGAGCGCATCGCCGATCGCGGCAACTCCCGCGCCCGCGCCGAGATCGGCACCGACGCCAAGCTGCAGGACGACCTGCGTCGCTGGCGGGCGCTCGTGCGCCAGCTCGCCGCGCAGCGGGCCGCGATCGCGGGTCAGCTCAGCGCGAGCACCCCGTTCCGCGCGCTGCCAGCGGGCCGCGAGACGACCGGCCGCACCGACGCCGCGCCGCGCAGCCTCGGCCGTCGCCCGGCCTCGGCGTGTTAGCGCGGCTTCACTTCTTCTTCTTGGTCTTCTTTTGGAATTTCTTCGCGTGCGCGACGTTGCGGTTGGCGGGGCGCGCCACCGATCCGTCCTGCTGCATGCGGATCGGCGCCTCGCCGACCTCCTGGAGCTGCTGACCGTCCGACAGCTGCACGATCTGCGGCAGCGAGGCGTAGAGGAACGGCGACAGCTCGAGGCCGATGCGCTTGTCCATCTGTTGGAGCGTCACCTGGGCGCGGACCGGCAGGCGCAGGTTCTTCGCGCGCACGCCCTTGGGGAAGTCCGGGTGATCGGGCTTGGAGTTCTCGGGCGGCGTCGTGGGATGGTGCGACCGGCACACGATCGGACGCTCGGCCCAGATGCGGCAGCGCTGCGTCGAGGCGTCGAGCATCGGGCAGACGTGGAGCTTCTTTGCGAAGGCGAGCCGGCCGTTCTGCACCGCCTTGCCGCCGAAGCGGACCTTCTCGGCGTCCTTCGCCGTCGAGCCGGACTGCACGTCCTTGTACTGCTCCTGCGCGTACTCGACGAGCTTGGTGACGAGCTCGCGGAAGTCGGGCCACGGCCGCGCGGTGCGGTAGATGTTGATCGCCTCGATGCCCGAGACGCCGACCGGCGCCGTGTAGCAGGCGTTGCATCCGCCGGGCTCGCCGGGGCGCTTGGACTCCTGCAGGCCGAGGTTCTCGCGCAGCGCGTCGTGGTACGCGTCGACGTGGTGCAGCAGCTCCTTCATGAGCGGCGAGAAGCCCCGCGGCACCCGCTTCGTCGTCTTCATGTCGGCGAGGCCGGGCAGGCCCGAGATCTTGTCGAGCGTCGCCTGGATCGCGGTCGCGTGGGCCGCTGCGGCCTTCTTGGCGCCTCCGGGGAGGCGGGTGACCTGGTCGGACGGCAACTTGAGTCGCGGTCCGAACAATGCGGCGAGAAACTCCAGCGCCATGGGCGACGGGGATTACCACAGCGCTGCGGGGCCGGCCACTCGACGCGCGCGCCGGCACCGGACCGCGCCGCTGGGCCCCTTGCTCCGGGCGGCGGCGCCTTGGTAGCGTGCCGCCGCATGTCGAAGCTGCTCCGTCTGGGTCTTCTCGTCGCGCTCGCCACCTCGGTCTCCTGCGACAAGTCGGGGGGCACCAAGAGCCCAGACGCCGGCGGCGGTGCCGGCAAGCTCGCGGCGGGCGACGTCGCCCTGCGCTACAAGATCGGCCCCGGCAAGCTCGAGCAGCGCGGCAAGTTCGACATGAACACCACCGGCGGTGGCCAGTTCGGTGAGGTCGCGATCGAGTACACCGCCAAGCTCGATCTCGCCGCGGCGGGCGACAAGCTCCGCGTCGCGTGGGGCATCGCCGATGTGGCGAAGCTCGACGTCAAGGGCATGTTCGAGGACAAGGCCAGCACCGAGGACCCCAGGGCGTTCCTCGTCGCCGAGGCCAAGGGCGCGTTCCTCGTCGACGCCGTCGGCAAGCTCGACGAGAAGGCGACGGAGGCCCTGCCGGAGAACGCCGCGCGACGCGAGCGCTTCAAGAAGATCGAGGCCGACGCCAAGGCCGCCGGCGGCGAGCCGAAGACCAGCACCGGGGTCAAGATCCTCGCCCTCGCCGACAGCATGGTGTCGCTGCCCGACCTGCCCAAGGACGGCCTCGCCGTCGGCAAGAGCGTCACCGTCGAAGAGAAAGAGGAATCGGAGATGGGCGGCATCACGCTGCCCACCGAGACGGAGACCAAGTACACCCTGGTCAAGATCGACGACTCGGGCGGCACGCGGATCGCCGAGCTGCAGATCGAGGCGGTGGCGAGCGGCGCGACCGAGGTCCCCGGCGGCATGCTCACCGTCGACATGACGACCGAGGGCACGATGCTGTTCGACGTCGATGCCGGCATGCCGGTGAGCTACAAGCTCACGCGCTCGCAGTCGTTCGCGTTCGGCGAGAACACGTTCGAGAGCACGATCCTGGTCGAGTCGAGCTTCTCGGCGGGGTAGGGGCCGGCCGTCGAAGCCTCAGTCCCCGGTCGAGTGCAGCCAGCCGTCCGTGGCCAGGAGGTCGCCGAAGGTGCCGGAGTGGAGTTCGCCGGCGATGACCGAGGTGCCGCCGCGGCGGGCGACGGCGACACCGCTGTGCTGGGCGATGGCCTCGGGGGCGTCGAGGACGGTCCCGTCGAGGTCCAGTCGGCGGTAGAGCAGCTCGTCGTAGATGTCGTCGTCGGGCTCCATGAAGCCGGCCACGACCAGCGAGCCGTCGTCAGCGGTCGCGATCGATCGGTAGATCCCGACGCGCTCCTCGGTCAGCGACCACGCGGGCTCGCCCGCGGTCCAGGCCCACACCGCAGCGACGAAGTCGGGGGCCGGGCCGTAGCCGGCGAGGACGACGGTCTCGCCGACCATGGTGGCGTCGATGGCGATCCCCTCGAAGCTCCACGCGATGCCGCCGGTGAGCGCACCGCCGTCGCCCACCTGGCGCAGCTCGCAGTCGGTGGCGTAGTCGGTGACGAGCACGTGACAGACCATGACGTGGACGACGCCGGCGTCGCGCATCACGTGGACGAGCTCGGTCCCGTCGGTCCCGGCGTCGAGCTCGATGTCCCAGTCGACCTCGCCGTCGAGGGTGACCCGTAGCAGTCGCTGCGATTCGGTCTCGGCGTCGTAGCTCGACAGGCCGAGGATCACGCCGTCGCCGTCGAGGGCCACGCCCCGACTCGCCCTCGCGGTCTGTCCCGCGAACAGGTCGAGGATCCACGACGGCTGCGAGGCGCCCGGGCTGATCCGCAGCAGCTGCACCTGCGATGCCGGCGAGTAGAACTCGGGGCCGGTGGCGACGACGACGAGTGCGTCGCCACCCCCGATGTCGACGACCTCGCGGGGGTACGTCGCGACGTCGAGCGCGAGGGGGGATCGGCCGAGCAGCGTGCCCTCGGCATCGTAGCGAGCGACGAGCCCGGTCACGGCGTCGCCGAGGAGCTCGAGCTCGGCGCCGGCCACGACCACGCTGCCGTCCTCGGCGAGGTCGATCGCGGTGAACTGCGCGTTGACCGTGTCGCTCACGTGGTGCGACACGACCCAGCCAGGCTCGTCGACGCACCCCGGCGCGCAGCCATCGCCGGGATCATCGTTGCCGTCGTCGCACACCTCGTCGCCGTCGACGATCCCGTCGCCACACATCGCGGTGGGCCCGGTGTCGCCGCCGCTGGTTGGGTCTTGTGTGGTCGATTCGTCGCTGGGCATCGGGGACGACGTCGCATCGCCGGATGCGTCGGTGACCGGGCCCTCGCCGTTGGGGCCGCTGGAGCCTTCGGAGTCGGACGAGTCCGAGTCCTCGGCGTCGCCGGAGGTCTCGCCGCGGCCGCCCGCGTCGTCGACCGCGACCGCGGGGCTGCAGGCGACCAGCGGCAGCAAGGGGAGCATCGGGAGCAGGTGTGGAGGGACCAGGCGCAGGGTCATCGCGGGTCTAGCCCACGGGCGCGGTCGGAGTTTCCTGGCCCCCGGCGAAATCTCCGTGGTCTCGCCCGAAGGCTCGCTGGCCTACCGCCGCCGCGCCCGTCCGCACAGCACGTCCGCGAGCGCCTCGTCGATCGGCAACCCCGGCGTCGTGCACAGCCACATGAACTCGCCGACGGGGTTCACCTCGAGGAACACGTGGCGGCCCTCGGGCGAGACGATGAAGTCGAACGCGCCGTAGTTGAGGCCGAGCGCGTCCATCAGCGCGAGCGTCTTGGTCCGCACGTCGGCGGGGAGCTCGACGGCGTCGGCGTCGTTGGACACCAGCGTGTGCGGCACGTCGAGGCCGAGGCGCCGCGCGATCGCGAGCTGCAGCGACTTGTGCTCGGCGCGGCGGACCACGTCGAGGCGATCGAGCGCGAAGACGCCGGAGCCCGAGAGCGCCTGCATCAGGCCGAACAGCACGCGCCGGCTCTCCTCGATCGAGGGGGCGCGGAGCTGTCGGTCGAGGTCGGTGGGGATCCGCGCGCCGACGTTGAACCGCCGGTAGTAGATCGCGGTGCGGACGATCGTGGTGGCGAGCGTACGCGGGCGAAGGGCCGTGACATCACCGCGCTGCCAACGCGTTCACGGGCGCCGTTCAGAACCAACAGTCCGCACCCGGCTGGATGCCGTCCGCCGCGAGGCCCGGGCACTGGCAGATTCCGTAGCCCATGCTTCCTCCGCTGGGGCCGCAGACGAGCCCCGGCTCGCAGTCCTCATGCCGGGCGCAGACCATGCCAGGCGTGCCATCGGCGGGATACGGCCAGGCACGGCAGTCGAACCCAGGTAGTGCGGCACAGCATGCGTCGGCGTGGGCCTGGATCGGGGCGCACATCCAGCACGTCCCGTCACCGTAGCCGATCACCTCACCCTCGCCGTCGCACGACGCATCGGAGTCGAAGTACGTGCACACGCCGCCGACGCCGGGGTCAGTCTGCAGGCACATGAACTGCGACTCGCACGCGGACGCTGAGCCGGCGGTACCACAGAGGTGCCCGCCCGCACCGCAGGGTAGGTCGCGCCACAGATCGAAGTTCGGCCGACCCTCCCCATCCGCGTTGATCGGCGGGACCTCGGGTAGCGGCGACGGGGCGGCCGCCTCGCACGCGGGGTGATGCGCACCCGCGGTCCCAGTCGTCTCGCCGACCGTCGTGTCTTCACCGGCGGTGTTCGTCGCGGTCGCGGTCGCGGTCGCGGTCGCTGACGTTGACGAGATCGACGCGCCGTCGGACGTACCGGTCGTCCCGGACATCTCGCCGTCGTCGCCCGTAGAGCCGGTGCCGGCGATGCCGTCGGGGTCGAGTTGCTTGCTGAACTCGCACGCGAGCAGCGGTGCGGCGAGGATCGAGCCGAGGACGACGGAGAGATGGGAGTGCGTTGCGCGAGTCATCGCCCCTGTGCTTGTCCGGGGTCCGGCGATTCCACGAAGGCGCCCGCGCATGATCGTTCGATTCTCGCGGTGACCGGTGAGCCGGGGCGCGCGCGGGTGAAGACGCGGGCCTCACCGCGGGCCTGCTCGACCCTGTCGAGCGCGCACAGGGCCTCGATGCGCAGCGCGCTGCGGGCGTCGGCGAGGGCGCTGCCGGGGAACTCGCGCGCGTGCTGCTCGGTCGTCGCCAGCGCGGTCGCAGCGTCCCCCGACGAGAGCTGTCGCTTCGCGTCGAGCATCATTCGATTGTCGCGCTCGATCGAGGTCGCGTCCGCGGGTGTTTCACGGCGCGGAATGTCGCGAGGGGCCGCCGCTGCGGTGACCGGCGCGGCGATGCTCGACGCAGTCTGCACCGGCGGCGACGGCAGGCTCGCGGGCGCGACGGGACTGGCCGGGATTCGCGAAGCGTCGACGGGGGCACCCGCGGCGACCGGCGTCATCGCGACCGTCACCGCGTCGGGTGTCGGGCGCACGGTGATCGTCGCGGCTGCGGCGGCGACCGTGACGCCGAACGCGATCGCGGCGGCCTTGCCGAAGATCTGGCCGAGGGAGGTCGTGCCGAGGGGCGCGGCTTGCGTCGCCACGGGGAGCCCGAGCTTCGGCAGCAGCAACAACCATCCGTGGGACGATGCGCGCGGTTGTTCCCCGCGGATCGCGGCCACGACCGCGACCGGCTCGCGGCCGACGCAGGCCTCGCGGAAGCGGCGGCGCAGCACCTGGACCCGGCTGTAGGTCGTGCTCGTGTTGAGCGACAGGGCGTTCGCGGCCTCGGGCCCGGTCATGCCCTCGATCTCGGAGAGCACGAACAGCTCGCGATCGACGGGATCGAGGCCGCGCAGGAATCGATCGAACACGAGCACGAGCTCGGGGGACGCCGGCGAGTCGGTCGGCGCGGAGGTGGTCACCGCCAGGGCGGCACGCCGACGCGCCGCGCGGAAGTCGGCGCGGCGGTAGTTGCTCGCGATACGTCGCGCGATGCCGTACAGCCACGCCTTCGCGGTGGGTGGCGCGAGCTCGTCGAAGCGGCGGAACGCGGTGACGAACGTGTCCTGCACCGCGTCGTCGGTCAGCGCCGGCAGCACGCCGAAGCGACGGACGGTCTGCCACACGAAGCCGTAGTGCGCCCGGTACAGCACCTCCATCGTCGGTGGGGCGGCGGCGTGGCGCGGGCGGGGCATCGCCGGCCTATTGTCCACGCGCCCCCCGGTTCCACGAAGGTGATCGGTCGATTCCACGATTGGCGAACCCTGGGGCCCCACGCGGGGCGCAGCTCGATCCCCAAGAGTGCCCGCGCCGACACGGGGAACTGGCGCGAGGCCAGGACGTCACCCACGAGGAAACGGGTCCCCACGAGCCGCCCGAGGCCCTCTACGGCGAAGTGGATCGCGACGGGTCCCCACGCGCGGGCAACGCCCGCCGAGGCGATCGCGGCGGCCCACGGTCCGATCGTGACGGTGTCGCCGAGGCCGACGGCGCGGCCCCGGATCGCGCCGGCCTCGGCGCCGAGGCACAGCGGGAACTCGACCGCGCGGGCGAAGACCCGCCCGCAGCCGCGGACGCCGGCGGCTCCGAGCTGCAGTCGCGCGCCCTGGCCCGACGCGTCGCGCCGCGTGCGGGGGGCGAGGTACGTGCCGTGGACCTCGAGTCGCGCGCGTTGCCAGAGCAGCAGGGCCGCGAGCTGCACCGCGCCAGCCGGCGGAGGGAGAGCGCCGACCTCGATCCCGGCGGCGATGCGCAGGCCGAGCGCGGGGATGCGGGCGCGGCGGGCCGGGTCGGGCCGCGGTGTGAGGGGGGCGTCGGAGCGCGGTGGGTCGGCGAGCGGAACGATGGGCAGATCGTCGACGACCGGTGGCGGCGCGTCCGTGGGTGCGCGCGGCGGTGGTTCGACGATCGCGGCGGCGGGCTTCGGCGCGGTCCGTCGGGCGTTCGTGTCGGGCTCGAGGGCGACGGCGAGCAGCACGGCGGTCGCTTCTCCGAGCTCCGCGCAGTGGGTCGACGTGATCTCGCGACGCTCGGTGACGCCATGGAACGTGGAGGCCAGGGAGAGGTGGGCGCCGGTGCTGTCGATCGTGACGTCGCCCTCGACGTAGAGGATCCCGTCGCCGGTGGGCTCGCCCGGGAGCAGCTCGCGGAGGCGTCGCTCGATGTCTGGTTGCGCGGGGCAACCGGCGGGCGCGCGCCAGACCAGCTCGAGCTCGAGGGGATCGGGCGGGAGCGGGATGGGGGGCGGTGCAGCGAGCGTGAGTCGCAGCGAGAGCAGGCCGGCGAGCATGGGGTGGGTCCGCGGGCGCGTGGGTGAGGATGCCTGGAACGAGTGGGGCGTGGGGGTGTGCGTGAAGCGGGCCTCCGTCGCGCCGAGGCGCCGGGGTTGGCCTCGGCGCTCCACCTCGCAGTGGGCTCGCTGCCGTGTGCGCGGGCTCCCGCGATCACGCCGCGCTGTAGCGGGTGCCCCGGGCCTTGCCCGTCCGACGCACCTTCTTCTCTGCGATTAGTCGTTCGACGGCGGCGCGGAACTGCAGATCGGTACCGCCGGCCTTCGCACGCACGTCGGTCGCGGATGCGGGCTCGCGATGGGCGGCGATGGCCGCAAGTACGGAGGTGTCGTAGACCTCGCGCCCAGCCGGAGTACGGACGTCGATCGAGGCGGTCGATGTCCGCGGCCCGGATGCGGTCTGCTTGGTCGCCTGCGGTCGTGTGGGCGCCACGGGTGGGGCAGGAGGCGCAGCACCAAGGAGCTGCCCGATGGGGAGCGCCCGGAAGCGCGGTCCAAACGAGGGATCTGCCAGCAGTTCTCCGATCGTGGTGGTGGGAGCCTTCTCGGCGATCATTCGGACGAGGGCGTGAATGCCGGAATCGGCGGGGGTGTTCTTCATCGGGGCGGAGCGTCGCCGAAGTGCATGGGGAGTGCAAGCCGTCGGCGCGCTCACCCGGCCACAGTCGATCTGGGATCTGGGAACTCGCTTGGTCTCAGCGGCGAACGGCCACCCCGAGACGAGTCGGAAGGATGCCGTGAGCCGGCTGCTCGCGAGGACGGGCGTCAAGCCGACGGGCTGAACAGGGTCACGGACCTTGGGACACCTGCAAGAAGAGGATTCACCCACTGTGAACCCACATCGAGTGGCCTGCATTGGTTCGTGACGACCTGGTACGGTGAACCGGCGAAGATCGCCAGCACGAGCGCGGGGTCGGACAGATGCTGAACTTGCTCGACGGTCTTGCCCTTGACTCTCTTCCTTGTGTGCTTGGTGCCACGGAGTGTCATGCCCACCTGTGCACGCCATGTCTCGCCCTTGCTCTCGAACTCAATCGCGAAGATGCGTTCTGCCGCGGGTGGGATGGCAAGTCTGCAAAGTCGAGCATGCTCCGCGTAGATTGACTCCTGGTTGTCGGGGGTGGCGTTGGGTACGAAGAATGAGGGAGAGGTCTGCATGGTATTTCTCTGACTTGATACCGCGCCCGAACGTTCGGGGTGGATGATGGTCCGTGCTTGGTAGCACGTCTCGCATTCGCGTCCATCGGGTCCTTGGGTTGAGTGCCGAGCGCGATTCGCTTGTCCGTTGTCAGTCCACGCGAAGTCCCACGCGCCGCATCAACTCCCGCAGCCCCTTCCGGCTGTAGCCCGCATGAGCGGCGAGTCGGTCCAGATCCGAGTCGAACCTAGCGAGCAGGCGCTGGCAATAGTCCCGGCAGAACCGATCGGTCACCAACTCCAGCGCCTGCTTCAACGGTAGCTCGAGCAGGCGCTCGTCCTCCACGGAGCGAGAGCCGCTCGGGTCGAGCACGATGTCGCTGACCCCGAGCAGCGCGTCGCGGGCGAGGTAGCCCGAGCGCTCGATGACGGCCTTGAGCTCTCGGATGTTGCCGGGCCACGGCTGCGTGCCCAACAGCGCGATCGCTTCGGCGGAGAGGGTGAAGGTTCGGCCCCGCGCAGCCGACACGGACTGGAGGAAGTGGCGCGCCAGGACACCGACGTCATCCGCGTGTTCGCGTAGCGGCGGCAGCTCCACGGTGATCAGCACCAGGCGGTGGTAGAGGTCCGGCCGAAAGCGGCCCGCGGCCACCTCGAGCTTGAGGTCGCGGTTCGTCGCGGCGAGGACGCGGACATCCACGGGACGGACCTTGGTCTCGCCGACCCGCTGGACCTCGCGGCGGTCGAGCACGCGCAGGAGGCGGGTCTGCATGTCGAGTGGGAGCTCGCCGATCTCGTCGAGCAGCAGCGTGCCGCCGTCGGCCTGCTCGAAGGCGCCGGGGCGGTCGCTCACCGCACCCGTGAACGCGCCCTTGGCATGCCCGTGAATCGTGGACTCGGCGAGGTCTCGCGGGATGCCGCTGCAGTCGAGCACCTCGAACGGCCCGGTGCGGCCGGAGCCGAGGTGCAGCGCGCGTGCGGCCTCCTCCTTCCCGGTGCCGGTTTCGCCGAGCAAGAGCACCGAGAGCGGAAGCGGGGCCACCCGGGCGAGCAGCGCGAAGACCTGCCGCATCTTCAGGCTCGTCGCTCGCATCCCATGGAAGGTTTCGCTCGTGGTGATGGGTCGGTCGCGCTCGCCTCCGAAGTCGACGCGGAGCCCACAACCGCCGGCGTGGAACTCCGCGCCGTCGTGGAGCTGGATCCTGTCCTCGAGCCGTGCACGTCCGACCCACGTGCCGTTGCGACTACCGAGATCGCGCAAGTAGACGACGTGGTCGGCGAACGTGAGCTCGAAGTGCGTCGCGCTGACCGATGCGTCGGTCAACGGGATGTCGACGTGTTCGCCGCGGCCACCGAGCGCACGCGGGTAGGGCAGCGTGTAAGTCGCGCCTTCGTCGGGCCCATCCAGCACCCTGACGGTCGCGTCGACGAGGCGCTTCTCGAGGATCTCACCCTCGCGAGGCTGGCTCAGCGTCGTCGTGAGGAGGTGATGGGCGCGGGCGACATCGGGGAGGGAATCGGCGGACATGGAACGCGTCGGGCTCCTGGCTGAGGATCACGGGAGTCTACTGAACTCGGAGATCGTCGGCGTGCTCGCACGCGCGCGGCGGGTGGCAGGACGTGGAGGTTCCGTACGGCGGTGTTCCGTGAACCTCGGCTTCCCGCGCGAGCGGTGGCACGCGGAACAGGCCCGCAGAATCCCCCCGTTTCGTCGCGCGCCCAGCACCTGGCGCGGGCCTTGCTCTCCGCGGTGCCTCGCATGACGTCACAAACGTGGGGGCCGGCCGAGAGCGCCTACGGGCGCAGAACGGCCAAACGGCCGGAGGATCGAGGGCATGTCCCGAGCGGCCCGGAACGTGTCAACGACTTTGAGACAGGGGAGAAGGGAATTCTAAGTAGCGATGCAGGCAGGTGCGGCTGCCTCAGCGAGGGCGACGGCCTCGGTGTCGATCGGGTTGATGTGGACGACGTCAG
>JBIJCC010000090.1:0-42715 GCA_044344875.1 Nannocystaceae bacterium
CGTGCAGTACCGCGACACCGAGAGACCACCGGTAAGCCGTGTGCGGGAAATTCGCACGCACGGTTTGAACGGGGGCCCTACCGGAATTCAATCCAAGAGAGAAGGAAGGTAGGGTCTACCAATGATCCATCCCGACACCTACCTGCGGCGGATCGACGAGCAGACCGGCTTCGGCGTGTTCGCCAGCCAGCCGATCCCCCGCGGCACGGTGGTGTGGCTGCACGACGCGCTCGATCAGGTGATCGGCCCCGCGCAGCGCGATGCCCTGCCGCCGGTGCTGCAGCGGCAGGTCGATCGCTACGCCTACGTCGACGGCCACGGCCGGCGGATCCTCTGCTGGGATCACGGCCGCTACATGAACCACTCGTGCGACCCGTCGACGACGAGCATCGGCACGTTGATGGAGATCGCCCGGCGCGACATCGGGGTCGACGAGGAGCTCACGTGCGAGTACGGCCTCGACTTCGTGGTCGAGGGCTTCGTGTGCACCTGCGGCGCGCCTGCATGTCGCGGTGGGCTCATGGCCACCGACGCCCCGAGCGTGCGGCAGCGCTGGGACGCCGAGGCGGCCGAGGCGATGCGCTGGGCGATCACCGTGCCCCAGCCGGTCCTCGAGGCGGCGGCGGACGACGGCCCGGGGGCGTGGATCGTCCAGGCGATCCGCGAGCGGCGATCGATCGAACTGCCGTCGTGGGCCGACGGCGTGCCCGGCACCCGCTGACGACTTCAGCGGTGCGGCCGCAGATCGTACAGCCACACCTCGCAGTAGCCCTCGGTGCCGTCGCCCTCCGGCGTGCTGCGCCAGTAGCTGCGACCGACGCGGGTGTACCCGCGCGCGCGGAGGATCGCCAGCATCGCGAGGTGGTCCTCCCAGACGACGCTGACCTCGTGGTCGAAGCGCTCGGCGAGCCACGCCACGAGCAACGGCCACGCTCGGCCCTCGCCGAGGATGCCCTGGGATCGGAAGCGCGGCAGCAGCCACTCGTCGAGCTGCACCGCGCCGGCGGGGACGACGACGCCCTCGCCGAGGTTGGGGTCGCGCTGCACGATGCCGGCGCCGACCGGCTCGCCGCGCAGGCGGATGACGACGCCCTCGCTGCGGCGGCAGTAGGCGCGGGCGGCCGCGGCGTCCATGCGCGCGGGCAGCTCGGTGGCGGCGCAGAGCGACGCGTCGGCCGAGGCCTCGAGCAGCATCGCGATCACGTCGGGATCGTCGGCGCCGTCCGAGAACGGCGTGATCGTGACGCTGTCGTCGCGCGTCGTCGCCGACGGGGCCGCTTCACCGTCGAGCACCGCGGCGATCCGGGCCAGCGAGCCGTCGCGGAGCAGGCCGAGCTCGACCTTGCCGAGGCCCCGCTCGAGCGTCAGCGACAGCTCGGCCAGGGCGAGGGAATCGCCGCCGAGGCCCGCGAAGGAATCGTCGCGACCGATGTCGTCGCGGCGGAGCAGCGGCGCCCAAAGGGCCGCGAGCCGGCGCTCGGTCGCCGTGGCGGGGTGTTGCTCGGTCGCGAGCTCCCGCGTCGTGCTGCGCACCGCGGCCGCGAGCGTCTTGCGATCGCACTTGCCGTTGGGCGACAGGGGCAGCGCGGCCACGGCGATCACGCGGCTCGGCTGCATCGCTGCGGGCAGCCGCTCGCGGGCGACACGGCGCACGGCGTCGGTGTCGGCGTCCGCCGGCGTGACGAAGGCGACCAGCTGATCCTCCGCGAGCACGACCGCGAGGTCGTCGATCCCGGGAACGGCCCCGCGGAGGCTCCGCTCGATCTCCTCGAGCTCGATGCGGACGCCGCGGACCTTCACGAGGTTGTCCATGCGTCCGAGGTAGTGCAGGGCGCCGGCGTCGTCGCGGCGGACGAGATCGCCGGTGCGGAACACCCGCTCGCCTGCGCGCGTCGGGTGCACCGGGAAGCGCACCGCCTGATCGGCGGGACGGCGGTGGTAGCCGCGGGCGAGGACGGGCCCGCCGACGTAGAGCTCCCCGGCCTCGCCGTCGACGACCGGCGCGCCCGCGGCGTCGAGGATCCACAGCTCCGCGCCGGCCATCGCGACGCCGATCGGCACGCGAACGGCGGGCAGCGGGGCGTCGGGCGGGAACGCGGCGAACGTGACGTCCCCGGTGACCTCGGTGGTGCCGTAGATGTTCACGAGCGTCGCCTTCGGATGCGCGCGGCGGAACGCCTGCAGCAGCGGCAGTGGGAGCTCCTCGCCGCTGGTGATCCAGGTGCGCAGGGGATCGAGCGCGGCGGCGAGGTCGGGCACCGCCCGTAGCAACGCGGCGAGGATCGACGGCACGACGGTGAGTCGCGTGACGCGGTGTCGTCGGAGCGCGTCGACGAGGCGGCCGAGATCCGTCAGCTCCTCGGGCAGCACCACGGCGGTCGGCACCCCGCGCAGCAGGCCGGAGAACATCTCGGGGGCCGCGTCGACGAAGTTGAGCGAGCTGCGGTGGCCGACGACCTCGCCGGGAGCGAAGGGCAGGGCATCCCAGCCCCAGCGCACGCGGTTGAGCGTCGCCGCATGGGTGCCGCACACGCCCTTGGGCCGACCGGTGCTGCCGGAGGTGTAGAGGATGTAGAGCAGGGCGTCGGGCGTGTCGGGGGGATCCGGGAGCGCGTCGCCGTCGTCGCCGTCCGCGACGTCGACGAGCAGCGTGGGATCAGCCCACGTCGCGGTCGGTCCCTGCGCGGCATCGACGAGCAGCGCGCGGATGCCCGCGTCGTCGGCCATCCATCGCTGACGCTCGATCGGGTACGCCGGGTCGATCGGCACATAGGCACCGCCGGCGCGCAGGACCGCGAGGGCGGCGATCATCGACGCGGGCGATCGCGGCACCGCGATGCCGACCGGAACCTCGTCGGCGATGCCGACGGCCCGCAGGCGTCGCGCGAGGCGATCGACCGCGTCGCGCAGCGCCGCGTAGGTGAGGTCGCCGCGGCTCGAGACGATGGCGAGCTCGCCGGGGTGGGCGCGCGCGACCGCGTCGAAGAGCCGGGCCAGGGTCATGGGCGGCGCGAAGGGTAGCGCGATGCGACGCCCGTGGACGACGCGGGCGCGGGACGCTCGCGGGGCGGACTATGGGGCGGTCGCCGGCTCGCGCCGGGGATCGACGCCGATGCGCGTGAGCGCGGCGGCCAGGGTCGCGGCCAGGGGCACGCCGGTGTTCCCGAGGACCACCGCCACGGCGCCCCGCGACGGGACCCACGCCAGCTCCGCGAAGAAGTCACCAGTGTTGCCCGCGTGGCGCAACACGACCTCGTCGCCGGAGGTCGTGACGTCGAGCCCCGCGGCGTAGCGCTCGTCCGCGCGTCGCCCGGTCGGGTGCGCGTCGGTGAGGACGGCGTCGCGCATGCGCCGGGCCCACGGCGGCGCGTCGGTCGAGGTCTGCGAGAGGGCCGTCGCGAACGCGAGGAGATCGTCGGCGGTCGCGACGAGACCCCCGGCGGGCGCGGTGGCCTCGAGTCCGAAGGCGAAGCGATCGAAGTCCTCGCGGACGTCGAAGGCATCCCAGCCGTCGCCGGCGGGGAGGTGACCACACGCCACGTCACCCTGGGGATCGGGCAGCGTCCGCGCGCCGGTCATGCCGAGCGGTCCGAGGATCTCGCGGCGCACGAGCGTCGACCACGGCGCGCCACCGCGGCGCTCGAGCCATGCGCCGGCGAGCACGTAGCCGCCGTTGGCGTAGCGCCACGCGGTGCCCGGAGGATCGACCGCGGGCCCGACCAACGCCGCGCGGATCTCCGACGCGTCGCGGCCACGCAGGCCCGCATGGGCGGGTTGCTCGGCCAGGCCGGCGCGGTGATCGAGCAGCATCCGCAGCGTCGCGCCGGCGAGCGAGGCATCGAGGCCGAGCGCCGCGAGGTCAGCGGCGACCAGCGGTGCGTCGAGATCGACGACCGCGGTCGGACCCTCGGCGAGGGCGAACGCAGTCGCGGCGGTGATCGCCTTGGTCAGCGATCCGATGCGGAATGCCGTGGTCGGCGTGACGTCACCGCTGCGACCGCTGCAGCGCACCCCGTGGGCGAAGCGCAGCACGACACGGCCGTGCTCGGCGATCGCGACCACGACGCCCGGGATCCGCCGCGAGCGCTGCTCGGCGCACGCCGCCCGCACCACGGCGGCGTCGGGCGGCGGGAGGTCCCCGGCGGCGTCGAGGCACGCGTCCACGCCCACGCGCGCGTCCGGAGGTACGGTCGCGGTGCTCGGCGGTGGCTCCCGCGGCGACGGGTCCCCGCCACAGCCGAGCGCGATCGCGACGAGGACCCCCATCGACGCTCGACGCACCGCCGCACTCTAGCAGCGCGGTCAGCCGACGTCGGTCGTCTCGCCGTACCACTCGGCGCGCGCGGCCTGGAACCGGATCCGTGCGGCGCGCAGGCGCGCGTAGATCGTGTTGAGGTTCACGCCGAGCGCCGCGCCGATCTCCGGGGCGGTGAGCCCTTCGATGTCGGCGAGGAAGAACACCGCGCGCTTGTCCTCGTCGAGGGTGTCGAGGAAGCGCGCGACGAAGTCGGTGGCCTCGGCCTTGGCGGCGTGGTCCTTGGGATCGCCGAGGCGCTCGGTGTCGGCGTGGGCGCCGATCCGCGACGACGCGCGGTGCAGCCGCTTGCGCGTGTCGGCGGCGACGCGGCGGGTGATCCCGAAGAGCCACGAGCGGATCGGCACCTCCGGATCGTAGGCGGTCCACCGGCGGTGCACGACCAGGAACACGTCCTGCGCCGCGTCCTCGAGCGCCTCGGGGGGCACGCCGAGGCGACGCAGGATGCGCCACACGAAGGCGAACTGCGCCCGATAGATCGCGGAGAACTCGGGGTCGAGCCCGCTCACCGGCGCGCCTCCGCCGGGCAAGCACACCCAGGGTCGACGGTCGTCGACGGGCCGAGGCCCATCCTGATGCGCAGGGGTCGGCCCACGGCCGTCGTGCCGGGGGCGGAGCTCGCTGCGCTGGGGTCTACGTCCACGTTCGTCCACTTCGAACCTCGAACACCTTCTCGCGCCGTCCGGCGCCCCGACCGTCGTGCCGTCCAGGGCACGACCCACTCCACGCTCCACTGTCCGATCCACTTCGAGTTCTGGGCCGCCGTCCGGCGCCTACGACTCCGACGACAACCACACCGAGAACGCACCTGCCGCGAGGTGACCGACCAACAGATCCGATTCGCCGTCCCCATCGAGATCCGGCGCGGCCACCCACTGGGCGGCGTGCGGCGTCTCGAGCCGTCCGTGTTCCTGGGGGGCGCCATCGCGGTCGACGACATAGTACCGGACCTCGGGCTCGAACCCGTCGACGACCAACGCGCCCTGCGAGCGCTCGCCCGAACTCTCCGTCAGCGCGGCGATCGTCGACTGCGCGGGTCGATACGGCGAGACACTCGCCATGTCTTGCGCGTCGCCGCGGCCGATCACGAGGCGCTGCTGCGAGGGCGCTGCGATCACGAGCTCGTCGAAGCCACCCGCCGTGACGTCGCCGACGGCGATGTGGCCGGCGGCGGTCGCCGGTGCGAGCGGTGTGGCGGGGCCGAAGCCGCCCGCGCCGTCGCCACGGCGCACGACGATGGTATCCGCGACGCCCGCGATCCACGTGATCGCATCGACGTGGCCGTCGCCGTCGAGATCCCCGGTGCGCACGCCGGTCGGCGTCGCGCCGTCGACCAGCGGGATCGCCGGGCCCGCCGTGAACCCGCGGGCCCCGAGGCCACGCACGAGGGCCATCGCCGGGGCCTGCTGCGGATCGAGGCCGAACGCGAGGATGTCGCGGTGCCCGTCGGCGTCGGCGTCGAGGATCGCCGCGGTGGTGAGCACCAACGGGAGCGCGACGGGTGTCGGCGCCGCATCCCCGCCCCACACCACCAGCGCGTCGCCGGTGCAGTCGGGGTAGAGCAGGTCGTCGGTGCCGTCGCCATCGACGTCGTCGCCCAGGGGGTACGCGCTGCAGCCCGTCCGATCGCTCGGGGTCGCGGCGGCGAAGGTGCCGTCGCCGAGCCCTCGGTGCAGCTCGGCGACGATCGCCCCGGCCGGCGTGTCACCGACCGCGAGCACGTCGATCGCATCGTCGCCGTCGAAGTCACCGGCCACGAGGTGCCGCGGCGCGAGGTCGGTCGTGTACGTCCGCGCCTCGCCGAGACACGGTCCCGCGTCGCCGAAGCAGCTCGACGCTCCGTCGTCGCAGTCGGCGTGCGTCGGCCCGCAGGCGCCGAGCGCTGCGACGAGGCCGACGAACGCCAGGCGTCTCACGGCTTGGCCTCCGCGCAGCCGCGACGCGCGATCGCTGCGTAGGCCGAGTCGCCGAAGCGATCGGCGAAGGCGGCGGAGCGCTCGGTGGCCTCGCGCGTGCGGCCGAGCTTGCACAGCGCCTCGATCTCCAGCACGGCGACCTCCTGCGTGAACGAGCCCTTGGCGAAGTCGCGGCGGTACCTCGTGATCGCGGCGAGGCGCTCGCCCGCGTCCCTCTCGGTCTTGATGGCCCCGAACAGCGCGATCTCGGCGGCGGCGTCGATCGGCGCGGGGGCCGGGGCCTCGCCCACGTTGGGTCGGGACGCGCGGGTCTTGGGCTTGCTCGCCTCGAGGACGGGCGGTGCCGCGGCCGGCTCGCTCGGGCGGACCTCCGGAAGCGGGGCCTCCGGTGTGATCGCGGCGACGGGGGCGGCCGGGACCGCGGCGGGCTCCGTCGCCTTCGGCGTCGCGGTCGGGGTGGCGACGTCCATCGCCTCGGTCGCGCTCGGCCGGGGTGTCGGCGCGAGCACGCGCGCGGTGCCGCCGAGCACGAGCAACCCGCACGCCGCGATCGCGACGCTCAGGCCGCCGGCGCGCAGCCACAACCACCACGGGCGCTCGACCGTCGGTGCCGACGCGCCGAGCTGGGCGGACAGGCTTCGCAGGACCCGAGCCGCCACCGCGGGCTCGGGACTCTCATCGACGCGGAAGCGCTGCAGCAGCGCTCGCTCGTCCGCGCTCAGGGTGGGGATCTCGTCGCGCATGGTCAGGGGTGACCGTGGAGGCGGTCATCGGGGGCCATGGCGGGGGCGCCGGGGTTCCGTGCGACCGGCGTTGGGTCTTTTCCGGCGCCCTGGGCGGCTCCTCACGGCGCGACGGCCATGCCAGCTTCGCGGGTCTCGGCGGCCGATCCTCCGCCGGTTTTGACAGCTTCGCCCGGGCTCCCGAGCCCGAGGCCCACCGCGCTGGCCCCGATGAGCGCTCCGCCGGCGACCGCGGCGAGGAGGGCGAGGCCACCGTAGCGCGGTGGTCGCAGGGCGGTCGCGAAGGCCTCGGCCGACGGGGTGCGCGCGGCGGGATCGATCGCGAGCCCCTCGAGCAGCGCGCGACGGAGCCACCGCGGTACCACGCCCTTCGGTGGGCTCGGCGGGATCGCGGCGTCGTAGGTCACCGCAAGCCCGTACGCCGTGGTCTCGGCGAAGGGGCGTTGGCCATACACCGCCTCGTACGCCGTGACGGCCAGGGAGAACACGTCGCTGCGCACGTCGAGGTCGCGCCCCATCAGCTGCTCCGGCGACATGTAGTGCGTGGTGCCGACGACCGTGTTCATCCGGGTCATCCGCGTGCGGCACGTGTTGTCGACGTGGGAGGTGCCGTCGGGCGCGGTGGTGAGCTCCGAGAACCCGAGGGCGAGCCCGAAGTCGACGAGCACCACGCGATCCTCGGGGGTGACGAGGATGTTGGTCGGCTTGATGTCGCGGTGCAGGAGGTTGCAGCGGTGCACCGCGTCGAGTGCGACGGCGACGCGCTCGAGCACCGCGACGATCTGCGCGAGCGGTCGCGGCCGCACCTGCAACCATCGGCGCAGGTGCACGCCCTCGACGAGCTCGAGCGCCAGGTAGGCGCCGCGCGGATCGTGGCCCATCTCGTACAGCCCCACGACGCTGGGGTGGCGGATCCGGGCGAGGGCCTGGGCCTCACGGCGCAGGCGGGACCACACGCGCGCATCGATCGCGCCGTGCTGCGCCCGCGCGAACTTCAGCGCCACGGTGCGACCGACGTCGGGATCGAACGCGCGGTAGACCACGCCCATCCCGCCCTCGCCGATGCGCTGCTCGAGCACGTATCGGCCCACGCGCGAGCCGATGTCCGGGGCGCCGTCGGGCCCCGTGTCGCGCGGCTGCGGTCGCGCGCGCATCGAGCGATCGTCGTGCACCGGCATCGGGATGCCTGCGCCGATCGGATCGATCCGCGTCTGCGTTTCGGTGCGCTGCATGGCCCCGCGACCTGTCTGTCCCCAGACCCCGATCGTGGGGCTTGGATGCCCCGCGCGCTCGTTTTTTACGAAAGTAATTTCGGCGACGAGGATCGCGTCGTGATCCCGAATGCGCTGGAACTACATCCGCTCGAAGAGCCCGGCGGCGCCCATGCCACCGCCGATGCACATCGACACCAGGGCGTATCGCCCACCTGTGCGCTCGAGCTCCGCGAGCGCGGAGGCGACGAGCTTGGCGCCGGTGCAGCCCAGCGGATGGCCCAGGGCGATGGCACCGCCGTTGGGGTTCACCTTGGCGGGATCGAGGCCGAGCTTGCGCACCACGGCGAGGGCCTGCGCCGCGAAGGCCTCGTTGAGCTCGATGACGTCGATGTCCTCGAGCTTCACGCCGGTGCGCGCGAGCAGCTTCGGGATCGCGGCGATGGGACCGATGCCCATGATCTCGGGGGCGACGCCGGCGGTGGCGAAGCCGACGAAGCGCGCGCGCGGCCGCAGGCCGAGGTCCTTGGCCAACGTCTCGCTGGTGAGCACGACCGCCGCGGCGCCGTCGTTCATCGGCGAGCTGTTGCCCGCGGTGACGCTGCCCTTGGCGTGGAACACCGGGCGCAGCGCGGCGAGGGCCTCGAGCGTGGTGTCGCCGCGCGGGCACTCGTCGACGTCGAACCGCGCGCCGCTGGCCGTGGTCACCGGCACGATCTCGTCGGCGAATCGACCCGCGGCCTGGGCTGCGACCGCGCGTTGGTGGGACTGCAGCGCGAACGCGTCCTGATCGGCGCGCGAGACCTCGAAGCGATGGGCGACGTTCTCGGCGGTGAGGCCCATCGAGATGTAGACCTCCGGCCGCGTGCGCACGATCGTCGGGTTGAGCACGGCCTTGTTGCCGCCCATCGGCACCATGCTCATCGACTCGACGCCGCCGGCGAGCCCGCAGTCGATGGCGCCGCAGAGGATCCGCTCGGCGACGATCGCCACCGCCTGCAGGCCCGAGGCGCAGAAGCGGTTGACGGTCATCGCCGAGACGGCGTCGGGCAGCCCGGCGTGCAGCGCGATCGGCCGCGCGACGTTGAGGCCCTGCTCGGCCTCGGGCATCGCACAGCCGAGCACCACGTCGTCGATGTGCGACGCCGGCAGGGAGGGCAGGGCGGCGAGCGTGCCGCGGATGACCTCGGCGGCGTAGTCGTCGGGTCGCGTGTCGACGAGGCTACCCTTCAGGGCTCGGCCGACGGCGCTGCGCCGCGCGGCCACGATGACGGCTTGGGGACGGTTGGAGTTCGTCATGGCTAATTCCTGAGGGGCTTGCCGGTCTTGAGGGTGTGCTCGATGCGGGCGCGGGTCTTCTCCTCGCCGCACAGGCTGACGAACGCCTCGCGTTCGAGGTCCAACAGATCCTGGGCGGTCACGACGGTGCCCGGCGGCTTCATGCCGCCCGACAGCACGTGGCCGATCTTCTCGCCGACGAGCTTGTCGTGGGCCGACGCGTAGCCGCCCCAGTGGAAGAGGGCGGCGCCCATCAAAAAGCTCGCGCCGCGGCCCGAGCCGACGACGGTGATCGGCTCGTCGCGATCGGGCGGGGTGTAGCCCGCGTCCGCCAGCGCGAGCGCGGTGCGCTTGGCCTGCGCGATGACCTGCATGCGGTGGAACACGATCCTGTCGGTGTCGCGCAGGAACCCGATCGCGCGGGCCTCGGCGGCGCTGGTGCTGACCTTGCCCTGCGCGGCGTTCTCGAAGCCGCGGCGGACCATCGGGTACGGATCGCCGCCCTCGACCTGGCTCGCCCACGCCGACGCGCGGCGGACGATCTCCTTGAGCCCGCCGCCGGCCGGCACGACGCCGATGCCGGCCTCGACGAGGCCCATGTACAGCTCGGCGTGGGCGACGACCGCGTCGCACGACAGCGTGCACTCGGCCCCGCCGCCCAGCGTCATGCCGTAGGGCGCCGCGACCACCGGCAGCTCGCCGTGGCGCAGATCCATGAGCGTGTCCTGGAACAGCTTCACCGCGGCGCCGAGTTCGTCCCACTTGCCGGCGGTGGCCATCGCCAGGATCTGCCGCGCGTCGGCGCCGGCCGAGAAGTTCTCGTCCTGGCTGCCGATGACGAGGCCCCGGAAGCCGCGATCGAGGAGCTTGGCCGGCGCCTCGCGGAGCATGGTCAGCACGCCCTCGTCGAGGGTGTTCATCTTCGAGCGGAACTCGAGCACCGCGATGCCGTCGCCGACGTCGAGGAGGCTCGCGGTCTTGGTCGCGTGGATCTCCGCGCCCGCGGCCCGTCGCTCGCCGAGGACGAGCACGCCCGGCTTGGCGGGGATCGGCTGGTGCGCACCCCGCTGGGGATCGAACACCGTCGGTGCGGCGGGCGTGCCGCCGTACCACGTCGCGCCCTCACCCGTCGCGACGAGGGCGACCGCGGTCTTCGCCGGCGTGATGCCCATCGCCTTCATCTGCTCGAGCGACCACGCGACGCCGACCACGTCCCAGAGCGCGAAGGGCCCGACCTTCCAGCCGTAGCCCCAGCACATCGCGTCGTCGATCGGCCGCGGATCGTCGCAGATGGTGCCCAGGCGGTTGGCCGCGTAGTTGAACAGCGGCAGGTAGGCCTTGCGCAGGAAGTCGCCGGCGCGGCCCTCGGCCCGCATCGCCGCGGCGACGCGCTTGGCGAGGTCGGGGATCTTCGCGATCTCGGCGAGCTCGGGGAACGTCGGCTCGATCCGCGCGCGGTACGTCAGCGTGGCGAAGTCGATCGACTGCACCTCGGATGCGCCGCCTTGACCCTTGACCTTCTTGTAGAAGCCGGCGCCGGTCTTGTCGCCCTTCAGGCCCGCGGCGAGCATCTTCTGCACGACGTCGGCGGTGCCCATCTGGTCGTGGAGCTCGTCGTAGTTGGGCGCCGCCGGGTCGCCCGAGGTCACCTTGCGCAGGTTCTCGGTCACCAGGACGCTGACGTCGAGGCCGACCAGATCGCCGAGACGGAACGAGCCGGTGCGCGGGCGGCCGAGCAGCGGACCGTTGAGCAGGTCGACCTCCTCGACCGTGTAGTTGCCCGCGAACGTCGCCCCGAAGGTGAGGATCGACGAGGCCACGCCGATGCGGTTGGCGATGAAGTTCGGGGTGTCGCGGCACGGCACGACGCCCTTGCCGAGGACGTCCTCGCAGAAGCGCGACAGCTCGGCGACGACACCCGGATCCGTGTCGGGTCCGGGCACGATCTCGAGCAGGTGCATGTACCGCGGCGGGTTGAAGAAGTGCATGCCGACCACGCGGCGGCGCGCGGACTCGGGCAGTGCGGCGGCGATCGACCCGATCGCGAGGCCCGACGTGTTGGTGCCCAGGATCGCGTGGGCCGGGGCCGCCGCGGCGATGCGGGCGAACAGGGGCTGCTTGATGTCGAGCCGCTCGATCACCGCCTCGATCACCAGGTCGCTCTTGGCGACAGCGGCCTCGAGGTCGTCCTCGAGGTTGCCGACGCCGACGCGGGCCGCGGCGCTGGGATCCATGAACGGCGCGGGCTTGCCCTTCAGCATCGCCTTCAGCGCGCCGGCGGCGATGGCGTTGCGCGTCGACCTCGGGGCGCCCGGTGGCGTACCGGGCGGGACGATGTCGAGCAGTTGCACGCGCAGGCCGGCGTTCGCGAGGTGGGCGGCAATCTGCGCCCCCATGGTGCCAGCGCCGAGCACGGTCGCGAACAGCGAGTGGGTCGGTCGTCGAAGCGTCACGGCGCGCACGCTAGCAGGTCGTCCGGGTGGGATGCGGTGCAGAACGTCGCGCGCCGCAACACCCCACGATACGGCCTCGGGGACGCGGTTCTGCGCCGGTCCTCGGGGCGATGCGGGCCGTGTTCGGCGGGCCGCCGTGTGGGGCAATCCGCCGCGGCCCACATCGGCCCGTCGCGTGCGGCGGGGCACGCCGCCGACAAGCAATTTGGGAACGCCGTGCTAGCGTGTAATGCTGGGAGTGGGATCGTTCGATGCGTTCGCGTGCACGGGCAGTGGTAGCGACCCTTGGTCTGGCGGGACTCGTCGCGCTGGTCGTCGCCCGACCCGAAGCCTCCGATGCTGCGACCGCGCCGCTCGACGCCCCGACGGGCACGCTGACGATCGTCGCGCTCGGTGACACGGCGCTCGCGGCGTCGGCCTCGCCCACTCCGCCCGTGGATGCGCCCACGCCCGACTCGACCGCGGTGCTGCACGGGCTTCAGGGCGCCGCGACGGCCCTCGGCGCGCGCGATGCCGCCCGAGCCATCACCCTGGCCGATGGTCTGCTCGCCGATCCGTCGGTCACGCCGGGGTCACCGACATGGTTCGTCGCCGGGGCCATCCTGGGACGCGCGCACCTCATCGCTGGGCGCCCCGCCGAGGCCATCGCTGCCCTCGCGCCGCGGGTCGAGAGCAAGCAGCTCGCGCGGTTCTTCCCGCCGGATGTCCTCGGCGTCGAGCTGGCCGAGGCCGAGCTCGCGTTCGCCCGCCGCAGCGACGTCGATCGCAAGGCCGCCGACGAGAAGCTCCAGGCTGGTGTCGCCCGGCTCCGCAAGCTCGCCAAGCTCGAGCCGATCCGCAACTTCGCCCACATGCAGGTGCTCTCGGCGCAGATGCTCGCGGCGATGAGCGACGCCGCTGGCGCGCGCAAGGCCGTCGCCGCGCTGGAGGACGTGCTCGGGCAGTACCCGCACCACCCCGAGCGCGGGCGCATGTGGCTCGAGCACGCGCGTGCCCTCGATCGGGCCGGCCGATCGAAGGACGCGATCGCCGAGCTCCGCAGCATCACGATCGAGCGCGCCGGCGAGCCCGAGGCCGCCGCCGCGTGGGAGACCCTCGAGGCGATCGCGGCGCGCAGCGGCAAGAGCCCCGAGCCGTTGAGCTACGCCGAGCGCCTCGCGAGCGCGACCGCGGCCCGTCGGAACAAGCGGGCCGACGTCTCCCGCGACCTCTTGGAGCAGCTCATCGCCGACCCCGGCGTGCCGAGCTCGATCCGTTCGCAGGCCGAGCGCTCGCGATCGTTCACCGCGTCCAAGCAGCGCGACTACGGCACGTGCGCCGCCGACCTGCGCAAGGTCTACGCGAGCACGGGCAGTCTCGAGGTCCGCGACGACCTGCTGAAGTGCCTCGAGAAGGGCGCCTTCTACGACGAGGCGATCGAGCTGCGGCTCTCCGACCTCGCCGGCAAGAAGGCCAAGAAGAAGGCCCAGCGCGCCCACGTGCATTGGGAGGCGCTCGACCTCGCGGTGCGCGGCGGCAAGTACGAGCGCGCCCGTGCGTTGCTGGCCAAGTACGAGAAGGACGGCAAGGCCCACGGGCAGGAGCGGGCCTGGCTGCACCCGTGGCTGGCGATGCGCCTGGGCGAGGACGCGGCGGCGATCGCCGGGTTCGCGGCGTACGAGAAGAAGTTCCGCGGCGACGCGAAGAAGGCCCGTTACTTCCGCGGCAAGCTGCAGGTGCGCCAGGCCGACGCGGCGCAGCGCGACGCCGGCGCGCTCGCGCTGCGTCAGCTCGCGAGCAGCGATGCGCTGGGGTACTACGGTCTGCAGGCGCGGCAGCGGCTGCTCGACGCCGGCCTCGAAGCGCCGGCGGTGACCAAGCTCGCGCCGGTCGCCGAGGAGCTGGATCCACCGACGCGCGCCGAGGCCCAGGCGACGCTCGACCGTCTCGCGGCCGCGTATGGCGAGGCGTGGCCGTCGATCGAGCGCACGCGTCAGCTGTACCTCGCCGGCTACAACGACGAGGCGCGTCGGGAGCTCCGCGTCACGGTTCAGGCCTACCAGACCCGCGGCAAGAAGGCGGGGGGCCCGCGCAGCGAGGACATCCTCGTCGGCCTCGCCTGGAAGCCCAACTGGAAGTACCCACGCGTCGCCCCGACGAAGGCGGGCCGCAAGATGCTCCGCGACGGCGCGACCGTCGAGGCGATGCGCGTCGGCCTGCGCGAGGTCGCGTTCGCGCTGCAGGAGCCCCACGCCTACGTGAAGCTGAGCACGTCGAAGGACGCGCCGTTCAAGGCGCGCTGGACGTTGCGCGCGTTCCGGCCGGCGGTCGAGCGCGAGGCCCGGCTCCGCAAGATCGATCCGAAGCACCTGTGGGCGCTGATGTACACCGAGTCGCGGTTCCGGCCGCACGTCGTGTCGCACGTCGGGGCCCGCGGCGCGCTGCAGATCATGCCCTCGACCGCGCACCAGCTCGCCGAGCGCCTCGGTGAGACCGACGAGGGCCACTTCTTCGACACCGATCGCCTGTTCGACATCGACACGAACGCGCACCTGTCGGCGTACTACGTCGCGGAGTTGCTGGCGAAGTTCCACGGCCAGGCGCCGATGGCCTACGCGAGCTACAACGGCGGCCCGAGCAACGTGGCGCGGTGGCTGGCCGCAAAGGCCCAGGGCCCGACCAAGCTCGACATGGACACGTTCATCGAGGAGATCGCGTTCGGCGAGAGCTACCGCTACACGAAGCGCGTCATGGAAGTGCACGCGACGTACGGCCTGCTCTACGAGGGCGACCTCCCGCGCTGGGGGAACGACGTGGACCCGGCGTTCGAGGACAACATCGATTTCTAGCGGGGTTCGGAAGAACGCAGCGCCCCGCTCCGTGCCCGTGCCCGAAGTGGCCAACCACCGGGCCACCCCCGGCCCGCCCGCGAGCCGCCCTGGCCAACCACCGGGCCACCCCCGGCCCGCCCGCCGAGCAATTCCAACCGAGTCCGTCCCGGCACGTCGCTCGCAACGTGACCGCGCGTGCGGGCTGCTACGCTACTCCCCGAGGCGGCACCGGCACGCGACCCCGGTGCACCCCCATGGCGATGGCGACGCGTCCCGATTTCACCCGACTCCCCGCGCCCGACGAGCGGTTGGTCATGCCCGAGTGCGGCTACGAGATCGTCGGCGGAGAGGTCTTCTCCGTGAGTCCGGCCCACGAACCGCACGGGAGTCGCCACTCGAAGTTGTCGGCGCTGCTCGAGGCATACGCTGGCGCGGGATACAACGCCGCGAGCGACATGCTCACCCGGACCGGACAGCGCGAGGACCTCGCCCCCGACGGCAGCGTCTACCCGATGGCCCGCGATCCGATCACCGGCGGGCGTCAGCTCGAGGAACTCGCGTTCGAGGTCGTGTCCAGCGAGTCGCTCGCGCATGCGGGCCGCAAGGCCGCGAGCTTGATCCGCCGCGGGGTGAGACGCGTGTTCGCGATCGATGTCGAGCGCGAGCGCGGGCTCGAGTGGTCGACGGGGACCGATGGCTGGGAGATCCTCGGGGCGGACTCCGTGATCGACGACCTGGCCCTCGTCGCGCCGCTCCCGGTGCGGGACCTGGTCTCGGCGGGCAGCGCCGACGATGCCGTCGCTCGGGCCCTCCTCGCGAAGGGCAACGCCGTCGTCCAACGGGCGCTCGCGACCCGTCACGCCGAAGGAAAGGCGGAAGGAAAGGCGGAAGGAAAGGCGGAAGGAAAGGCCGAAGCAATCATCGCAGTGCTGGCGGCGCGCGGTGTGCCGCCGAGTGAGGCGGAGCGCGCGCGGATCCTCTCGACCCGCGACGACGCGACGCTGCAGCGCTGGCTCGAGGCCGTCGCCCGCGGCGCCGATGCGCAGGCACTGCGTTGATCCGCGGCGCTGTACCGCCGTGCTAGCGTCGAGGCACCGATGGAAGACCGCATCGTCGAACTCGAGATCAAGATCGCGTTCCAAGACAAGACGCTGCGCGAGCTCGACGAGGTCGTGACGGCCTACGCGGCCCGCCTCGACGCCCTCACCCGGGAGCTCGAGGCCCTGCGCCAGCGCGTGGACGGCTCCGCCGAAGGGGCCGAGATCGTCGACGAGCGCCCGCCGCACTACTGACGCCGGGCTTGACCTGCCGCACGGCCGCTGACCTGGTCCGGTGCGCGGGGATGCACTACGCTCCGCCCCCGCCGATGTTCAGCGCCGAAGTCCAATCCATCTTCTCCGAGCTCGGTCTGCCTCTGCCGTCGAGCGGCAAGGGCCTCGCGGTCGTCGATCCCTCGAACGGACAGACCATCGCCGAGCTTCCGCTGTGCACCCGCGCCGAGTCCGACGCGATGGTCGCCCGCGCGTGCGAGGCATTCGTCGCGCTGCGCGAGGTGCCGGGGCCGCGCCGCGGCGAGCTGGTCCGCCGCATGGGCGAGCGCCTGCGCGCCGCCAAGGAGCCCCTGGCGCGCCTCGTCACGGCCGAGATCGGCAAGGGCATCGAGGAGGCCCGCGGCGAGGTCCAGGAGATGATCGACATCTGCGACTTCGCCACCGGCCTGTCGCGCACCATCGGCGGCCGCACGCTGATGTCCGAGCGCCCCGGCCACCGCATGATGGAGTCGTGGCTGCCGCTCGGCCCCGTGCTGTGCATCAGCGCGTTCAACTTCCCGGTGGCGGTGTGGTCGTGGAACGCCGCGATCGCCCTGGTCTGCGGCGACCCGGTGGTGTGGAAGCCGAGCCTGAAGGCGCCGCTGTCGGCGATCGCGACCCACGGGCTGCTGCAGCCGATCCTCGCCGAGGCCGGCCTCGGTGACGCGATGCAGCTCGTCATCGGCTCCGACGCCGACGTCGCCACCGCGCTGGTCGCCGATCCGCGGCTGCCGCTCGTCAGCGCCACCGGCTCGACCGCGATGGGCCGCCGTGTGGGCCCGGTCGTCGCGGCCCGCCTCGGTCGCTCGCTCCTCGAGCTCGGGGGCAACAACGCGATCATCGTCGATGCCACCGCGAACCTCGATCTCGCGGCGCGGGCGATCGCCTTCGGCGCAGCGGGCACCGCGGGACAGCGCTGCACCACCACGCGGCGCCTGTTCGTCGCGAAGGGCGTCGAGGCCGAGCTCACACGTCGCCTCGTCGCTGCGTACCGCCAGCTCGGCGAGCGCATCGGCGATCCCCGGGACGCGAAGAACCTGGTCGGCCCCCTGGTGGACGCCCACTCGCGCGACGCCTTTGTCGCCGCGATCGCCCGGGCCAAGGCGGACGGCGGTCAGATCCTCGCCGGCGGCAACGCGCGGCCCGGGGCGGGCTTCTTCGTCGAGCCCACGCTCGTGCGGGTCCCGGACGCCGGCCCGTTCCCGCTCATGGACGAGGAGACCTTCAGCGCCATCCTCTACATCCGCAGCTTCGACGACGACCGCCTCGATCAGGCGATCGCGTGGCAGAACGCGGTCGAGCAGGGGCTCTCGTCGTCGCTGTTCTCCGACAGCGTCCGCGCGGTCGAGACGTTCTGGAGCCCGTCGGGGAGCGACTGTGGCATCGCGAACGTGAACCTCGGGACCTCGGGCGCGGAGATCGGCGGCGCCTTCGGCGGCGAGAAGTCCACCGGGGGTGGCCGAGAGGCCGGCTCGGACAGCTGGAAGGCGTACATGCGCCGCCAGACCTGCACGATCAATGGCAGCGACGCGCTGCCGCTCGCGCAGGGCATCCGCTGGGAGTAGGCCCGCCTTCCCGGCGGCGTTCGGGGCAATACCGCCCACCATGGAAACGGCGGCGACGGCGATCTTCGCGGTTGCCGCCGCTGCATGCTGGTCGTACGCTGCAAGGGTCGGCTTGATCGCCGACACCTTGGCTTCATCGCTCGCTCGGGCCGCGGTTTGACGACCGCGCGTCCCCAACACCCCTGACGGGGCCCTCCTCACCCGGAGAACGACCGATGCCGATCACCCAGGAACTCCATGCCCTCGGCCAGGCTGCCCGCCGACTGAACGACGGCTCCGAGCAGCTCAACGCCCTCATCGCGCGGATCGACGCGCTGCTCGGCCGCCTGATGATCGGGATGGACTACGTCCACCCGCGCCCGCTCGCCGAGTCCGTCACCTACGACCGCGACGGCAAGCGCGCGATCGAGATGGCCTACCTCGCGTACTGCCGCATCGGCAAGGTCTATGCGCTCGCGATCAAGACCGTGAAGGTCCACGAGTCCAAGCGCGCGATGGCCACCGAGTCGCCCGGCGAGTTCATCCCCGTCCTGCAGGCGCCGCGGCGGCTGCGGTACGCCGCCGTCGACGTCCTCCCCGAGCTCGTCGCGGGGCTGTCGGCGCAGGTCGAGGAGGTTGCCGAGGCGATGGCGCGTCGGTGTGCCGTCGCCGAGTCGCTCGCGCAACGCCTCGAGGAGATGGCGGGGCCATCGGCGGGGTCGCAGGTCCAGATGCAGGTCCAGCAACAGGTCCAGCAGGCGACCTCGCACGCCCGACCGACGATGCCGTACCTCTCCGAGACCGAGCTGCGGATGCGTCGCCCGTCGGGTCGGTAGCGCCGCCGCGCCCGGAGATCGTCGTCGGGCTGTCATTGTTTCGCGGCCCGGTTGCCGCGCAGCACCCCGCCGTGGGAAGAGTCGTGGGCCATGGCCAAGCAGGTCCTCGTCACCGCCGCGCTGCCGTATGCGAACGGATCGATCCACCTCGGTCACGTCCTCGAGGCGGTCCAGACCGACGTCTACGCGCGCGCCCGAAAGCTCGCGGGCGAGGACTGCGTGTTCATGTGGGCCGCCGACACCCACGGCACGCCGATCGAGCTGCGGGCGCGTCGCGAGGGCATCACGCCCGAGGCGCTGATCGAGCGCGCGTGGCACGAGCACCGCCGCGACTACACCGACTTCGACATCGGCTTCGACATCTTCCACACGACGCACTCCGAAGAGACCCGTCGGCACGCCGAGGCGATCTTCACCACCATGGAGGCCAAGGGCGACATCACGTCGCGGCCGGTGCAGCAGCTCTATTGCCCGCACGACCAGATGTTCCTTCCCGATCGCTTCGTGAAGGGGGTGTGCCCGAAGTGCAAGAGCGCCGATCAGTACGGCGACTCCTGCGAGGTCTGCGGCAGCACGTACTCGCCGGTCGAGCTCGGCTCACCGCACTGCTCGATCTGCGGGACGGTGCCCGAGCTGCGCTCGAGCGAGCACCTGTTCGTCCCGCTCGCCCGCCACGAGGCGTTCCTGCGCGAGTGGCTGGCGGCCCCCGACGCCGGCGGCAAGACCGACCTGCAGCCCAGCGTCCGCAACTACGTGATGGAGTGGGTCGAGGGCGGTCTGCGCGACTGGGACATCTCCCGCGACCCGCCGTACTTCGGCTTCGGCATCCCCGGTCACCCCGGGAAGTTCTTCTACGTGTGGTTCGACGCGCCGGTCGGCTACATCGGCGCGACCGAGAAGTACTGTCGCGAGCACGGCCGAGACTTCGACGCCTACTGGCGCGACCCGGATCGCACGCAGACCGAGCTGGTCCACGTCATCGGCAAGGACATCGTCTACTTCCACTGCCTGTTCTGGCCGGCGATGCTCCACGCGGGCGGCTACACCACGCCGTCGCGCGTGCACGTGCACGGTTGGCTCACCGTCGGCGGCGAGAAGATGTCGAAGACCCGCGGTACGTTCGTGCTGGCGCGGACGTACCTCGATCACCTCCCGGCCGACTACCTGCGCTACTACTTCGCCAGCAAGCTCGGTACCACGCAGGAGGACATCGACCTCAACCTCGAGGACTTCGTGCTGCGCTGCAACGCCGACCTCGTGAAGAAGGCGGCGAACCTCGCGAGCCGATCGTGCAAGTTCGTGACGTCGCGCCTGGGCAGCACGCTCGCGGCGCTCCCCGAGGATGCGGCGCCCATCGTTGCTGCCGCGCAGGCCCGCTTGCTCGAGTCCCGCGACCACTACCTCGCCTTCGACTCGGCCCGCGCGGTGCGCTGCGCGATGCAGGTCGGCGAGGACTTCAACCTCTACCTGACCGAGCAGGCGCCGTGGAAGCTGGGCCCGGATCAGGCCGAGCGCGCGCGGGCGGTGTGTTCTGCCGGCGTCTATGCCTCGCAGGTGATCGCGGCGATCCTCGCGCCTGTGCTGCCGGCGTGGGCCGGCAAGGTCGAGCGCATGTTGAAGCTGCCGCATCGCCTGGATTTCGCCACCGGCGGCGCGCCGCTGCCGGCCGGCCACGCCATCGGCGACTACGAGACCCTGGCCGAGCCCATCGATCCCGCGAAGGTCGCCGCGATCATCGAGGCGAGCAAGGAGAGCACCCCCATGAGCACCACCGACACGACGGCTGCCGAGGCCGCGCCGACCTACGAGGTCGAGCCGCTGCAGGCCGAGACCACGATCGACGACTTCGCCAAGATCGACCTGCGCGTCGCCAAGGTCCTGACCTGCGCCAAGGTCGAGGGGGCCGACAAGCTCCTGCAGCTCACGCTCGACGTGGGGCCGCTGGGCACCCGCAACGTCTTCTCGGGCATCGCCAAGAGCTACGCACCCGAGCAGCTCGTCGGGAAGCACGTCGTGCTCTTCGCCAACCTCAAGCCCCGCAAGATGCGGTTCGGCATGTCCGAAGGGATGATCCTGGCGTCGGGCGCGAGCGACGACGCGGTGACCGTGCTCGAGCTCGACGGCCGCAGCCGGCCGGGCGAACGCGTGTCCTGAGGACGAGGACGGCGAGCAAGCGCGGTTTGACGAACCCGACGCCGACGCGTACGGTCGATGGCGTGGGTTCGTTGCGTCGTGGCGCCGCGTCGGCGCTGCTGATGGTCGCCTGCGGCCCTGTCGTGGATGGGACCGACGTCACGGTCACCTCGACTGGCACGTCGGTCGCCACGGACACCGTCGCAAGCGGTGGTTCTGCCGGGCCCTCGAGCACAACCGGCGTCGACGCCAGCGGCACGACAGGCGAGCCTGCGAGCTCGAGCGGGGCAGCCTCGGCGGACTCGAGCTCGGAGTCCGGGATCACGTTCATCCTCAACCCCGACGGCGGCGCCCTCGGGCTGCAGTGTGACGTGTGGTCCCAGGACTGCCCCCGGGGCGAGAAGTGCGTGCCGTGTTCGCTCGGCGCGCTCGAGTGGTTCTCGGACACCTGCTGTCGGCCGCTCGACCCCGATCCGGCCGCTGTCGGCGAGCCGTGCATTCGGGCGGAGGGCCCGTGGTCCGGGCTGGACGATTGCGAGGCCGGCAGCGTCTGCTGGTTCCTCGACGACGCGCAGACGGGGACCTGCGTCGCGCAGTGCGACGGTAGCCGAGCGAACCCCGAGTGCGCGGTCGGCAGTAGCTGCGACGTCGCCCACGAGGGCACGGTGATCCTGTGCCTCCCGACGTGCGATCCGCTGGCGCCCGCGTGCGGGCCGGGTCGAACGTGTGCCCACGGGGCCCGCGCCGGTGCGCCCGACTTCGGGCACTTCGTCTGTCAGGCGACCGCGCCGCTCAACGCGGTGGCTGGCTATGGCGAGTCATGCTCGGCGTTCGGCGAGCTCTGCGACGAGGGGCTCGCGTGCGCGTGGCCGGCGGATGTCCCGGGATGCGAGGCGGCGCATTGCTGCACGGTCGTCGGATCCCTGGCGGCGCCGCCGGCGTGTCCGGACGCCGCGCAGAGTTGTGTCGCGGCGTACCCGGACGGCGACGCGCCACCGGGCCTCGGGTCGCTCTGCTACTGCACCGTGGTGCCGTAGTGTGACAGGCTAGGGCCGCGTGAAGAAGCCCGAGCATCGCTGGGAGACGCGGCGTTTCGTCGCCGTGCCCGATCCCGCCGCGGAGACGACGTGGCGACTCGGGACGCCGTGGGAACATGACGTCCGCGCCGAGCGGCTTCTGCTGCGCGGCGCCGACGGCCGCACGGCGTCGGCGACGGTTGGGCTCGATCACCAGCGGGTCGACGCCGCGGCGGCCGAGGATCCCGATCTCACGCACGCGGTGATGTGTTGGCTGGTCGCGCGTGGCCGCCGGACGATCGCGTTGCACGACGATCGCGATCGACCGATCTCCGTGCGGGAGTTCGACGTCGCCGAACTCGGCGATGCCGTGTCCGGGGCCGGCCGCGTGATCACGCTCGCCCCGTCGAACGCGGAACTCGTGGATGCGCTCGACGCCTTCGATCGCGTCGTCGCCTGCGAGGACTCGTCGGATACGCCGGCCGACGTCGCACGGTGCGAGCGGCTCGGGCCCGATCTCGCGCCGGACCTCGACCGCGTCGCGGCCCTCGAGCCTTCGCTCGTGGTCAGCTCACTCACCGTGCCGGGGATGGAGCGCATCGTCACCGGGCTGCGGGCGCGCGGCGTGCCGCAGGTCGTCTCGGCGCCCCGCGGCGTCGCGGAAGTGATCACGGATCTGCAGCGCCTCGGCGCGGCGATGGGCGTCGATGCCGGGCCGGCGGTCCTGCGGATCCACGCCGAGCACGACGCGCTCCGGGCCGACCCGCCGGCCGTGCCTGCGCGCGTCTACCTCGAGTGGTGGCCGCGGCCGATGTACACGCCGGGGCGGGCGTGCTTTAGCAACGAGCTGGTCGAACTCGGCGGCGGCGTGAACGTCTTTCGCGACCGCGATGGCTCCTCGATCGAGATCACGGCCGAGGACCTCGTCGCCGCCGATCCCGACGCGTGCTTCGTGTCGTGGTGCGGCGTCGCGGCCCACAAGCTCGACCCCGAGAGCGTGGGTCGGCGGCCCGGTCTCGGTGCGCTGCGGGCGGTGCGGGAGGGTAGGGTGTTCGCCCTCGACGAGCGCTTCTCGGGGCGGCCGGGGCCGCGGATGCTGGAGACGTCCCGGAGGATCCGGGCGGCGCTGGGGTCAGCCGCTGCTCCCTGACGAACCGCCCGTTCCAGCAGTGGTGCTGCTCGCGTCGCTGCTGCCCGAACCCTCACCGCTCGACGTCGAGCCCGTCGGATCGAGGAGCACGACGACGCTGCCCTCGCGCGGCTGGCAGTTGCAGTCGCAGTCCCCGAACTCGAGCTCGGCGCCCCAGGTCTGTCGCGGACCGCCCTCGAGCCGCACGCCGTTGTTCTCCCCGCCGAGGTCCGTGCCATCGGAGTCGACGCGGACCGCTGCACCTTCGCACGTGACCGTCCAGCCCGGGCGGGTCTCGTGGGGACCATCGGGACAGCGCAACGTCGTGTCGTTGGTGGACCCGCCGAGTTCCAGCGTCAGCGTGAACGTGGTCCGGCCGTCCTCGACGAAGAAGCGCACGTCGTCCGCACAGCACGTCGAGTTGCACGACTCGGCGCCGTCGAGTGACGCGTCCTGCACACCGGTGTCGAGGATCGGGCCGGTCGATGCGGTCCCGCCGCTGGCCGTCATCGATGTCGTCGCCGTCATCGACGAACTCGCGCTCGCCGCCGTGCCGTCGTCCTTCCCACAGGCCGTGCCCAGCCCGGCGACGACGCCGAGGATCATCCAACGCTCACCCGTCCGTTGCATGGTGTCACTACGCTGGGACAGGCGCCGCGGATCGTCAAGCCGCACCCGACCGCTCGGGCCGGGCCCCGCGCGGCCCCGTGTCGATGCCGGTTTTTTGGTCGGCCCGCGGCGCTGTGCCAACTTCGCGAACCACCATGCAGGTGGAAACGATCGACGGGAACCTCGTGCGGCAGATCGACGACGTCGTCACCTCGCTGCGGACCTCCTCGGGGTACCGCACCGTGTGGCTCGACCCCTTCGGCACGCTGTGGCACACCGAGCCGGAGGACGAGGAACTCGACGCTCTCGGTCATCGCTATGTCGGGACCTTCTGCCGTCCGGACGCGGACACGCTGGGCGCCGCCCTCGCCGGCCTCACCTGGCCGAACGTCGCCTGCCTCGTCGTCGAGGAGCGCCGCGCGGTGCCGCGGACGCTCGCGCCCCTCGCCGCGGCGGTGTGAGCCGCAGCGGCGCTGGTTTCGGCTAGGCTCGCGCCAGCCATGTCCGGCCCCGATGACGACGAGCTCGACCCGACGCGCCGCAGCTGGAACATCGCGACGCGCAACCACAACGCCCACAAGGGCGATCAGGCGGCGCGGCTGGCCGCTGGTGAAGAGATCCTGTTCGACGAGGAGCTCGAGCTGCTCGGGGACCTGCACGGCCGTCGCGTGGTCCACCTGCAGTGCAACGCCGGGCAGGACTCGCTGTGCCTGGCGCGACGGGGCGCCCGGGTCACCGGCGTCGATCTGAGCGACGAGGCGATCGCCTTTGCCCGACGTCTGTCCGCCGACGCAGACATCCCCGCGACGTTCGTGCGCGCCGAGGTCGTGTCGTGGATGCACGAGACCGCGGAGCGCTTCGAGGTCGCGTTCAGCAGCTACGGCGCGGTGGGGTGGCTGCGGGATCTCGGGGCGTGGGCGAGCGGCGTCGCGCGGATCCTCGAGCCTGGCGGTCGCTTCGTCTACGTCGAGTTCCACCCGCTCGTCTGGTCGATCGGCGACACGTTCGTCCTCGATCGCGACGACTACTTCGCGCGCGAGCCCTTCGTCGAGCCCGTCGGTGACTACGTCGCGGACTCGGCGGATGCGCTCGGGGCCGTGGACGAGCCGGTGCCGGGCGTGAACGACGTCGCGGCGCCGAGCTGGCAGCACACGTTCGCCGAGGTCCTCGACGCGCTCGCCGCGGCCGGCCTGCGGATCGAGCGGGTGCGGGAGTACCCGTGGGCGAACGGCTGCCGGGTCAACCGCGGGCTCGTGCGCGAGCCGGGCTCGCGGCGCTGGGTGTGGCCCGAAGGCGTCGCCCGCACGCCGCTGATGTTCGGCGTGGTCGCGCGGCGCGACGGCTGAGCGCGTCAGCGTCGTCGCCCGCGCAGCGTCGCGAGCTCAGGCCGCGATGAGGCCCAGCGCGCGCAGCACCCCCGCGATGTTCGCGTCGTACACCTTCGCGAGCAACCCGCTCGCCGACTCGGGGGCGCCCTTGGGCGAGTAGGTCGCGCTCCACCGGACGCGGCACGCACCCGGCCCCTGCGGTGTGACCTCGATCGTGGTGACGTAGTCGGTGAACGGGAGCGGGTGCGGCTCGAGGATCGAGTACGAGAGCCGGCGCGCGGCGGGGTCGTGGGCGAGCAACCGCTCGCGGACGGTCAGGCCCTGCCCGGACAAGCTCCGGACCGCGCCCACGCCGACGCCCTCGACGACGCACGTCTCCATCGCCGGCGCCCCCCAACGCACGGCCGCACCGAAGTCCCCGAGGATCTCCCACACCGCATCGGCGGGGGCGTGGAGTGTGCGTTCGAGCGCGAAGTCTGTCATGGCGGCGGTCTCCGGGACGGTGACGGGTCCGAGGTGCGCGTACCGGCGCTCCTGCAGCACGCGCCAGGTGATGCTGGCGCGACGGGCCTCCTGCGCGTGTGTGGCCCGCAGGATCTCGTGCGCGAGCGCAGCGTCCTCGCGGCGCATCGGCTCGGTCTCGAGCCGGAGCACCGCAGCGTCCGCCTCGGGATCGGGCGGCAGGTCGGGGTGCATCCGCTCGGGCTGGCCCGCGAACGCGAGGAACGCCTCGCTGGGCACGCCGTGGTGCCCCATCGCGTGGCCGATCGAGTGCATCAACGCGTCGCCGAACCGCACGAACGACTTCAGGATCCAGTAGCGGGCGACGGGCGATGGGTGATCGAGGGTCAGCTTGCGGAGGTCGGCGAACACCTCGCGGTGCTCCTCCACCCGCTCGTCGAGCCAGTAGTGCTGCAGCGCGTCCGCGGCGGTCCACCCGGTCAGCTCGTCGAACCCGAGGGTCTCCCACTCGACGTACCGGCGGTTCATCTCGGCGGCGTAGAGCGTGGAGAGCCGGTTGATGCCGCGCTCGAGCGGCGTCTTCGGATCGGGATACGTGGTGTCGAGCAAGAACCAGTCGGCGCACGTCCAGTCGTCGACGACCCACTGCAGGAAGAACGATCGGATCATCGGGAGGAACCCCGCGTGTGGCCCCTTGCGGATCCACGCGTGGAACGGGTGCGCCCACAGATCGTCGAACGCCGTCTGGAGGTGGTCGCGGAGGGCCTCGCCGTAGCCCGAGGGGTGGGCCGGATGCGACAGCGACATCGCGGCCGACACGTCGTGGGCGGGCGTGGGCCGCAGCGTCGCCGCGGCGCGGGCGGCCACCGCCACCTGGGGCGATCGCTCGCCCGCCACGAAGCGGCGGGCGTGGGCCTCCCAGCCGCGGAAGTGCGCGTGGAACAGCGAGAACGTGCGCAGCACCAGCGCGGCCGCCCGCGCGCGGTCCTCGTCGGACATCGGCTCCGCGAAGAACAGCTTCTCGCCGCCGGCCTGGAGGTGCCCCGTCTCGCGGTCGAGGTGGCATTGCCCGAAGTACGGCAGCTCGATGCCACGCGCCGACTCGATCTGCGCCGCCAACGGGACGGTCTGGCGGAAGAACACGTTGCCCGCCGCCTCCATCGACTCGATGATCGCGAACCGCAGCCGCGGGTCGCGGTTGCGGTGGACGAGGGAGGCGAGCTCGAAGTCGAGTCGCCGCGCCACGAGGGTGTCCTCGCTGGTGATCCACCAGTAGACGTCGCGCGGGGCCCAGCCGAGCGCCTCGTCGACCCCGAGCAACCGCCAGTCCTTCAGGAACAGCTCGGAGTGGGTCGCGTCCTCGGCCGCGTGCTCGTTGAGCGCGCGCTCGAGCTCGCTCTGCGGCTCGGGGTACCGAATGAAGTACCGGTTGAGATCGCGGAACCCCATGACGAAGTCGATCGCCGCGGGGCAGAACGACAGCTTGCCCTGGGGTGAGATCGACGGGTTCGCGAACCATTCCGTGAACAGAGAGTGACCTTGGAGGAGCCGCGCCTGGGCGCTGATCAGCTTGAAGATGGTCTTCATGATGGTCCTCCGTCGATCAGAGCAGGTGGGGTTCGACGGGCAGCCCGAACAGCGCGCGGCCGAGCAGCTCGCGCGACGGCGGGGCCACCGTGAAGTGTTGGGTGATCGCGTGGATGTCCCGGAACGCGATCTGCAGCGGGCTGCGCTCGTACATCGCCGAGGCGCCGCCGGTCGTGTAGGCGAGGTCGACGGCGCGGGCGGCGGACGACACCGCGTTCGTCGCTGCGAGCCGCAGTCGGGCCCGCTGCAACGGGCTGGCCTGGCGCCCCTCCAGCGCCTGGCGCCACACCTGCCCGACCTCGTCGAACAGGAACGCCCGGCCCGAGGCGAGCGCCGCCTCGGCGTCGGCCACGGCGAGCTGCGCCGTCGCGCGATTCGACAGCGGGGTGAGCCCGCCGAACGGCGTCTTCGACTTCGCCACCGCCTCGAGCTCGTCGACCGCCCGGCGCCCGATGCCCAGCGCGACCGAGGCGATGCTCGCGGCGAGCAACCCGAGGAAGGGGAACGTGAACGACGGTCCCTCGTAGAATGGCTCGAGCATCGGCACCCGGATCACGCGGTGCTCCGGGACGAACACGTCGGCACACTCGAAGTCGTGGCTGCCGGTCCCGCGCAGGCCCATCGTCCGCCACGTGTCGTGGATCCGGCAGTCGTTCGCCGCGAGCATGGGCACGATCACCTCGGGCATCCCGGCGGGGCCGATCCGCGGCCGATCCCCGTCGAACACCACGCTCGAGCCACCGAGCCAGTCACTCGCCCGGCAGTTCGAGGCGATCGACCACCGCCCCGACACGCGGTAGCCCCCGGAGACCGGCGTCGCGCGGCCGTTCGGGGCCAGCACGCCAGTGGTGACCGCGCGTGGGTCGGCGTACATCTCGCGCGCGCCCGCCGGGGGCACGAAGGCATCGAACGCGCTGCCGGAGCCGCTGATCATCGCGCACCACCCCGCGGCGCCGTCCACCTGGGCGATGGCCTCGACCACCTGCATCATCGTCGGTGGGTCGACCTCGAGCCCCCCGAGGGCGCGGGGTCGGCACATCCGGAAGATGCCCGCGTCGTTGAACGCGTCCGCGAGGGCGCGGGGGAGCTGGCGCTCGGCCTCCCCCTGCGCCGCGTACTCCCGCACGAGCGGCAAGAGGGCACGCGTGGCGTCGAGCAGGTGGGCCGCGGACGGAGAGACCGGGGAGGATTGGACGGTGGACGGTTGGACGATGGAGGGTGTCATGGGCGACAGCTCGGGCGCGCCATCGGGCGCTCGCGATTTGGAGAACGCAGCCCGAGCTTGTGACGGAGAAAATCGTCATGCGGCGATCACGGCGCGCGCGTCCCGTGGGTCGAGTCGATCGACCGTGACGGTCACGTTGCCGCGCGCCGCTGATGTTCGGTGGGGTCGCGCGCGGCGACCCCGGACGCCGACGCGGCCTCAGCGTCGCCGTCGGCGAATCGCCGCGAACGCGAGCGCGCCGAGCCACGGGGCGCCGCCGCCGAGTGGCGTCGAGGCGCAGCCGCAGCCGCCCGCGTCGTCGTCGTCCGCACCGGCGCCGCCGCTCGAGTCGCCGCTGCCGTCGGCCGAGCCCACGGTGCCCGCCGTGCCGCTCGCCCCGGTCGCGCTCGCGGAGGCGTCGCCTTCGCTCCCGAGCGTGCCGGCCCCGTCCGCCGTGCCGTCCGCCGTCGTGGGCTCCGTCGGATCGTCGTCGCCGCCCGATCCCGACGTATCGCCGCCCTGGCCCGGCGCGGTGCGGTTGACGACGCGGGCGTAGCCGCGGGTCTGCGCGTCGAAGATCTCGATCGAGCGGCCGATGATCGCGTCCATCAGCGCCTTCTGGCCCTCGTCGAGGACCTCGTCGGCCCGCGTGACGAGGATGAACGACACATCGAATTCATCCGGCGCATCGGGCCACGCCGGGGTCCGCTCGCCCTCGGCCGCGATCACGTCCTCGATGGTGATGTCGCGGCGATCCGCGGTGACCGTGTACGAGTCGGCCTGGAACAGGAACGCGTCGAGCGGCGCGCAGCTGCCGTCCTTCGCGGCGGAGTCGATGCAGTTGGTCGGGTTCTCGAGCACGAACCACGGCTCGACCTGGTCGGGGGGCAGCAGGCCCATCAGGTAGAGATCGAGATCGCTGTACTCGTAGATCGACTGCTTGACCGCCGTGAACGTGCCGTCGCCGTTGTCGATCCACTCGTGGCCCTGGACCGGCGAACCACCGGTGTTCATGTAGAACGACCAGTGCGCGTTGGACCGCCCGAGCATCGCGTTGTCGAGGCCCTGGCCCTGATCGAAGTACACGAACGCCAGCCACGCGTGGCCCAGCTCCTGGCCGAAGACCAACGAGATGTAGTTGTCGCTGACGCCGCCCGGATCGCCGCCGAGATAGTTCGTCCAGTGGTTCATGTGCAGGAAGCCCTGCACCTGGCTATTGGGCGTGTCGTCGAAGTAGCCCATGCCCTCGTCGGGGATGACCGCGTCCTCGGGGGCGATGTGCTCGTAGCCGATGCCGTGCACGTCGTTGGCCACCGACTGGTACAGCGCGCCGACCGGCGGCGGCAGCTCCCACGTCGTGAACATCACCATGAACTGGCTGTCGTCGGGGTGGTTGGCCAGGAAGCCCGACTCGACCGCGTCGTAGCCGGCGAGGAACGGATCGCGTTCGAACCAGTTGGCGTATTCGACCGATTGGTCGACGTCGCGGAAGATCATGTACGAATCGCGCTGCTCGACGAACTCGATCGGGGCAGCGGTGGCGGTCGTGGAGATCGCGAGCAGGCCGAGCCCAGCGCAGAACGGGGACCCGAGCCACATCGAACGCGACATCGAACGCCTCATCCAAGGATGGTTGGGCAAAGGCCGCGGGGCGTCAAGCGAGCGGGGATCCGCAGGCCTCGAGGGCGGGTGCCCCGAACGTCACGCGCTCGGGCCGGCGTATTCGCGGACCATCGCCACGACCGCGTCCACCCACGGCGTCGTCGCGTTCAGCGACGGCACGAGCACGAGGTCCTCGCCGCCGGCGGCGAGCCAGTCCTCCTTGGCGCGGATGCCGATCTCCTCGAGCGTCTCGAGGCAGTCGGCGGTGAACGCCGGGCACATCACGGCCACCCGTCGGATGCCGCGCTTGGCGAGCTCCGGCAGGACGACGTCGGTGTACGGCTGGATCCACGGCGTCCGGCCCAGGCGCGACTGGAACGACAGGCTCCATCCATCGGCGTCCAGTCCGAGCCGTGCCGCGATGCCGCGCGCGGTCGCGTGGCTCTGCGCGCGGTAGCACGTCGCGTTGACCGTCGTGATCGTGTCGCAGCAATTCGGGGTCGCGAAGCAGTGCGTCCCGCTCGCGTCGCCCTTGCGGAGGTGTCGCTCGGGCAGGCCGTGGAAGCTCATCAAGACGTGATCGGGGTGGAACTCGTCGAGCAGCGGCCGAGCGACGGCCGCGAACGCGCCGAGGAAGCGGGGGTCGGCATAGAACGGCGGCACGACCGCGATCGACGGGGTGTTCCACGCCTTGCCCGCGAGGCCGTAGATGACCTCGAGCGTCGAGCCCGTGCTGGACGCCGCGTACTGGGGATAGAGGGGCGCGACGACGATCCGCGTGCACCCGGCCTGCACCAGCGCCTCGAAGGCGCCGTCGAGCGACGGCTGCCCGTAGCGCATGCCCAGGGCGATCTTCCACGTCGGCTCGGGCAGCGCCTGGGCCACCGCGTCGCGCAGCGCCGTGGAGTAGGTCAACAGCGGGGAGCCCTCGTCGGTCCAGATCTTCGCGTACGCGCTCGCCGATGTCCGGGGCCGGCTCGGGAGGATCACCAGCTCGAGCAGCGCACTGCGCAGCGGCATCGGCAGATCCACCACGCGTGGATCGGACAGGAACTGCCGCAGGTAGCGGCGGACCTCGGGGGGCCGTGGTGCGTCAGGCGTGCCGAGGTTGCTCAGCAAGACCCCGATGGGTCCGGGCGTCACCGTGTCGCACCCTGACCGCCCACGCCAGCGACCTGGTCGAGCACGCGCTGGATCCGGCGTACGGCGCCGCTGGGGTCGGGCACGAGGCCCTCGGCGATGCCGGCCTGATCGAACAGCAGCTCGATCCACAGGGTGGCGTTGGGATCGTCGTCGCGCTCGGCGACGCGGGCCAGCGCCGCGCGGACGAAGGGATGACCGCCGTTGAGCTCGAGGATCCGCGCCTTCGGGGCGATCTCGCGGCCCGACATCCGCAGGATCCGCTCCATGTTGCGGCTGAGTCCGGCCTCGTCGTCGACGAGGCACGCGGCGGAGTCGGTGAGTCGCCGCGAGGGGCGGACGTCCTTCACGCGATCGCCGAGCACCGCGCGGGCGCGGTCGCACAGCGGCGCGAGCTCGCCGGCGTCGGCCGGCGCATCGGAGGTGGGGAGCGTTAGCTCGCCCTGGGTGACGTTGACCAGGGGCCGGTCCGCGTAGCGCTCGAGATCCTGGACGACCCACTCGTCGACCGCGTCGGTCATGAGCAGCACCGCCCAGCCGCGGGCGCGGCACGCCTCGAGGTGGGGGCTACGGGCGAGGTCCTCGGCCGACTCGCCGGCGATGTAGTAGATGGCCTCTTGGCCCTCGGGCATCGCGTCGACGTACTCGCGCAGCGACACGAGGGCGCCATCCTTGCCGGTGCAGTCGAAGCGCAGCAGCTCCGTGAGCTGCTCGCGGTGGGCGTTGTCGGTGTGCAGGCCCTCCTTGAGGAAGACCCCGAACTCGCGCCAGATCTTGGCGTAGGTCTCGGCGTCGTCCTTGGCCGTGTCGACGAGCAGGCCGATGGCCTTGCGGGTGAGCTGGCGGCGGATCGCGGCCAGCGACGAGTGCTCCTGCAGCATCTCGCGCGACACGTTGAGCGGCAGGTCCTCCGAGTCGACGACGCCGCGGAAGAACCGCAGGTACGGCGGCAGCAGCTTGTCGCAGCTCTCCATCACCAGCACCCGTCGCGCGTACAGCCGCAGGTGCTTGGCGTCCTCACCGAACAGATCCATCGGCCGGCGGCTCGGCACGAACAGCACCGACTTGAACTGGATCGGCGCATCCATGGTCGCGTGCAGGCGGACCAGCGGCTTGTCCGACGGCAGCACGAAGCCGCCCATGACGTGCTTGTAGAACTCGGCGTAGTCCTCGTCGGTGAGGTCCTTGGCGCTGCGCGACCAGAACGCGCGCGCCGAGTTGACCTGGTGGGCGGCCTCGCCGGCGGCGCCCGCCTCGTCGATCGTCGCGACCTCGATCGGGTGCAGGACGTGATCGCTGTAGCGCTTGATGATGCCCTCGATCTTCCATCGATCGAGGTAGTCCTTGGCGTCCTCGCGCAGGTGCAGCTCGATCCGCGTGCCGCGGACCTCGCGGGTGCCCGGGGCGATGGTGAAGCCGCCGTCGCCGGTGGAGCTCCACAGCACGGCCGCGCTGCCGGCCTTCGCCGACCGCGTGGTGACGTCGATGCGGTCGGCCACCATGAACGCCGAGTAGAAGCCGACGCCGAACTGACCGATGAGGTCGACCTCCGGTCGCCCGTCGGCGCCACGGGGCGCGTCCTTCAGGAATTGCAGCGTGCCCGAGTGCGCGATGGTGCCGAGGTTCTGCTCGGCCTCGGCGGCGGTCATGCCGATGCCGTTGTCCTCGACGACGAGCACGCGGCGCTGGGCGTCGGCGGTGATCGAGATCTTCGCGGCGAGTTCCTGCCCTTCGATCGTGGCGTCGACGAGGGCGGTGAACCGGGCCTTGTCGAGGGCGTCCGAGGCGTTGCTGATGAGCTCGCGCAGGAAGATGTCGCGGTTCGTGTACAGCGAATTGGTCACCAGCCGGAGCACGGCGGCGACCTCGGCCCTGAACTCGTGCGACGTTGGTGCATGCGTGGAGGGCGACGCAGACGGGGGGGGCTGCTCGGTTGCGGACATGCGCGCGCAGGCTAAACCTGTCGCGCTGGCAGTCAACTGGTTACGGTCGTCCGCGGGAGGTCACGGCTGCCGGCGCGGGCTCCACTCGAACCCAACGCGAAGGGCGGCCCCGGCCCACAGTCCCCCCATCGACACGGGCGCGCCATCGGTCACCAGGCCCTCGGGGGCGCGCAGGGTCCCACCGAGCTCGGCCTCGAGCGCGAGTACCGTGGTGCCGAGCCGCAGGTGCGGACCGAGCCCGACGGCGAGCTGACCGGTCGGTGCGGTGATCGCCCCGGTCGGGACGTCGGGGCGCGAGGCCACGCCCCGCAGGCGCCCGAGTCCGCCGCTGATCACGGCAGCGCCCACCAGGTGCCATCGCTGCGAGATTCGCACGCGTCCCGCGACCCCGAGGCCGAGGGTCAGCAGCCACCCGCGGATCGTGCCGAGCTCGCGGCGGAACTGCGCGGCGTCGAAGCCGACGCGGACGACGAGGGCGGCGGCGCCGAACCACGGCCGGACGTCGAGCTCGCCGCCGCCTGCCAACGCCGCGGCGCGCTCGAGCGCGCGGCCGTGGATCGTCCCGGCGGCGAGGATCGCGAGGCTCCGCGTCGGCCGTAGCACGACCGCGGCGACGCTCGAGCGCGCGGCTGCGATCGCGGCCGGGGGCGGCTGGGGCTCTCGCGTCACGGTCTGCTCGGGCGGCGGCGTCGGCAACAGGAGCTCGAGCCACGACGCCTCGAAGAGCTGCGCGATCGCCAGGGCGATGACGCGCTCGCGCCCCGGCTCCTCGAGGGGCAGCGGGACGTCGCGGGCCATCCGCTTGTCGGTAATCGGATCGACGATCGCGATCGCGAGCATCGGTGCGGCGCATGTCAATTCGATGCGCAGGGGCGGGCCGCTGCGCATCTGCGGCACCACGTCGTCGAGCTCCAGCGCGAGGAGTCGGGCGATCTCGTCGGGGTCCAGGGCGCCGCAGCGGACCGCGACCACCTCGATCGGCTCGACCCGGTCGTCCTCGACGGGCGCGTGGGTCGTCCGAGCGGCTGCGAGGGCGGTGGCGAGCAGCCAGACGATCACGGCAGACGTTGCAGCATACGCTGCACGCGCGCGGCGTGGGTGCCGTCGGGGTGGCGGGCGAGGTAGTCCTCGCCCGCGTCGCGGGCCTCGGTGTAGAGCCCGGCGTCGAACCACGAGATCGCCGACTCGGCACGGGCGTCCTCGGTGAGGGCGCCCGCCGGCGATCGCTTCGCAGCGCCGGCAAAGGCCCGCGCGGCGGCGGCGTGTCGGCCCCGCGAGCGCTCGACCTTGCCGAGCTGGAACGCGCTGCCGTAGGCCCGCGGATCGTCGCCGTGATGCTCGACCACCTCGCGCAGCGCGGTCGCGGCGGCGGCGAGCTCGGAGCGCGCCCGCGCGGCGTCGGCCTGCGCGAGCAGTTCATCCACGCTCGGGCCCTCGACCACCGGCTTCGCGCGTAGCTTCGCGACCGGTCGCGCGGGGCGCACCGCCGGAGTCGGGGCAGGGGCGGTGCCCACCCGCAGCTCGTCGCCTGCGCCGAGCTCGGCGATCACGACGTCGGTCTCGTCGCCGTCGCGCTGGACCCGGACGCGGCCGTGCTCGACGGTGACGCGCACGGAGTCGGGCTCGCGGGTGACCCAGAACGCAGTGCCGACCACGACGACGCGCACGTCGTCCGCCTCGACCACGAAGGTGCGCGGTAGTCCCGGGCGGACCTCGTAGTGGACGCGTCCGAGCGATTGCTCGATGCGGATCTCCTCGGTGGTCTGCACCCGCAGCCCGATGCGGGCGCCGTCGTGGAGCGTCGCGATCGAGCCGTCGCCCAGGGCGATCGCGCCGGCGGGCATCGTCGGGATCGCCGGGAGCGAGCCGGCCTCGATCGTGGGCAGCGGCTCGATCGCGCTCGCGAGTCCGCCGAGGATCGCCTGGCCGGAGGCGACCTCGCTGCGGGGCCACGCCAGCACGGCGACGAGGATCGCGGCCACCGCGACCATCGCGGCCGGCAGCCACCGTCGCGCGCCTCGCTGGGCACCACGGCGATCGAGCTCGGCTTCCACGCGCGCGAGCACCCGACGCTCGCGCAACGGATCCCACGCGGCCTCGCGCTCGGCCATCGCCCGCACGGCATCGTCGATCATGGCGTGCCTCCTGTCGTCGAAGTGGCCGTCGTCGCGGGCTGCCACGCACCGGCGGTCTCGAGGCGTCGGCCGCACTCGGCGATGCGGCGTTTCACCGTCGCGAGCGAGACGCCGCAGGTGACCGCGACGTCCTCGAGCCGCTCGCCCTCGATGCGGTGGAGCATCCACGGCACGCGCAGGCCTTCGGGCATGGTCACGAGCGCCGCGCCGAGGTCGTCGGCGGGACCCTGCATCCGCGGGTCGGACGACTGGGGCTGCTGCGCGATGAAGAAGCGCATGAGCGAGGTCCTCCGCCGCTCGCGGACCAGGCGGGAGTGCGTGATGCGGATCGCGATGGTCACCAGCCACGGTCGCACGTGGGTCGCCGAGCGCAGGGAGTCGATGCGCTCGGCCGCGCGGACGAACGTGTCCTGCACGATGTCGTCGAGCTCGGCGTCGCGGCCCAGCCACCGCGCGATGGCGCCGGCGACGTAGCGGGCGTGGCGCAGGTAGAGCTCGCGGAAGGCGGCGCGGTCTCCGCCCTGCGCCCGGGCCACGAGCACCCCGTCGTCCTGCTCGTGCAGGCGCAACGCGGGTTCCTGGGCCGGGGCGGGGGACGCCATCTTGGTGTTAAGATCACGCGTCGGTGCCCGATCGGCTCAAGAATTCGTCCGTGAGCCGGCAGGGCCCGCCCGCGCCGTCCCACGGCGTGTCCCTGGGCAACGGCGCGTTGGCATCGGCGGTCCTTGCCGCGACCTTGGGCGGGTGCGTCGACCCCACGCTCGTCCTCGGAGCACCGGGAACGAGCGGCAGCGTCGGGGTCGAGACCGTCTCGGGCACCGGGTCGAGCTCGACCGGGACGCCGCTGCCCGATCTACCGCCGCTCGACGGCTGCGATCCCGACGTGCCGTGTCAGAACAAGATCGACCTGCTGTTCGTGATCGACAACTCCGCGACGATGGCCGAGGAGCAGCTCAACCTCGCCAAGAACTTCCCGATGCTCATCGCGCAGCTGCAGGCACTCGACGACGGGCAGGGCAACGAGGTCGGCGCGGACGTCAACATCATGGTGACCACCACCGACGTCGACAACCCATCGTGCCATGGGTCATGGGTCGCGTCCGACTACGAGCCGGCGCGCGGCTCCCCGATCTCGACGCCGTGCACCGCGCGACTCGCCCGCTTCACCGGCAACACGCCGCCGTACTCGGTCGTCGAGGAGGCGTGCACCGACGTGTGCGATCCGGCGGACCCGGTGGCCCCGAGCGATCAGTTCATCCACTTCGATCGCAACGGTGACAACGTCGAGGCGGGCGACGCCGCGGCTGCGCTGGCCTGCATCGGTCCGCAGGGCATCGATGGCTGCGGCTACGAGGCGCCGCTCGAGGCGATGCTGCAGGCGCTCAATCCGTGGGCGTGCTGGAACGACCCCGAGGCCTGCGACGATCCCGAGTGGACGTGGATCGAGCGCCCGTTCCTGCGCGACGGCGCGGTGCTGGCGATCGTGATCATCACCGACGAGGTCGATTGTTCGGTCCGCGACTACTCGATCATGGCGGACGCCGACTTCATGGAGCCGAGCCCCGCGGACGGCACGCCCAAGCCGAGCAGCGCGATCTGCTGGCACGCGGGGGTCGAGTGCGGCGACCTCGATCCGGACACCGGCCGCTACAGCGGCTGCTTCGCCGCCAACCATGGCAAGAACGGCTCGCCCGATGTGCCCGACGACGAGGCGGTGCTGCACCCGGTGTCGCGGTACATCCAGGTGCTCGACGCGCTGCGGGCCCAGGGCCGCGAGGTGATCATGCTCGGGATCCTCGGCGTCCCCGAGGTCACGGCGCACTCCCCGACGCCGCCGTACGAGCCGACCGCGGGCGGAATCGCCGACGTCGAGTATCGGCCGTGGCGCGATCCCGAGTACCCTTCAGGCGACATCCTGCCCAGCGAGTGGGCGGCGGGGGTGCGCGCGGTCGACAAGCAGTTCGAGTTCGGCATCGGACCCGGATGCACCGGGTACGACGCGGCCTCGGGGATGTTCACCGGGCAGGCGGTTCCGCCGGTCCGCATCTGCTCGGTCTGCGAGAGCCTCGACGTGCCCGATGATCCGACCGTGCCCGGGGATCAGTCCGAGGTGCGCTGCTGCTTCGAGTCGATCTGCGACGATGACTTCAGCGCCGCCGTCCGCTGCCTCACCGGGCTCATCCAGAACGTGGTCACGCCGGTCGGCTAGGCACGACGCTGCGCGCGCGAAGGCGCCGCTACATCGACCTGCGTATCGCGACCAGGATCGGGGCCGACGGCCGTGCCCCGCGTCTGGTCCCGCTCGCGCGGGGCTGTTAGCCTGACGCTGCCGTGGACCAACCGATGACGATGCGCACGAAGCTGGTGGGATCGACGATGTCGCTCTGGTTGCTCGCTGGGTGTGCGGAGGACGACGTCGAGCACCTCCGCGAGCCGATGCGGGACGGCGCGCTCGTCCCGCGCGCGCCGATCCAGCGCATCCCCGCGCCGCTGGCCGGGGCCCACTGCGACATCGACGTCGAGGGCGTCGGCGTGATCAGCATGGAGGAGGACTACCTCCCGCACGTGATCCAGTGCGTGAACGGCGGCGCCAACCTCGAGGCACTCAAGGCCCAGGCGATCGCAGCGCGCTCGGTGGCCTACTACGCGATCGAGACCGACGGGGGCATCTGCGACTCGCAGGGCTGCCAGGTCTACTCGTGCAACTCCGACCCAGAGCCCATTCACTACCAGGCCGTCAACGAGACCAGCGGGCAGTACCTCAACTACAACGACACGCTGACGTACGGGTTCTACGTCGCCGGCGATTCTGGCATCTCGGGTCCGGGCTGCGTCGGCGTCGACGCCAACGCAGCGACCGAGCACTGGATCACGTACAACTCGGGCAAGAGCGGAACCGACGTCGAGCAGACCGAGCTCGGGTTCATCCACGATCCCGCCGACAACGGCTACGGTCAGAACCGCGGGTGCATGGGGCAGTGGTCGGCCCGCTGCCTCGAGAACGACAACGGTGAGGACGTCACCGCCATCTTGCAGTTCTTCTACGGCGACGACATCGGCATCACCCAGGCGCCGGGGGCCTGTGTGCTGCCGCTGCCGGGGGACACCACGGGGGTCGTGGATCCGACCACGGGTGCGGTCGGCGACGAGACCTCCGCGGAGGCATCGTCGGGCGGCGACGCGGGGATGACCACGATGCCGGCGTCGACGACGGTCGGCGGCGACGCGTCGTCGGGTGGCAACGAGGGCTCCGCCTCGGCGGGCGAGACGACGCTCGAGCCCAGCGACGGCACGGCCGAGGATGGTGCGCCCGGGGCCCTGCCGGACACGTTCGGCGAGGCGGACGGGGACGCGGGCGGCTGCGCGTGCACGGCGGGCGAGTCGTCGCCGACTCGGGCGGGGCTGCTCGGCCTCGTGTTTGCGGCGCTGCGCCGCCGTCGAACCAAAAAAGAAACCCCCGAGGCCTGAGGCCGCGGGGGTTTCGAGCGCACCGCAGGCGATCAGGCCGGCGGAGCGGCCTCGCCCTCGGCGGGAGCCGCGGCATCGCCCTCGGCCGGCGCGTCGGTCGGCGCCTCGGCGTCGGTCGCCGGGGTCTCGGGGGTCGCCGGGGTCTCGGCCTTGGTGGCGTCGTCCGGGGTGGCGGTGTCGGTCTTCTCGCAGGCGGGGAGAGCGAGGGCCGCGAGGAACAGGATGCTGGTTGCGATCTTCATCGTCTGATTCTCCAGGACTCTGGGCCGGCAAACTCGCGACCCGAACCGGCTGTACTCCTAACCCGGATCGGCCCCGAACGAAAGACCTTCGTTCGCGAAAGTTCGGCGTTCCGGCCCGCGTGGTAGTCGGGGCTACGCCCTGGGCAAATCACTCGACGTCGCGACGCAGGCCATAGCTGTCGATCCAGCGGTAGATCTGTCGGCGGTCGCGATCGAAGTGCTTGGCGAGGGCGCGGACGCTCCCTCCGAGGCGCTCGAACACCTCGACGAATTCCTCACGCGACGGGACCGGGGGCTTCGCCACGAGCCGGTCTTCGGCCGCCCCGCGGGCGCCCAGACCCGCGGCCTCGGCCGCGCCCGCCGGTTCGGCCCCGTCGACGTGGAACCACGTCGGGAGATCGGAGCGGCCGATCTGCTCGCGCTCACCGACGGAGGTGGCGAGGGCGTGCACGAGCCGGTCGACCTCTCGGAGGTTGCTGCTCCACCGATGCAGCAGCAACGCTTCGGTGACCTCCGGATCGAGGCTCCACGGGGCGATGGGGGTCGTCCCGCGGCGATTCGCCCAGGCCTGTGCGAGTCGATCGATCCAGCCGAGGAGGTCACCTCGGCGCTCGGACAGTGCCGGGACGAGGAGCTCCCACAGCGACAGGCGCGCGTAGAGATCGCGGCGGAAGGTCCCGGCCTCGACGGCGCGATCGAGCGGGCGGTTGGTCGCCGCGATGACGCGCACGTCGACCGCGACGACCTTGCTCGCGCCGACGGGCTGGACCTCACCCTCTTGCAGCACGCGCAGCAGCTTCGCCTGCAGCTCGAGGGGAATCTCGCCGACCTCGTCGAGGAACAGCGTGCCCCCGTCGGCGGCGCGGAAGAGGCCGGGCGCGTCCGTGGTCGCGCCGGTGAACGACCCGCGGACGTGGCCGAACAGCTGGCTGTCGACGAGCTGCGCCGACAGTGATGCGCAGTTGATCGACAGCAACGGGCCGCGGCGTCCGCTTCGCGCGTGGAGCTCGCGGGTGACGAACTCCTTGCCGGTCCCGGTCTCGCCGATCAACAGCACCGGCGACGGGTCGGCGGCGGCGCGCAGGACCTGGGTGCGCAGGGCGTTGGCGGCGAGCGAGTCGCCGGGGATGTTCTCCCACGGCGCCGCGCCGTCCTCGGAGAGCGCGCCGGCCGCGGCGGTCTCGTAGACGAGCGTCACGTCGCCGAGCTGCAGCACGGAACCGTCGACCAGCGCCGCGGCCAACGTGCCCAGGGGCACGCCATCGACGCGGGAGCCGTTGTGGCTGCCGAGGTCGCGCCCGAGGTGGCTGCCAGCGGCGGCGTCCCAGCGGACCTCGAAGTGGCTCCGCGACACGGTGTCGTGTCGCAGCGGGCCGGCCCCTCCCGCCTCGGCGGTACGACCCACCACGGTCGATTCGGTGCCCAGTGGACACACCCAGTCGAGACCCCGCGGATGCACGGCGCGGAGACGGGCGAGGAGGTCACCGCGGCGGCTCTGCGCCGCCGGGATCCGGGTCACGGTCGAGAGGGGATCGTCGATCACGACGTTCTCCTGCGAGCGTTCAGATGAACGACGGCAGGCGTGGGGTCGGCGTGTTCGCGAGGCGACGGTGCCAGAGCTGCGCGCCGATGAACTCCTCATCGCGCGTGATGTGGTCCGTGAGCCTCGCGGTGACCTTGAAGCCGAGCTCCGCGTAGACCTGGTTCGACAGCGGCCAGTCGACCGCACAGAGGGAGAAGACGCTGGCGGTCTCGACCTTGAGCAGCTCGTCGAGGAGCGAGCGCATGCAGAACGACAGCAGCGCGACGTCGGGTTCCTTGTCGGGGACCGTCATCAGGTCGACCTTCGCGTGGCCGAACGAGCTGTCGGTCTCGGCCCCGACCCAGTACTCCTTCTTGCCCATCTTCGCGACGAGCCCGAGGTCCGGGTGGAAGGTGCCACGGCGGAAGGGCGCGTACATGGCGGCCTCGGAGAGCGCGGTGGTCATCGCCTGCAGGCGGCGGCGATCCGTGACCACCTCGGTGGTCACGCCGCGCGGCTTGGCCGGCGTGCGCTCCTTCGAGTGGGCACCGGGCGCGACGAGCTTCGGTGCGCCGCCCTGGATCGGATCGCCGTCATCGGTGTAGACGCGGCTCATGATGTATGCGTCGGCGGTGCGGAAGTAGCCCGGGATCGCGCCCTCGCGCGAGAAGCCCACGCTGCGCCAGCTCTTGCTGTCCTGCTTCTCGACGACCGTGAACACCTTGCGCAGACCCTCGGTCCGTGCGATGCGATCGAAGAAGTCGCGCTTCTGCTGATAGTTGCCGACGCGATAGTCGAACACGCGAAGGTTGTGATGCCGGCGGTTGAGCAGGAAGCAGAAGTCGATGTCACCCTTCCGGAAGAAGGTTTCTTCGACGGTCTCTTCCATGTCGCGCGCCCGTGCGGCCTGCTCTGCAACCATCTTCACACCTCGGAGCCCCGGGTCGGTTCTTCACCGTTCGGCACCCGGGAAACGGCGGGTAGGGAGCCATATAAACCCTTGAAATTGCAAGAGTTTATTTGCAAGCGGCCGAAACGCCGTCCCGTACGACTACCACCTACAGAATTGGAAGTCAAAGCCCGATTTCGCGGAGAATCCCGGCGCTTGGCGCGATCTGTCCCACCTTTGGTTGCAGTCCTGGCGCAACTCCGCGCATCTTCCCCGGCCCTCGCGGTCGCCCTGCTCCTCGGATGTCGGCCGCAGGAGCCGCGGAACGATGATCCGCGCTGTGTCGCGGACGCAGACTGCCCAAAGGGACAGCACTGCGCGGCCGGTTCCTGCGTGGCCCCGCCGCCGGGCGAGGTCGTGAGCGAAGCCATCGTCGGTCCCCAGCAGCGGCCGACGCTCGTCTGGGACGTCTCGACCGGTGCGGCGATCACCGGTCGACCGCTCGTCGTCGACGGCACCGAGCCGACGGTCTTCGTCGCCAACCATGCCGGCCGGGTCCTCGCCCTCGACGCGAGCCCGACGGCGACCGAGCGCGTGCGCTACGAGGTCCTCGTCGACGGGATCGTCTGGGGTCATCCCACGCGCGATGGCGCGGGTCGGCTGTGGGTCGGGGCCGACGACGACACGCTCTACGGCATCGATCCGGGGGGAGCGATCGCGGTGCGCCTGCGGCTCGGGGATTGTCAACCCCCCCGCGCGGTCGGGCCCGAGGGCACCCGCTGCGACGTCGACGGCGGCCCGACGCCGCTGGCCGACGGGGATCTACTCGTCGGCGCCGATGGCGTCTACCGGATCGGCCCCGACGGCTCGATCCGCTGGCACGCCCCCGGCGGCCCCGACGTCCGGGCTCGCCACGTCTACAGCACGCCCGCGTTGCTCGGCGACCTCGTCGTCTTCGGTGGCTACGACGGCAACGTCACCGCGCTGTCGGCCAGCGGCGAGCCGCGATGGATCGTCACGATTGGTGCCGATGTCGACGGCTCGCCGGTCGCGGGCGCGAGCGGGGACATCTACGTCGGTGCCGACGACGGACGACTGTATGCGTTGACGACCACCGGGGCCCAGAAGTGGACGTACGCCACCAAGGGGGAGATCCGCAGCGCCGTGTCGCTCGCCGCCGACGGCACGATCTACGTCGCGTCCGGTGACGGCACCGTGACCGCGCTGGATCCGGCAGGGCAGCGGCGATGGAGCTTCGCGACGGGCGGCCCGGTGGTGTCGGCGCCGACGGTGGATCGCAGCGGCACGCTGTACTTCGGCAGCCAGGACGACACGCTCTACGCCCTCGCGCCCGACGGTCGGCAGCGCTGGGCCCTGGCCTTTCCCGCGGACATCGACGCGCCGGTGGCCATCACCGGCGATGGATCGCTGGTGGTGGCGTGCGACGACGGTGTGGTTCGTGCACTGGCGGCGACGCCCCCGACGCGGTAGCGTTCCCGCGTTCCTTTGGCGCGCAAGAAAAATCAACGTCGGGCCGACGCAGGCCACAAATCCCACTCCAAACCTTCCCGCGCGGGGTCCGACCCGTCGGCCAAGCGTGGCCGCCCCGCCGCACCCGCGGCCACCCGTGGCCGGAGCATCGCTCCGCCGATCCGTCCGCCGGCGCAGGGCACCGGCATCCGCCGCGAGGTCATCCGCGATGGCGTCGTCGTCGCCAGCGAGGGACCCGAAGTCCCGCCCGCGGCCGACACGGTCCGCTGCCGGCTCTCGCTGCATCCCCAGGGCTTCGGCTTCGCCGAGCGCGAGAATCGCGAGGGCACCATCTTCATCCCCGCCGCGCACCGTGGTGGGGCCATGGACGGCGACGAGGTCCTCGTCGCCGACGGGCTG
>JBIJCC010000175.1:0-14327 GCA_044344875.1 Nannocystaceae bacterium
GAAGAACTGGGCCATGCCCATCAAAGACTGGGGCCGCGCCCTCCACCAGTTCGCGATCCACTTCGAAGGGCGACTCCCCGTCTGACGCCGAGCCGGACGCCTACACAAAAAATCGGACAGGCTCGGCCGCGTGCACCCGAGGATCTCCCCGTAGTGCTCGCGCCGCAGACCGATCCCGACCCCGTGCACGGCGACGTCACCCATGGTCACGACCTCGCGTTCAGCCCGTCGTCGTGGGGCATCCGCCGGTGGTGCCGGGACAACCCGCCGTCGTGCCGGGGCAACCCGCCGTCGTGCCAGGGCAACCCGCGGTGGTGCCAGGGCAACCCGCCGTCGTGCCAGGGCAACCCGCGGTGGTGCCAGGGCAACCTGCGGTCGTGCCGGGGCAGCCCGCCGTCGTCCCGGCGCAGCCGGTCGTCGTGCCGGGGCAGCCCGCCGTCGTGCCAGGACAGCCAGCCTCGGTGCCGGGCGCCGTGTTGCTCGCCGACATCATGTTCGTGCTGGTGTCGGCGTCGTCGTCCTCGCCGCAGGCCGGCGCGAACGCAAAGGTGGTGGAGAGCGCGAGCGCTTCGAGGATGGCCTTCAGATCGGTCTTCATGCGTAGCTCCGGTACGGGCGGCGATATGCCGGGTCCGATCGGGCGGCTACGCCGACGATGAGAAATTCCGCATGGCTCGAGCGCCGACCGATCGACATGCACTCAGCATCACGTGCACGGCTCGAGCGCGGCGGCGAAGCTCGACCGCGCCGCAGGCCCCATCGCGTCGATGAGGTAGCGACGCGACGCACAGATCTGATCGCGACGCGCCGGGTCGTCCTGCGCCGCGACCGACCAGTTCACGCGACCGATCGGTACTCGACGCTCGGGGCACCGCCACCGGGTCACCCCGGCCCGGGGCTCGAACCGCTCGGCCGCGCCCCGATCACAGCGCACCTCGATGGCCGGGTCGTCGACGTTGCGATCGAACGCCCCGTAGGCCTCGATCGGCTGCTCGTCGCGGAGCACCGACGCCGGCGCGAAGAAACCGGACGCATCGGTGCCGCGATCAACCGGCCCCAGCGCGCCGACCACCGTGGCGTCCGGCCGCGCCTCGCGGTGGCACCCATCGCAGTCGTTGCGCTGCACGAACGCGTCGAGGGCCCGCGTCCGACGGTCTTCGGTCATGCGCACGAACGGCGGCAGCTCGGCGAGCCGCTCGCGCATGCGCGCGTCGACCCAGGCCTGCGCCGTCGGGTCGTCGCAGGGCCACTGCATCCCGACGAGCCGCGCGCCGGGCCCCTCGTCGAGCGGCCGCAGCACGTGGTGCGTGCAGCGATCGTGCGCGTCGAGGTGGGTCCCACGGACGTCGACGATGCGACGGGCGTCCCCTTCCCCGTTCCACTCGATGCGGTCCGCGGTGGTCTCGCCGTGGAAGCGCAGGCGCTCGACCCCGTCCGGTCCGGCCTCGAGATCGATCGCCCCGGCGTGCAGCCAGACCTCGACCTGGTCGCGGCCGGCCTCGGGCGACGGCAGGTGCACGGGCGCGACCATCGGCACGTAGTCCCCGGAGAACCACCGCGCCGCGGGGTCCTCGATCACGAGCTCGTCCACGCCCTCGGGGGCCGCCGCGCAGCCCATCACGGCCACGCCCAGGGCGAGGCCCAACAGCCGGGATCGGGCGCGAACCACGGTCATGCCCCGGCCGTATGCCGCCCCGGGGCGGACGGTTTCAGCGGGCCAGCACCGATTCGACGCACTGCACCGCGGTGGGCGAGCCCCACTTGCGGACGTTGACGAACACGTCGGTGACGTTGCCCTGCTCGTCGATGAAGTAGGTGTCGGGGATCTGCGAGGTCCCGAAGGCGGTGTGCACCGTCTGCTCGGGATCCCACAGCAGCTTGACCTTGGTCTCGCCCATCGACATGCGCTCGAGGAACGGCTTGATGACGTCCGGGGACTTGTCGATCGACAGGGCGATGACGACGACGTCGTCGCGATCGCCCAGGCGTTCGCCGAGCTGGTGCACCTGCGGCCACTCGGTGACGCACGGCGGACACCACGTCGCCCAGAAGTTGAGCACCACGAACTTGCCGCGGAAGTCCGACAGCTTGACCTCGTTGCCCGCGAGGTCCTGTACGACGAAGTCCGGGGCGACGACGTCGCGCTCCTCCGGGGCCATCGAGCGGCACGGCGCCTCGTTCTGTCGCGCGACCGCGGGCATCAGCGACCACGCGAACGCGAAGACGAGGAAGCTGCCCAGCGCGATGTACACCGCGTACGCGGTGGCGCCCAGGGGATCGAGGCCGCGGCGCTTCGGGGCCGGTGTCGGCGTGCTCATGGTGCGCTCCCCCCCGTCGGCACGACGACCTCGGGCAGCGCGGTCTCCATCAGCTTGGCGAAGACCTCGCCGCGCGGCGTGCCTCCGTCGACGAGGGCCTGCGCCCGCGCGCGCTCCTCGGCGATGATGCCGTCGAACACCGCGGCGGGCTGGGCACCGCCGAGGAACCGGCCGTTCACGAACGCAGCCGGGGTCCCGCGCACGCGGAAGGTCCGGGCCACGGCCTCGTCCTCGGTGATGAGCCGATCGAGCTCGGCGTCGGCCATGTCGGTGGCGAACTGCCCGATGTCGAGGCCGATCGATCCGGCGAGCTCCGAGAAGTCGATCGTCCCGAGCTGCTTCTGCGCGGCGAACATCGCGTCGTGCATCTCCCAGTACTTGCCCTGGCGACCGGCGGCCAGCGCCGCCTTGGCCGCGTCACGGGCCCGCGGGTGCATTTCCAGCGGGAGGTTGCGGAAGACCACGCGCACGTCGGGGTGGTTGGCGACCAGCTCGTGCACGGTCGCCGCGAGGCGACTGCAGTACGGGCACTGGTAGTCGGAGAACAGCACGACGGTGACCAACGCGTCGGCGGGCCCGAGCGCCGGGCGATCCTCGGCGAGCACGCGGTAGTTCGCGCGCGGGTCGTGCTCGTCCGGCTTGGCCGCCGGCTTGGGCGAGTCGTCGCGGACCAGCGCATCGGCCATCAGCGCGCCGTAGACCTCCGCGCGCGGCGTGCCGCGATCGACGAGCGCCTCGGCCTGCTCGAGCTCGGCCTCGATGATCGAGCGCCACTGCGGCGCGCTGTGGGTCCCGGTGTATTTGTGCCCGTTGACGAAGAACACGGGCGTGCTGCGGACGCCGAGCTTGCCCGCGGCCTTGATGTCGCCGTCGATCGACGCCGCGGCCGCGTCGCTGACCATGTCGGCGAGGAACTTGGCGCGGTCGAGCCCGAGGGAGTCGACCTTGGCCTCGAGCTGGGTGAGGTCGGCCTTCTGCGCGAAGAACCAGCCGTGCATGTCCCAGAACTTGCCCTGCTGGTGGGCAGCCCACGCCGCGCGCGAGGCCGGCATCGCCTTGGGGTGCCCTGGCAGCGGGTAGTGCTTGTAGAGGATTCGCACCTCGTCGTCGTAGTCGGCCGCGACGTCGTCGAGGGGTCCCGCCGCCTTCTCGCAGTACGGGCACTGGTAGTCGGCGAACTCGATGATCGTCACGAGGGCGTCGGCCGGACCCTTGCTCGGCTCGTCGCCGCGGAGCTCGACCGCGTAGCGCGGGCCCTCGGCGAGCTCGACGTCGGTCTTGCCGCGATTGTTGATCCACTGCCCGATGAAGAAGCCGCCGCCGAGCGCGATGATGAAGCCGATCACGCCCGTGGCCGAGTTGGACTTCTTCGCCTTGGGCTGCTCGGGCGCCTTCGGCGACTCGGGCGCGGCGTCGTGTGCGTCGTCCATGGTCGTCTCTGACCGGGAGAGCTTAGGGGCGTCGTCGTCGCTTGTCATGGCGAGGACGGCGGGGTCGCGGCGGCGGTCGCCTTGCCCGCCGCGCGCATGATCACGCCGGGGACGTGGGCGCGCGGGGTGCCGGCCTCGACGAGCCGCCGGCCCAGATCGCGCTCCTGCTCGACGACCGCGCCGAGCTCCTCGGGGGGCAGCGCCCCGGAGAACGGCAGGCCGTTGACGAAGAAACTCGGGGTGCCGCGCACGCCGATCACCGCGCCGGCGCGCTTGTCGGCCGCGACGCGGGCTCCGGTGCTGCCGTCGTCGAGCGCGGTCTCGAAGGCCGGGAGCTCGAGGCCCAGCGCCTTGGCGTGATCGACGACGTCGTCGCGCGACATCTTGCTGCGGTTGGCGAACAGCCGATCGTGCATCGCCCAGAACTTGCCCTGCGCCCGCGCGGCGAGGGCCGCCCGCGCGCCGATCTCGGCGTCGGGGTGCATCGGCAGCGGGAACTGCTTGAACACGATCCGCACGTCGTCGGGGTACGCGACCACGAGCTCGTCGAGGGCGCTGGCGAAGCGACCGCAGTGCGGGCACTGGAAGTCGCTGTACTCGACGATGACCACGAGCGGCTCGGCTGCGCCCTTGCTCGGATCGTCGGCCTCGACGGGGACGACCTCGCGAGCGCCGGTGACCAACGCGACGTTGGTGTCGGCGACGTCGTTCGCCGCGACGAGCGGCGCGAGCTGGGGATCCGGCGCGCCCTCGGGGGCGCAGGCGACCGCCGCGAGGAGCACCAGGGACACGACGAAGGCACGGGCGCTCATGGGTTGGGGAACTCCGACTCGGGGATCGACTCGGCCATCGTCTTGGCGAAGACCTCGCCGCGACGGGTGCCCTCGGCGACCAGCTTCTTGGCCCGCGCGACCTCCTCGTCGACGACGCCCGCGAGCACGCCGGGCGTGTAGCCGTTGACGTAGCGGCCGTTCACGAAGAAGCCCGGCGTGCCGTTCACGCCGACCTTGTTGGCGAGCGCGGTGTCGGCCTCGACGATCTTGGCGGTCGCCGGGTCGTCGAGCGTGGCGAGGAACTTGGCCTCGTCGAGCCCGAGCTCGCCGCTCCACGCCTGGAACGCGCTGCGGCCCAGCGAGCCCGTGTGGGCGAAGAGCTTGTCGTGGAACTCCCAGAACTTCCCCTGGGCCCCGGCGGCGAGCGACGCCTTCGCCGCGCCCGCGGCCGCGTTGTGGATCGGCAGCGGCAGGTGTCGGATCGACAGCGCGACGTCGTCGGGGTTGCGCTCGAGGATCCCGACGAGCTCCTCGCCCCACGCCCGGCGACAGAACGGGCACTGGAAATCGACGAACGCGACGATGACCACGGGCGCGTCGGGACGGCCACGCAGACCGGACGCTCCGGGTTCGATGCGGTAGCGGGCGTCGCCGCGGGGCTCGACCAGCGTCTTGGGCGGCTCGGTGGCCGCGGCCTTCTTCGCCAGGTCGGCGCGCAGGGCCTCGGCCGCCTCGGGCTGGCCCACGCGCTTGGTCGCGGCCTTGGCCATGAGCGTCGCGTAGAGATCGGCGCGCGGCACCCCGTCGTCGACCAGCGCCCGCGCCCGCTTGACCTCCTCGTCGAGGATGCCGTGCATCGTCGGCTCGTCGACGAAGCCGGCGAGGTAGAGCCCGTTGACGAAGGTGACCGGCAGGCCCTTGATGCCGAGCGTCGTCGCTGCCCGACGATCGCGGGCGCGACGAGCCGTCTGCGTGCCGGTGTCGAGATCGTCGAGGAAGCGCGGGACGTCGAGCCCGATCGCCTCGGCGTGGGCGCGCAGCGTCGGGCGATCGAAGCCGCCGCCCTCGGCGAGCTGCCCGAACAGCCGCGCGTGCATCTCCCAGAACTTGCCCTGCGCGCCCGCGGCGTAGACCGCCTCGGCCGCCTGCTCGCCGCCGGCGAAGCCCGCGACCGTGTAGCTGCGGAAGACCACCCGCACGTCGTCGCCGTAGTCCTCGACGACGTGGTCGAGCACCTGCCACAGGCGAGCGCACGGGGGGCACGCGAAGTCGCTGAACACGACGATCGTCACCAGCGGCGCGGCGCCGCCCTTGGCGTAGTCGTCGTCGGCCAGATCGACGCGGTAGCGCTCGGCGTCGATGCGGATCCCCGGGGTCGGCTCGGGATCGTTGTCGCGGGGGCAACCGGCGGCGCACGCCAGCGCGACGAGCAACGCCCAGCGCCAGGGTCGGTCGGGGCGAGACATGCCGCGAAGGCTAATCGACCCTTGGACCGAAGGCACGCCTTCCAGAAAGACGAACGCCCCACCTGGGTGACCAGGTGAGGCGTCATCGCGGAGCGGGAGACGGGATTCGAACCCGCGACCTCAACCTTGGCAAGGTTGCGCTCTACCAACTGAGCTACTCCCGCGTGCGTCGTGTTTCCAGCGGCTTGCTGAGGGTGCGGAGAGTACACGCGCCATCGGGGGAGTCAAGCGTCATCGCAAGGCATGTATATGCATTCGGCATGCAGTGCATGTCCCGGCGTGCACCCGTGGGGTTGCCGGCCCGGGCATTCCGCGGTATTCGGCAGTTTCCCGATGACTGGCGGCCAAGACGACTCCCTCCCCATCGCGGTGCTCGGCGCCTCCGGCTATGCCGGCCAGGTCCTTCATGCACTGCTGATGCAGCACCCCCGCATGCGCCCCGTGGTCGTGGACGGTCGCGAGTCCGAGGCGTCGGTGGTGGCGATCTGCCGCGACGTTGCCGCAGCGGCCCTCGCCCTGCCCGACGAGATCAGCCACGTGCTGTCCGACGCGATCGCGGCGACCGGGGTGAAGGTCGTCGATCTCTCGAGCGCGCAGCGCACCGCGCCCGGCGTCCACTACGGCCTGCCCGAGCTCTTCGGCGCGCCGCCGGCGGACGCGACGGTGGTGAGCAACCCGGGCTGCTACCCCACGGCGACCCTGCTCGCCCTCGTGCCGCTGCTGCGCGCGGGCCTGGTCGAGCCCGCGGTGTCGGTCGTCGGCTCGAGCGGGACCTCCGGCGCCGGCAAGGCGCTGCGCGAGGACCTCCACTTCAGCGAGCTGTACGGCAACTTCTTCCCCTACGCGGTCGGCCGGCACAAGCACATCGCCGAGATCGCCCACCACGCCCGCGCCGAGGTCTCGTTCGTCACCCAGCTGTTGCCGATCGTGCGCGGGCTCGGCGTGACGGCGTTCGTGCGGACGGAGCACGAGCCGGCCGCACTGCTGACGTGCCTGCGCGAGGCCTACGCCGATGCGCCGTGGGTCACGGTGCTCGACGCGCCGGGCGACGGGCTCGGCGTGCGGCACATCGTCGGCACGCACCAGGCGGTCCTCGCGGTCGGGCCGCGCAAGGACGGCGGCGTCGTGCCGGTGTTCGGTGCGATCGACAACCTGATGCGCGGCGCCGCGAGTCAGGCGCTGCACAACCTCAACCTCTGGCTCGGCCTGCCCGCGGGGCTCGGCCTCCCCGCACCGCTGCCGCACGCGCCCGCCGGCCCGCCCGGCATGGCGCGGTCGTGGTGACGCCGACGCGTGACCAAAGCCCACGTCCACCCCGTCGCGAGTTCGCCTACCCTGCCCGCCTGAGAGCTCGGCCCTCGAGCTCCGCCTGAGAGTCCGATCATGTCGCAGTCGTCCGAGTCCACCGTCAACGGCGGAACCCCCGTGGTCGCTCCCCTCCCGGTCGCGACGCATCTCGACGCCAGCCACCTCGGCACCGCGGTGCCGCGTGGGTTCGGCTTCTCCGGCGTGCGCTGTGGCATCAAGCCGGGTCGCTCCGACCTCGGACTCATCCTCTCGGCGACACCTGCGGTGGCCGCCGGCGTGTTCACGCGCAACCCGGTGCGCGCGGCGTGCTGCACCCGCAACGCCGCGCTCGTGCCCCGCGAGGCCGTGCAGGCGATCATCGTCAACAGCGGCAACGCCAACGCGATGACCGGCGCCGCGGGGGCGCGGGCCAACGAGGTCGTCGCCGAGGAGCTCGCGAAGTTGCTCGGTGCGGGCGCCGACAAGGTCCTCACGGCGTCGACGGGCGTCATCGGCACGCCGCTGCCGGTCGATCTCATCACCGACGGGCTCGACGCGCTGGTGTCGAACCAGGCCAATGATCCGCGGCCCTTCGCCCAGGCGATCCTCACCACGGACACGGGCACCAAGTTCGCCCACGTCGAGGTCGTGCTCCCCGGCGACACCACGGCGGTGCGCCTGCTCGGCATCGCCAAGGGCTCGGGGATGATCCACCCCAACATGGCGACCACGCTCGGCTTCGTGTGCACCGACGCGAAGGTCTCGCCGGCGCTGCTGCAGCGGCTCTTGTCGGCCGCGATCACGCCGAGCTTCAACGCGATCAGCGTCGACGGCGACACCTCGACCAACGACATGGTCCTCGTGCTGGCCAACGGCGCGAGCAACGTCGAGGTCGAGGACGAGGCCCGCGTGGGGGCGTTCGCGGCGGCGCTGCAGGGCGTGCTGGTCGAGCTGGCCAAGCAGGTCGCGCGCGACGGCGAGGGCGCGACGCGGCTGCTCGAGGTCGAGGTCACCGGCGCGCCCGACGACGCGACGGCGGCCCTGGTCGCGCGCGGCGTGGCCAAGAGCAACCTGGTGAAGTGCTCGGTGTTCGCCGGCCTGCCCAACTGGGGTCGCGTGGCGATGGCAGTCGGCCAGGCCGCGCTCGAGCACGGCGTCGCGGTGGTCCCCGAGCACCTCAAGATCTCCGCGTGCGGCCACGTGCTGTACGACGGTCGCGGCGAGCGCAGCGAGTTCAAGCCCCCGGAGCTGAAGCGCAAGCTGCGGGAGTCCCACGTGCAGTGGTCGATCGATCTGGGCCTGGGTGCCGGCCGCTTCGTCGCGTTCGGCTGCGACCTCAGCTACGACTACGTCCGCATCAACGCCGACGAGGACAAGGGCATCAGCGTCGGCCCCGGCGGTCAGCTCTCGCGCACGCTGACGCTGTCGGCCTACTCGCCGCGGCTCAAGCAGCAGCTGCTGGTCGAGGGCCTGGCGTACGTGCGTCGGTTCACGGGCCTCAAGCTCATGGTCTACGTGCAGCCGGTCGCGCGCGGCCGCGGCGAGAGCATCGCCGGGCTCGCGCAGGATCTCGAGCTGTGCCTCGACGCGGGCCTGAAGCCGCTGGTCGTCGTGCCGGACAACGAGGCCGCGCAGATGATCGCGGAGCACACCCGCAAGAGCGGCCACTTCTCGACGATGGTCGCGCCGGATCCGCTGTCGATCGGGCAGCTGCTCGATCGCGGGCACCTGTGCATCCTGGTGCGCGAGGCCTCGGCCCCGGACGCGACCGTCGATCTCGCGCTCAAGATCGGGATCCAGAAGCTCGTCGCGCTCGGCACCGAGCAGGGGCTGCGCGACGCGCATGGCTTCGTGCAGCGGCTCTCGCCCGAGACGCTGCTCGCCGGCCTCGAGCGCGGCCGCTTCGACGAGTCGGATCCCGATCTGCTGGTGCTCGCGCGGCACGCCGCGATGCGCGGGGTCCCGGCGCTGCACATCCTCGATGCTCGGCTGCCGCACGCGGTCGTCGGCGAGCTGTTCACCGATCAGGGCGTCGGCACCCTGGTGACGCGGCAGGCCCTGCCGTAGGGTCGGGGCCCATGGAATCCTCGAAGGCACGCCGCGGCGCCCTGCGAAAGCTGCTCGCCATGGGCCAGGCGAGCACGCAGGACGAGCTGTGCAAGATGCTCGCGGACCGCGGGCACCGGGCGATGCAGAGCACGGTGAGCCGCGACTTGAAGCTGCTCGGCGCGCAGCGGGTCCAGCGCGAGGGCGGCGAGTACGTGTATCACCTGCGCACCGCGGCGCCGTCGGGCTTCCCGACCGACATGGTCGTCGGGATCGATCACAACGAGGTCGCGATCGTGATCCGCACGCGCGTGGGTCGGGCCCAGGCGGTCGGCCTCGAGCTCGACGCGCTGCGGGTGGCGGGTGTGCTCGGCACGCTCGCGGGGGATGACACGGTGGTGGTGATTCCGAAGTCGATCGCGCAGACGGTGGATCTCGCCCGGCGGCTGCGCGAGTTGGTCGGGCTCGCGGGCGCGTAGGCGGGGGCATGCGGCCGGCGTTTCCTTCGGATCCTGCGACGTCGCGGATTGCGGTTGGGGCGGTGTCGTTCGCGTATGTGGACGAGGGGGCGGCGGATGGGGCCGCGACGATCGTCGCGTTGCACGGGCTGCCTGGATCACACCGCGACTTCCGGTGGTTGGCCGCCGCGATCGGGGGTCGGGCGCGGTTGGTGCGGGTCGATCTGCCGGGGTTCGGCGCGACGCGGGCCGATCGGCCGCCGGGGGACTGGCCGGGGATCGTCGAGGCGGTGCGGGGGTTCATCGCGCGCGTCGTCGATGGTCCGCACGTGGTGCTCGGGCATTCGTTCGGGGCGCCGTTGGCCACGCGGGTGGTTGCCGGGGGTCCGGCGTGTGGGCTGGCCTGGCTGGCGCCGGTGGGGCTGCGGCCGCATCGGATGGTGCGGCGGGTGCCCGCGCTGCCGACGGTGGCTCGGCTGGCGCGCGCGCCGGTGTTCGGTCGAGCGCTGCTGCACGCGTGGCGGGCGGGGCTGCGTGCGACGGGGTTTCCGTCGAGCGTGACGATCGCCCACGTGGCGCGCACGCTCGACGTGCTGGGGGCGTTCCGCTTCGAGGATCACGCCCGGGCGGTCGCGGACCTGCGCGTGCCCGTGTTCGCCGCGTGGACCGACGACGATGACTTCGTGGAGCCGCAGGTCGTGCGCGAGCTGTGCGCGGCCGCGCCGGCGGGCGTGCGGTTGGGCTTCGCGACCGGTGGGCACAACCTGCAGAAGACCCAGGCCGAGGAGATCGCCGACGCGCTGGTCGCGTTCGCCCGGGAGTGCCGCGACACCGCCGTCGCGGGCGGGCTGGGGCGGTGAAGGGACCACGGTGCACCGCTGGCGGACGAGGCCGCGTTGCCCCTTGACGACGGGCCGCGGGATAGGCAGTCTCGGCGCCCCATTCCGAAGTAGCTCAGTCGGTAGAGCAGGCGGCTGTTAACCGCCGGGTCGGGGGTTCGAGTCCCTCCTTCGGAGCCATTTCATCCTACGACGCATCGCGTGCGTGGGCGGTCAACAGAGAGCCTCGGTGGTCATCCCACCGGGGCTCTCGCCGTTTTGGCCCGTGAGAACGCGGGGTTGCGCGAGGTCGCGTTCCGAGCGCGCGCCGCGCCCTGCTCTGCGCCAGAGCCGCGGCGTCTGGCGCGAGAGCCCCGGCGGGTGGCTCTGGAGGTCTGCGGGGCTCTGGGACGGCCCAGAGACGCTCAGAGACGCTTCGGAGGCGGTTTACACCAAAGAACCCAGAGACGCTCAGAGACGCTTCGGAGGCGGTTTACACCAAAGAGCCGATGGTTGACGTCGGCGCGTGGGACATCCGCGGGGCGGGATTCTTGAGTGCGGCGGAGCAGGGTTCTGCCCGCCAATCGCTCGTCAGCAGGTTGACCCGAGCAGTGCGGCAACGTGCGCAAGGCCGATGAACAGCTCGAAGGCCACCGCTTGCCCGTTGCGAGCGGTACGCCGCCCGTCCACGGCGAGAGAGAGCAGGCGGCCCGCCGCGGCACCCGTCCAGGCGATCCCCGCCACCGCGAGCCCGTCGGTCGAACTCCGCGCGAGCCAGAGCACGGCCGCGCCGAGCTCGAGCGCCAGGAACAGCCCGCCGTACGTCGCGCGCGCCTCGGCCAGACCTTCTGGGGCAGCGGCTGCGAGCCCCACGAAGGAGAGCATCCGCTTCGGCGCGGCGAGCGCGGCGAGTCCAAGCCCCGCGCCGATGAGCAGGCCGAGCCACGGCAGAAGACCACTGACGACGAAGTCCAAGCTCATGAATCGTCCCTTGTGACGAGGTCGCCGCCCACGTACGTGCGCTCGGCTTGACTCGCAAGCAGGTACAGTCGCGCGCCGACAGCTCATGTCGGGGGCGATGCCCTCCGGGCAGAGGTACCGCGGTAGAGGGTGCGCCACAGTGCTTCGAGGGGGCCGTACCGGAAGCGCGCAGTCCACGCCGCCGCGAGCGCCACCTGCAGCAGCCAGAACACGATCGGTGCCACGAGGAGCTCCGCGCGGCCCAAAGTTCCGTATAGACCGAGTCCCTGCCCCCCAAAGACGACGAGCCCTGCGACGGACTGCAGGATGTAGGCGGTGAAGGCGACGCTCCCAAGGCGAGCCACGGGCCCGGTGATGCGTGAGGCCGAGGGGGCGCGTGTGAGCGCGACGATGGCGACGACCCAACCGAACGTGACGCCGAGACAGCCCGCGAGGTGGATCGACTGCGAGAGGAGCCAGACGCGCGGCGCGAAGGAGCCGCCGAGCCCCACCGCGATGCCGAGGCCGGTGGTCGCGATCCCGAGCACGAAGGCGAGCAGTCCATGGCGGTGCAGGTCCGTAGCTCCTTCGAAGAACCCCACGCGAACGGCCGCCATCCCAAGCAGCATGCAGCCCGCGGACTGCACACCCGACTCGAGGAGCGTCCCGACGACCTGATTCTCGAAGCTGAGCGCAGCACGCAGCGGCAACTGCGCGAGCCAGCCCCCGCGGAACACCTCAAGGTGTCGGGCGGTCTCATCCCCGGAGAGCGCCCGAGCGAGCTCGTCCTGGGCCCAAGCCGGCAGAAGCGGGTAGGCGGCGCCGAGGGCGGCGTGGAGGACCGCGCCGCTCGCGACAAGCGCGAGGCCGATCGCCGCCTGCCGCGCGACGGGCCAAGAGCGCGCACGGATCACGAACAAGCCGACCACGCCGTAGGTGAAGAGGACGTCGCCGAAGAAGAGCAGAGGGCCGTGAAGCAGGCCGAACACAATGAGCCATCGCAGCCTCCGGAGCGCCTGCGGTCCCTCGCCCGCGAGCATGAGAGACGCGCCGAAGATCGTCGAGAAGATGCTGAGGAACTTCACGTCGAAGAGGAGCCGCGTCACGAGCCAGGCCGTGCCATCGAGGCCCTCGAAGCCGCCGTACACGAGGGGGTTGAAGTAAGCCGCCACCGGCATCGCGAACGCCTGGATGTTCATGATCAAGATGCCGAGGAGCGCGAAGCCTCGGAGGACGTCGATGGTGACGATCCGCGAGCGCGTGCGTGCCACGGCGTCGGTCACGGCGCGCCTCCGTCCGTGGCAAGGCGGCGCTTCAACGCGAACCGCACCGGCCGCGTCGGTCGGCAGGTGATCGCGGGCTGCAGGGGCGGCAGCGTGTCGTCGACACTCGACCAGTCGAAGGTTCGCACGATCCCCGCGAGGAGGAGCACGGCCTCGATCATCGCGAAGCGCGTGCCGATGCACTTGCGCGGGCCGAGGCCGAAGGGCAGGTACGCACCGACCGGCAGCGCGGCCTCGTAGGCCGGGGTCCACCGATCGGGCTGGAACGCGAGGGGCTTGGGATGCCAGCGGGCGTCGCGGTGCAGCGTCCACGGCGCGGCGATCACCACCGTGCCCTTCGCGATCGGCACGCCGCCGAGGACGACGTCGTGCACGTTCTCTCGGGAGAGGGCGAACGCAGGCGGATAGAGGCGCAGGCTCTCCTGGAAAACCTTGGCCGCGAACGGGTAGGCCTCAGCCCCCGCGTCGCGCGGCGCGGCGTCGACCTCGTCGAGGAGGCGCGCACGAAGCTGAGCGCTGCGGCCGAGCTCGAACATCGCGAACGTGAGCCCAAGCGCCGTCGTCTCGTGGCCGGCGAGCAAGAAGGTCACCGCCTGATCGCGTACTTCGCCGTCGGACAAGCCTCCGTCCGTATCGCGGGCAGCGAGCAGCATCGCGAGCAGATCCTCGCCGCCAGAGGGGGCCGCGCGACGCGCGCGGATGAGCTCGTGCACGACGGCATCGAGCTCCGCGACGGCCCGGATATGGCGTCGCAAGATCGGCAGCGGGAGCCATCTCGGAATCTCGAAGGGCAGCATGGCGAGCGGGGACGCGAAGTAGTCGCTTACCGCCGAGAAGGCGTCCGACACGCGCCGTGCGTCCGCGTCCGACACGTCGGCGCCGAACAGCGTGCGGACGGCAACGTCGAGCGTGAGGCGCGCCATCTCTTCCGCGGCGTCGATCACGCCGTGGGACGGCCAGCGCGCGACCGCGGCGGCGGTGCGCTCGCGCATCGTGCGGGCATACCCGTCGAAGCGCGCCGCGGCGAAGCCCGGATTGAGCAATCGGCGCTGCCGCTTCCACGCCTCGCCTTCACTCAACAAGAGACCATGTCCGAACACGTCCGCGGCGCGGCGTGACAGGCGGTCCTTGACCCAGGTTCCCTTCGTGTCTCGCATCATCTCGGACACGAGTACCGGATGCGCGAGCACGACCGTCGGCACTCCGAGGACCCGCGTTTGCACCAGGTCGGCTGTGATGGGGATGGATTCCAACAGACCGAATGGATCGCGAACGAAACCGACGCTCGCGCGCAGGCCGGTCTGTCGCGCGATGCGCAGCGACGGAGACGGCACGTCGGTGGAGGCGTCATGGTGGGCGATGGTAACCGTTCAGGCCGCCTGATCTCGGGCGTGCGCAACCACACTGGGCCAGGGATCGACCCGCGATCATGATCATGATCAAAGGGAGAAGTGAGCGCCGGAGGCCCGGACGATCGGTCGAGCCAGC
>JBIJCC010000091.1:0-42034 GCA_044344875.1 Nannocystaceae bacterium
CAACCGCCTCACCGTCACCATCGCCGCAGATGGTCGCGCTCAGCACGAAATCTCGCGCGCCCTCGACCAGCTACTCGCCGCGTGATCCGTCACGCGAGAGCCACCTCGGTATGCAACGCTGGAGTGAACGGAGCATCCGATCTCGGTGTCGTCGAATTCGAAACCGTACTGCCCGTCGCCGGCCCCGTCGTTGTGCGCGAGCACCCAGGTCCCGTCCGTCGGGCTCGGACCGCGACACATCCACACGTCGGTCAGCACGTCGCCGTCGTGGTCGATGGGGATGACCTGATAGATTCGCTCCTCCGAATCGTCGTCGAAGTACTCCGTGACGAAGTTCTCGCCGTCGACGTTCGCCGCGACCCAGAGTCGTTGCGCGTGCGGGGTCGGATCGCCATTCCAGGCCTCACCCACCGGGTAGGGTCGAACCGGGATGAGCAGGTCATCGAGGGCATCTCCGTTGAAATCGACGGCCGTCATCGGGAATTCCGGCGTTATTCCGCCGAGCCGCTCGAGGTAGACATCAGCGATGTCGACATCCGGAACGTACGTCCACGAAAGTGCCGTGCGTGGCGGCAGCACGTCCTCGTACGGTAGCTCGGGGATCGGCACGAGATAGTCCTCGTCACCGCCTCCAGGAAGGAAGCCCGGATCCTTGTGGGGCCCCAGCCACATGTTCCATCGAGAATCGCCCTGATTGTCGCGAAAGATGACCTCTTCCCCGCCGAAACCGCTGAACTCGCCAACGACGGTGTGTTCCGCGTCGATGAAGGCTTGCTGCTCCTCCGCGAGGTCCTCGGTGCCCCACTCGTCGTGGGTGAGCGAGGTGGCAGCGTCGTTGCTCCACTCGAACGCCGTCGCCGGCAGACATACGCTCGCGGCGTCGCACAGCTCTGCCCAGTCCAGGCGGCTCTGTCCCGACTGCGGGTGGACCTGATACCCGAAGCGATACGAACGAACCTCGGCCGCGCTCGGGCCGTTGACGGTGATGCGATCGAGGAGTTTCGCGCGACGCAGCGTGGCGCCGAACACGTACTTCGTCACCACATCGGTGCGATCGATCCACGAGAACGTCACCGATCGCCGAGTTGCAGGCGCGCCCGTACCGCCGTACCGGGCCGCGGCGATGCGCAGGTCGCTCGGCCCATTCCCGAGGTCAGGTCCGTGCTCGTACTCGTACTCGACGCAGTTCGACCAGCGGTCGCAGCTCCGCAGGATGTTCCAGGACCAGGGGGTGCGTGTTCCGTTGGTGCTGCCGATCCACAGCGACGCGGGCGCCGTGCCGTAGGTGTCGATCGTCCCGTCCTGCCGTTCGACGGTGATCGAACTCCCCCACTCGGACATGTCGTCATCGAGGGTGATCCGCGCGAACGGGTCGCTCGCAGTCCGGTACTCGGCCCCCGCCTCACCATGCACCCCGCCGGCGAGTACGAGGCGAGTCCTGTCCAAGCACAGCGGGTCGTTGTCGTCGAAGCGGATCGGACGGTACCGACCGTCATCGGCGATCGACCCGGTGCACCGCGCGATGGCCGAGAGACCACCGAGGTCGAACCGTTGTCCGAGGGCCCCACCCTCACCGTTGCTGCTGTAGCCCACGCTGATCCGCGGTTGCATGCCGCGGGGCCCCGGCGTGACCTCGATCGGGATGTCGTACTTTGCCGAGCCGTCGGGCTCGACCCCCGCCGACGCCGCCAGCGTCCCGACCGGACTCGTCGGCGCCAGGACGACGGGGAGGAGCCGGAAGAAGTTGACCTCCGCCGCCAACGCAGCCGGGTTCGGCCCGAGCCGGAACTCGGCGTCCGCCTCGAACTCCGCCGGTTCGTTGGACTCCGTCCGGTCCCCGCAGCTCGGCGTCAACGCCAGCAGGCATGCCATCGAGGTGGCGACGACCTGCGACACGAGCGTTCCGGGCGTTCGAGATGACATCGACGACTTCCATCCTCGCGCCCGATCGAGGCGCGTCGGAGTTCGAACTAGCATGCACGTTCGAAGCCCGTCAATGTCCCCAAGGGACAGTGCGTTGGGTTTTCCCGCGGATCACGACGATGCGTCACGCGTTGCCCAGCACGTCGCGTCGCGTTGCTCGGTCGAAACGGAGCAACGCGGCCAACCGCATCGGATGCGCGTCCTGCGTCACCGCGCGTTGGCCAAACGGCCGTCGCGACGCTGCGGCATCCCCCCCTCATCCGCCCCACACCCCCTGCGAACGCAACCTCCGCTCCAGCACCCCGCGCTCGAACGCCGGCGCGATCGCGATCGCCTTCTCGTAGAACCCCCGCGCCTCCTCCACGTGCCCGAGCCTGCGATGCAGGTCCGCGTAGGTCGCGAGCCACAGGTGCGACGCGGACAACCACGTCGGTGGGCGCATCGCATCCAATCGCGCGAACGCAGCCTCCGGCCCCTCGGCATACGACACGGCGATCGCGGCGTGCAGCGTGTGCAGCGGCGACGGATCGATCTCCGCCAAACGATCGTACAGCGCCGCGATCCGGGGCCAACGGATCTCCTCGAAGCTCGGGGCGAACGCGTGCTCGGCCGCGATCGACGCCTCGAGATGGTACTTGGAAACGACGCCTCCCTGATGCGCGAGGCGCAGTGCCTCGAGCGCGAGCGCGAGCTCGTCCCGTCGATACAACCCGCGGTCCTGATCCTCGAGCAGGATCGGCTGGCCCTCCGCGTCGGCGCGGGCATCCCTGCGCGCGTGGTGCAGGTGCATCAGGGCCACCGCCGCCCACGCCGCCCCCGACGTGTATCGCGGGTGCTCGGCCACCAGACGGGCCAATCGAATCGCCTCCCGACACAGCTCGAGTCGCAGCACGCTTTCGCCGCCCGAGGCGAAGTACCCCTCGGTGAACATGACGTAGATCATGCGCAGCACGGCGTCGGCACGCTCGGGGAGCTCCTGCGGCGCGACGTCCTTCGCGAGGTCCACCGCGCGCATCCCCTCGCGCGCCCGCTCCCACCGCTTCTGCACGTTCTCTTCGGTGGTGACCAACCGCCGCGCGATCTCGCGGGTGGAGAACCCGCAGAGGGTCCGCAACGCGAACACCACCCGCGACGCCAGCGGGATCGACGGCTCGGTGCAGGCGAACAGCGCCCGCAGCTCGTCGTCATGGACGTCGTTGGCGAGCGCCGCCTCGGTCTCGGGTTCGATCGCGACCTCGAGCTCGCCAGGCCGACCGCCGTCGAGCCGCTCGCTGCGGCCCGACCTCCGCAGCTCGTCGATGATGCGGTTGCGCGCCGCACGGTGGAGCCACGCGCGGGCGTTCGGTGGAACGCCGCGCGCTCGCCAGTTGGTCGTGGCCTCCAGTAGCGCCTGCGAGAGCCCATCCTCGACGAGCGCGAGGCGATGGGCCCCGAACGACCGCAGGAGCGTGGCCACGAGGCGACCGTACTCGTGCCGCAGCACGAGGTGGATCGCATCGTGGGCCTCGCTCACGGTCTCAGTACCCCGCGAGCTGCCGGACCTCGATGCTCGCGCCAGGCGCGAACAGGATCGGGCACGCCCGTGCGATGACCAGCGCCGCGTCGTAGTCGGCGGCCGCGACGATGGAGTAGCCGGAGACGATCTCCTTCGACTCGACGGACGGGCCATCGGTCACGACCCCGGCCTTGATCACGCGGCCGTCGGGCAGCAGTCCGTCGCCCATGTCGAGGATGTCGGGGAACTGGGACTTCCACTGGTGCCACTGCGCGAGCATCGCCTGCATCTCTTCGGCGGAGGGCGCCGCTTGCTCGGAGGAGGCCAGGGTCCGGTACACGAGGAGGTACTTCTTCTTCATCGTCGATTCCTTTGGGTGGTTGGGGGGCTCTCGTGCCCCTCACCGACAGAGCGAAGGCGCCGCCCGGTTTCCGACACTGCCGCGACGTTTTTTATCAGACGCCCCCCGGCCGTGCTCGGGCGGCCACCGCGCGCTCGGCTGGACCCGTGCATCCGCCAGTGCTAGCGTCCCCTGGTGGGTTGGATGATGAAGTGCCATGGGTGGAGGTCGCGCCGACGGTTGTTGCGCTACGGATGGATCGCGGTCGCATGGATGGGGTGTCAGCGGCTCGAGATCGACGACGGCTTGGGGTCGGGTGCGGGCGACGAGCCAGCCGAGACGACCGGGTCGAGCAGCAGCGGCTCCGATGACGGCGACGCGACGACGTCGACGAGCGCACCGGATCCAGAGGCCCCAATCCCCGGCTGCACCGGCGAGCCGGCGGAGGTCGAGGTCATGCCTGACACGCATGCGAGCTGCGGCGGGGTCGCGTGTGCATGCGACGAGCTGTGCGTCGTCTCGGACGAGTACTGTCTCGATGGCAGCTGGTACCAGCCCAGCCCTCGCTGCGTCGTGATGCCCCCCGCGTGCGCGGACGCCGTAGGCGCGAAGGCACAGGGATGCCTCTCCGACATGCTCTGCGAGGGCGGGCTCTGGGTGGAGCAGTCGGAGCCCGAGCATGGCGTGTTGTCGTGCATGAACCCGGGCCAGGACTGTTGGGTCGACACCGACGGGACGACCTGACGACGCGGAGGCGCCCCCGAGGAGCGCCTCCTGACGGCGTCGACGCGGACCGAACCCGAAACGGCGAGCGCGGTACCATGGCGCGGGGCCACCGTAGCCCCGCCCGAGGAACATGCCCGACGAGCGTGATGTGTTGCACCCAATCGACGTCGGCGAGTCCGCCGCGGTGCCCACCGGTGCGCGTCACGTGTTCGTCGTCTCGTCGCGGCGCGCGTTCGTGGTGCAGGTCTTCTCGGACGGTGGCGAAGAGATGCACGACATGGCCGTCGATCTCGACGTGCCTGGTTCAGGCCGCTCGTCGCGGTTCACCGACCCCGAGGGGCGCGCGTCGTTCGTGATCCCCGGCGGTGCGCGCCTCGGGGTCGTCACCCTGCCCAACGTTCCGGCCAGCGAGCCGCGGCCACCGACCGTCGCCGGCGCAGTGCGCTGGCAAGGCGTGCCGATCGAGCACGACATGCGCGCGGATCTACTCGTTCAACTCCCGCCGTGCGTCGTGCGAGCGCGGCTCACCGGCATCCTGTTCGACACGAGCAAGTGTTTCATCCTTCCGAGCGCGCTCGATGGCATCCGTCGACTCGGCGCCTACTACGAGCGTTGGGGAGGCGCGCACGTGCTCGTCGTCGGTCACACCGACACGGTCGGGCAGCCCAGCTACAACCGCCCGCTGTCGTCCGAGCGCGCGGAGGCGGTCGCCGCGTACCTCTGCGACGACGTCGATGCATGGCTCGCGTGGTACGGGGCCGACAAGCCCTACGAGAAGCGCTGGGGCACGCTCGAGGATCAGCACATGCTCACCCACGTGCAGGACGAGAGCGGCGCGCCGTTCTGGACTGGAGCCTGCGATGGGAACGCGTACAGCCCGGGCTACGGCGACGCGGTCGCGCGGTTCCAGCAGTGGGCGAACGATACGAAGGGCGCGGGGCTGACGGTCGACGGCGCAATGGGGCCGGCGTCGCGGCGGCCGCTCGTCGAGGAGTACATGGCCGAGGACGGCACGACGTTGCCCACCGACGTCACGCTGTGGACCCATGGGTGCGGTGAGAGCCACCCGGTGATCCCGACCGGCGACGAGGTCGAGGAGGACCGCAACCGGCGCGTCGAGATCTTCGTGTTCGAGGGCGAGATCGTGCCGCCGGTGCCCGAAGGCGGTGGCGACGACGGCTGCAGCGAGTACCCCGCATGGGTCGCGCAGATCGTCCACCACATCGATCTGGACGAAGAACCGCTGCGCCTGGTCTCGGCCGATTGGGAGACGTGAGCCCATGAGCGACGACATCGGACCTCGCCGGGCGTGGATCGGTCAGCCGATCGATCTGGTCGGGCACTACGAGCCCCCGGACAAGCCAGCGACGATCCGCTTCCGCGTGACGACGCCGGCAGCCGACGCGGACGGCAAGAGGATCCAGTTCGAGGACGTGCTGCCCGAGAACGCGGTGTCGACCCCGACCTCGCCGGCGCGCCGGCCGTGGGTCGTGACGACGCCGAAGAACGTCGTGCCGTCGGAGCTCGTCTACTACTGCACGCTGAAGTCGGCGATCGATCAGATGATCATCTCGCATCCGCTGACGGTGACGGCGGGTCCGCCGATCTCGATCTGGTCGACGTTCGGCATGCAGATGAACGATGCGACGACGCCCGACGGCAAGGCGCAGATCGACGCGCTGCTCGCCGCGTCGCGCGTACCGAAGACGGCCGAGTCCGAGGCGCGACAGAGCTGCCACGACATCAGCCTGATCGCGACGGTCGCGCCCGTGGCCGGCGGCGGTGCCGACTGGGATCGCCTGACCTACAACTGGATGCCGAAGAGCGAGGACCAGCGGCGCATCGACAGCTACGCCAAGCTGATCGAGCGCTGCCACGCCGAGAGCCCGCCGGTGAAGATCCTCGCCGGCTACGAGGTGACCGACGAGCGCCCGGCGAAGCGCGAAGCGTTCATGGCCTTCCTCGCCGCTGCGACGAAACATGGCTTCGAGCAGCCCGACCGCGCCGTGGTCGCTGCACACGTCGCTGCGATCGTGAAGGTGATGGACTCGGGCGGCCTCGCCTGGGACGGCATCAACCTCGACATCGAGGTCGGCGCGATGAAGCGCCACCACTTCCCTGTGATGAAGATGTTCATGGACGAGCTGTCGAAGCACGTCGGAATCGTCGCCTTCGCGAGCTACGGCTACACCGGCAAGCACAAGGGCATGAACGGCTACGCGGTGGGGGACAAGCTCGACTTCTTCAACGCGCAGCCGTTCGAGTGCTGCCAGGGCAATCCGAAGATCGTGACGCGACCGATGACGTACGACGGCAAGAAGCCCGACAAGAAGTACGTCGACGACATGTGCAAGTGGGCGTTCGAGGACCTGGGGCTACAACGGCACCAGCTGCAGATCGGGCTGCAGGTGGATCCGCAACCGGACAGCGAGAAGCAGAAGCCGGGAGCGATCAGCGACGCGCAAGTCGATGCGCTCGTGCGCGATGCGTGTCGCGCGAACGAGGTCGGCATCATCATGTGGGGCCTGTTCCGTTCCAAGCCCGCGATGATGAAGCGGCTCGCGCGCATCGACGGCGAGTACCGCAAGAAGCCGTGAATTCGGGGAGTTCTGCCGGGATTGCGAGGGTCGCGTCACACCGGCCCGGTGGGTCCCTCCACCAAGTGTGCGAGGCGAGACGACGGACGGGGCGCGGATGGTGCGAAGCCCCGGTGGTGCGGTGTGGCTCGGGGATCCGTGGACGATGGCCGAGGGCACCGCGATGCGGGCCGAGGACGCGGTGCAATGGTGGATGCGGCATGGCAGCGGACGGGAGCGCAGTGACGACGGCGAGATCGTCGACACGACGATCGAGCGGTTGAGCATGGGACTCGATGCGCTCGCGGTCGATGACACACTGCCGGGCAACACAGGCGGCGGCCCGGTGCAGCATCTGCCGATCGAGGACCACGCGACGGATCTGAAGGACCTGGTCGACACGAGCGCGCCATCGCTGACGTTCCTGGAGATCGCGCTCCGCGACGACGATGGGTATCCGATCGGCCACGAGGCATTCGAGGTCGACCTGCCGGATGGTCGCGTGTGGACGGGGACGCTGGACACGGCTGGGTGTGCGCGCGTGGACGGGATCCCGCGTGGCCACTGCGTCGTCCGGTTTCCGCGGTTGGCGGCCTGAACGGGACCCCCCGCGACCGCGAGATCGGGGCCGCGGCTCGCCGACGCTCGGCTGGGCGACGCGTGATTCGCGCCCAAGACGGAATCCCCGCCCCGGCTCCACTCACCGATCGATGCCGAGCCACGTCGCCGAACTCGACGCGATCCGCCCGATCCACCTGCGGCCCGTCGTCACCCGTGCGTTCTGGTCGAAGCGGTGCGCCTGGCCCGGGGACCGCCTGTACCTCCACGTCGAGGCCCGGCACATCCCGGACGGCACGCCGCTGTCGATCGCCCTGGTCGAGGACGACAGCGACGAGGGCAACCCCGACGACGCCCTGGGCACGCTCGCCGGGACCCACATCATGACGGGCGGCAAGTGGTGCGCCGAGTACGTGCTCGACCTCAGCGCCGAGGCCCTGGGCGGCGCGCTCGAGGTCGAGGGCGACGCGTACGAGTTCTGCTTCGACGTCACCATCCCGCGCTACGGGCTGTGCCGGCGATCGACGCGGCTGTACGTGCCCATCGAGCCGTTCATCCCCTCGCACTGACGACGTACCCATGGCCGACTTCCCGCTCGATCCCAACATCTTCTGGGAGGTCGTCGCGAGCTTCGCCGAGTACGACTACTCGTTCACGGGCCACACGCCCGATCCCTCGGCGAAGCCCGGCTACCCCGGCGACCTCATCCGCCGCGCCCAGGACCGCGCGCCCGGCCTCGCCACGGCGCTGGACGCCGACGGAGCGCAGCCGACCAACTACCTCGGTCGCCGCTACACGAACTGCTGCATGTTCGTCGAGGCGGTGCTCATCGGCACCGCCCTGCGCACGCACGCGGACTTCGGCCCGCAGTGGACGAAGGAGCGCCACGAGTGGGCGATGAACATCGGCCACCCCGGCGAGGCGCAGTTCGGCCCGCCCCGCGCGTACGCGGCGGTCGGCATCGCCGACGAGCCCCTCGACATCGCGACGGCCAAGCCGGTGCCCGGCGAGATCTACGTGATCCAGGGGCTCGGCCACACCTGGTTCATCGTCGACTGCGACGAGACCGGGCTGTGTCTGCGGCTCGAGGCGACGTTCGCCAACGGCCTGCATCCGGAGCTCGATCCGCCGCGCAAGGGGACGAAGGACTACTACGGCGGTGTGGTGCACGGCGGGTTCCGCCGTGTGGGCGCCAAGCCCGAGCGCGACGCGTGGACCAAGGCGCTGCGCGATCGCAAGGGCTTCGGCTCGACGTGGACGTGGGAGACGCTGAAGGGAGCGCTGCTGCGCGATCTCCGGGCGCCGGGCGGCGAGGCGTACGTCAGCATGGCGCGCGTGCGCATGCGGCCCGCGTCGTCGGGTCCGTGGCTGCCCTACGCGATCGCGGACGCCACGGGCCGACCGCTCGCGGGCCAGCCCGCGCTCGCGGACGCATGGCGCCGGGCCCTCGACGCGCACGCGCCGTTCCCCCTCGGCATCAACCGCACGTGGCACAACGGGATCCACCTCGAGGCGCCGGTCGGCACACCGGTGTTCCCCTTCGCCTCGGGGGAGCTGGTCGCGGCGCGATTTCCTGCGCCCACCGCCGACGGCGTGGATCAGGGCAGCGTCATCGTGCGTCACCGCTTCGATCGCAAGGCGCTCGCGTTCCTGGCGATCGACGAGGCCAAGCGCGACGACGAGGTCGAGTTCTACAGCGCGCTGGTCCACCTGCAGGGCGGAGCCGACGGCGCGACGCGGCTCGTGGATACGCTCTGCCCGCCGACCACGCCCCCGGATCCATGCGTGCTCGCGCAGGCGCAGCTCGACGTGTTCGTCGTCGATCGCGACGGGGCCGCCCGCGAGCTCGCGGCGTCGGCGTGGGTCAACGCGTGCGATCGACCGCTACCCGCGGCCGTCGAGCTCCCCGGGGTCGCGCCGCGCCTGGTCGTGCACCTCGAGGAGCACGAGCGATACGCCTCGGCGTGGACCCCCGCGGCGCCCGGGCCGATCACCGCGCCCACCACCGCGCAGGGCGGCCTGTTCGACGCCGACACCAAGACGGCCTGGCCGCTCGCGGCCCCGTGGGCGAGCGGGCCGGCGCTGCGCTGCGACGTCGATGCGACAGGGCGCTGGTCGGTCCGCGAGCTCACGATCGCCGACGATCGCACGTGGCTCGCCCCGACCGCGCCGCCGCGCGTGACCGGAAAGCCGCAGTGCATGCACGCCGCCGCCGAGCGCACGGCGATGGCGGCCGCGGGCGGCGACGTGCTGGTGACCCGCTCCGGTCGCGTGCGCTTCACCGTGACCGTCGGCACCAGCGTGCGATCGGGCATCGTCGAACTGCCGCGGATGGTCGTCGCCTTGCTCGGATCGGCGACCCCGGCCTCGGCGCCGACCCGATGGCGCCCCTGCGTGAAGGTCTCCACCGCCGAGCTCGCCGCCGGATCGATCAAGGGGTCGGCCCACGTCGTCGCGCTGCACGACGTCGACGGCGGCCGCGTGTTCGACACGAAGCTCGCCCTCGGCCCCGACACGCTCGCCCTCGCCGGCCCGGTGCCGGGCAGCCCGCGATACGCCTACCTCGTCGGCTCGACGGTGACCCTCGGCTGCGACGCCGGCTGCTGCCACGGCGCCGACGAGGCCGCAGCGCTCGCGCGGCACCCCGGCGCCGCGACCATCGGCACCTTCGTCGACCCCGACGGCGTCGCGGTGATCCTCGGCAAGACGCCGGCGCGCCTGGTCGCCACCCGCATGCACGCGGCGGTCGACGGCCGCGGCACCATCGCGCTGCAGCCGTGCGCGGGCCTGTCCGCCGACGAGCTCGCCGCCCTGCAGGAGCAGCTCGCGATGCTCCGGCGCGCCGCCGGTGGCGAGGTGGCGGATCGACTGCGCGCGGGCACCAGCCGCCTCGTCGCGCTGCCGATCGGCACCGGCGGGATCACGGTCGATGACGACGGCTGCGTGCGCCTGCCCGCCGGCGCGACCGAGTTCACCGCGCACGACGAGCTCTGGGCCGCCGAGCCCGGCGTCTGGTGGTTCGACAAGTCGAGCAAGCAGACGTTGCCCGCGCCGCCCGCGACGCTCGCGTGGCCGGTGCTCCGCGTGCTCCGTCAGCCCGGCAAGCCCAGCGTCCGCGCGGCGCTGGTCGAGATCATGCTCGCGGCGCCGCGCGATCGCTTCGACAACGGCGCGAAGCAGCGATGGGATCGCGTGGACGCCCTGCGCCGCCGCGTCCAGAAGGACCTCGTCGCCGGCTGGGTCGACCTCGCCGCGGTCGAGCGCGACGACCCCGAGTGCACCGCGGACGCGCGCTGGCACCGGTGGCGCTGGCTCGGCAAGGTGGCGATCGGCGGCGCGGGCAAACCGACGCCCGGCGGCAACGACACCCGCGGCGGCGTCCACCTCGAGGTGTTCTCGGCCCGCAACTTCATCGATCGCACGATCGCCAACGGCCGCTGGGAGGAGCTGGGCGCCGACATCGACGCCGAGCCGCGGACCCCCGAGTTCGAGCGCGCGGTCGAGGCGATGCTCTCGCGCGGTCGTCTCGGCCAGCTCATCCACGCGAAGCAGGCCCGCGAGGAGCTCGTCGGCGGCGCGCGGCGTCCCGCGACGTGGGCCGAGTTCTGCAACCTCCCCGACGTCGCGGCGCTCCTCGCCGAGGTCGTCGCCGTGCACACGAACGAGTGGACGACGCCGTGGGGTGAGGTGCTGAAGGCCCGCGATCGCGGGGGCCCGGGGCTCGCCCATGCGCCGCTGTCGGACGCGTGGCCGAGCAACGCCGCCGCGCTCGGGCTGCCCACGGGCAAGCTCCGCTACTACCACCCGCTGCGCCTGCTCGAGTGGCTGACCACCGGCGTCGCCGTGCGCGTCCACCTCCTCGCGAGCAAGCCGGGCCACGTCGAAGCGAGCCTGCGGATCGGCGGCGAGGCCGGCGACGGCCAGGAGATCGGCCTGCTCGCGGCGCGCGGCGGCGACGAGATCACGTTCTTCCAGCGCGCCCTGCTCGCGCGGTCGCTCCCGAGCGAGGGCGCCATCACGCGCGCGGCCACGATGACCGTCCACCACACCGACGCCGCGATCCCCGAGGTGCCGCTCACGCTGCGCCGCGGCGAGATCACCCGCGTGGATCTCTGCGAGCCGGGCGCGACCGTGCTGCGCGTGGCCTCGGGCGTCGGCCCCGACGACAACGGGTTCCTGCTCGCCGACCGGGCCCAGCGCTTCGACGGCGCGGCGTGCAACCGCGTCGACGTGGCCATCACGCTGTGCTTCAACCGCGATCGACCGGCGAAGGTGGAGCTGTCCCTCGACCACTCGAACTTCGCCATCGTGCCCCGCGACAGCGACGCGTATTCCCACGGCGGTGACGCGCTGCACTGCACGTTCGTGCCGGTCGCGGGCACCGTCGCGACCGCGCCTCCCTCCGCGCAGCAGGTGCGGCTGTACGTCGCGCTGACCTCGGGCGCCGCGGTCGGCGTGACCGGCAAGCTCACGGTGAAGGTCGCCGGCGCCGACGGCAACCCCGGCGACACCACGACGATCGAGGTCGGCACGCGGGAGATCGGCGCGGCGGCGAACGAGCACGGCCGCGACGTCGAGAAGCTGCAACTGTACCTGACGCGGATCCTCGCCGAAGGTGCGCCGTGCTACCGCAAGGATCGCAAGCACCCGACCGACGCATGGCGCCCCGGCGACATCGACGGTGTGCTGCGGAACCCCAGCGTGCTCGCGCTGTGGCGGTTCATCGTCAGCTTCGGCGGCAGGGGCCCGTGGGCGCCGAGCTTCACGACGATCGCCTGCGAGAAGGGCGAGTATGCGATCCCGAACGCGTTCTCCGGGCAGCAGTTCGAGATCCCCGCGCCGCTCGACGACGAGTCGCGGTGGTCCGCCCTCGACACCGAGGCCAAGCGCCTCATGGCCCGCTTCGGTCGGCCGCGCGTCGGCGCGCCGATGATCACCGAGCTGGTCCGCGCCGCCGCGATGCCCCACGTGCTGCCGCGGTTGACCCTCGCCCTCGGGGCCCCAAAGGTCGCGGCGACGCTCACGGCGGGCGCCGCGGCGCTGAAGACGTTCGAGCAGGCGCTGCTGCTGCCCTGCCCCGCGCTCGCGCCGGAGCAGGCCGCGACGATCGAGGTCGCCGCCGAGCCGGTCGCGGGCGATCCGGCCTCGGTGACGCTCGACGTCGTGCTCACCGGCACCGCGTACGTCCTGCCGAACGCCGCGGCGGCCCGCCGCACGCTCGCCGATCTCCTCGCCCACGGGATCACGCTGCGGCCCAGCGGCCTCGTCGACGGTGGCGCGCACGGCCTCGAGCTGCGCAGGGGCGCCGGCGTGCTCGCCAAGATCGCCCTGCCCGGCGCGCGCGATCTGTTCGCGGCCAAGGCTGGCGCCGGCGTCGACGTGCTGTACGTGCAGCGCTGGCTGATGCTCCACCACGACGCCGACGACAAGCCGTACGTCGCCGCGGTGACCGGCAAGTGGGACAAGGCCGGACGACGGGCGCTCCAGCGGTTCCGGGCCGACCACCTCGACGCGACCGCCGACTTCGCCACCGTCGCGGCCGCGCTCGCGGCCCCGCCCGCGCCCAAACCCGCCGTCGCCCCGGCCGCAGGAGCCCCGCCATGAAGGACGATCGCCTCGATCTCGAGGACGACGACCTCGCGCGGCCGCGTCACGCCGACGAGCTGCCGTCGATCCAGTTCCTGCGCGACTGGGCCCAGGGCCATGTCGAGCCCGACGCGGCCGGGCTCGACGACGACGAGATCCTCCACCGCTGGCGCGCGCAGGATCGCCGCGCGGCGCGGCCGTGGGAGTACAACACCGCTGCGCTCGCGCGCGGCCACAGCGACCCGCTGGACGACGCGGTGCCGCTGCAGTCGCTCGCCGAGCCCCATCGGATCGGCTTCGTCGTGCTCGACGGCGCGGGCAAGCCGTTCGGCAAGCTGGCGTTCGTGCTGCACCACCGCGACCGCGAGCTCGAGCGCGGCGCCATGGGCAACGACGCGACCGTGCGCCGCACCGACGTGACCGACGACGACTACACGCTGCAGCTCGTCGACATCGACGCGGTGACCTGGGGCAGCCGACGGATCTGCCTCGACGAGCCGACCACGCTGCACGTGCGCGCCAGCGGCCTCGACGGTCACACGCTCGAGGTGCGCGTGTTCGAGGAGCTCCGCGAGCGCGACGACGACGTGCTCGCGACCGCGACCGTGACGGTGCGCGGTGGCGTCGGCGTCGTCGCGTGGACCCCCACGCGTGACCACGTGGCCCCCGATCGGCCCGACGGCGCCGTGCCGCTCGTCGCCGAGGTCCGCGACCAGGACGGGCACTGGGCCAAGACCCAGATCCCGCTCGAGGTGGAGCTGCCGGCGATCGCCGCGGCGGCCTGGTCGACGCCGAGCGCCGAGGTCGGCGTCGCGATCGAGCTGCGCGCGACCACCCGCGGCTTCGCCGATGGCACCGCCCTCGAGTTCGACGTGTGGCGCGTGGACTGGTCCGGCGACGACGTGCACGTGGCGACCCTCGACCCCGCGACGATCACCGCCGGCGGCGCGACGGCGACGTGGATCCCGGAGGGACCGGGCGAGTACTGGTTCTCGGCGAGCGTGTCGGCGACCGACGTGTGCACCGCCGCGTCGGGCCTAGTCGTCGCGTCCTGACGATCGCACCGGCTTGCGCGGGCGCAGGATCCCGTACGCATCGAGGCGCGCCAAGAGGGTGTTGCGCGAGATGCCGAGCACCCGCGCGGCCCGGGTCTGGTTGCCGGCGCACTGCTCGAGGGCGTCGAGGATCTTCTGCCGTTCGGGATCCGCGTCCGCGTCGCCGCGCGCGTCCTGCCCCGCGCGCGCCTGGCCGGCCGGGCCGACCGACGGGGGCAGGTGCTCGAGCGTGATCTCGTCGCCGGTGCACAGCAGCACCGCGCGCTCCATCGTGTTCTGCAGCTCGCGGATGTTGCCCGGCCAGTGGTGACCCACGAGCCACGTCAGCGCCTCGGGGGTGATGACGGGCACCGGCGTCCGCTGGGCGCGGCCGCAGGCCTCGTCGACGAATCGGCGCGCGAGCTCGGCGATCTCGCCGGTGCGCTGGCGCAGCGGCGGGATCACCAGCGCGATGCCGTTGAGGCGATAGAAGAGATCGGCGCGGAAGCTGCCCCCGTGGACGGCTTCGCCGAGGTCGCGGTTGGTCGCCGCGAGGAAGCGGATGTCGAACGCCCGGGACTTGAGCCCGCCGACGCGCCGCACCTGTCGCTCCTCGAGGACGCGCAGCAGCTTGACCTGCACGCTCATCGGCAGCTCACCGACCTCGTCGAGGAAGACGGTGCCGCCGTCGGCCGCCTCGAGCAGGCCCTGCTTGGCCTCGACCGCGCCCGTGAACGAGCCGCGCTCGTGGCCGAACAGCTCGCTCTCGAGGAGTTGCTCGCTCAGCGCACCGCAGTTGAGCGCGAGGAACGGCTTGTCGGCCCGGGGCGACATCGCGTGGATCCGCCGCGCGAGCACGTCCTTGCCGACGCCGGTCTCGCCGAGGAGCAGCACGCTGATCGAGCTCTTCGCGACGCGCTCGGCCAGGGCGTGGATGCCCGCCATCGTGCGGTCCTCGATCACCAGCCCGCCACCGTCACCGCGGGCGGCCTGGGCCTGCTCGGACTCGAGCGGGGATTGCAGCATGAGCAGCGCCGAGCCGACCTCGAAGGTCTCGCCCGGGGCGAGCGTCGCCCTCTGACCGGCGACCAGGGGCTTGCCGCGCACGCGCGTGCCGTTGCTGCTGCCGGCGTCGGCGACCGCGACCGGCTTGCCCTTCTCGAAGAACAGGTGCGCGTGCTCGCGCGACACCGACGGATCGTCGATCCGGAGCTCGACGTCGTCGCCGCGGCCGATCCGGATCTGCCCGTGCTCGGGCAGCGGGTGGGTGCTGACGCGCTCGCCGGCAATCACCAGCATGCGGCGAACCGCGGCGTCCTGACGCGGCGCGACCGGCAGGGTGCTCGGCACCTCGACGCGACGCGGTCGACCCAATGGGCTGCCCTGGCTTGGATCGTTCGGGTCACTCATGCGCGGCGAGACGAGGAGGATACCCCGAGGGCGCGGGCCCCGTCGAGGTGGGCGCCGTCGCGGCGCATCGCCACGGCGGAGCATCGCCACGGCGTCGCACCGACGCCACGGCGAATCGTCGCGGCGCGAATGCGTGCGGCGTCAGAGCAGCGCGACGCCCTCGGGCAAGTGCGCGAAGCGAGCCGCCAGGTCCGCGCGATCGATCCGCGTCGCGCCCGGCGGTCCGTCGCGACCCGATCGGCCCTGCGCTCCCTGGGCGCCCTCGGCCCCCGCGGTGCCGGTCGGCGCGCCCGCGGCAGAGCTCGAGCCACCGGGGCCACCACGACCACCGGCCCCCGCGGATCCCGGCGAACCTCCCGGACCACCGGACGCATCGAGGCGGATCATCTCGGCCAGCTCGGGGTGTCGCGCATCGACGACGAGCACGATCGATCCGCCGGGGCCGCCGTCGCCACCGACGCCGCCGGGACCACCCGCGCCGCCGTTACCACCGGCACCGCCGACGCCCGCGTTGCCACCGTTGCCACCCGGTCCGCCCGCGCCGCCCGAACCACCCGCGCCGCCCGGACCACCGGCGGCGTGCAGCGCGTAGCCGAGCGCGGGATCGAAGAGCACGACGTCCGCGGCGTCCCCCTCGAGCACCACGAGCCCGAGTCGGCCGTGGTGCGGCGTGCGAACCATCGTGGCGTACGCGGTGATCGAGCCACCGGCGCTCCCGGGGCCACCGTTGCCGCCGGCGCCACCACCGGTGCCATCACCGCCGCGACCCCCCGTGGAATCCGTGCCGCCCGAGCCCCCGCTCGATCCGCCGTTGCCCGACGGCCCGGCGTCACCGCCCATGCCCGCGTCGCCCACGATGCCGCCGTCCGTGATGCACGCATACGACGGCGGTACGACCTGCTGCACCGCCGGCACGTGGGCCTGCCGTTTGTATCGGGCGTCGATCGTGAAGGCCGTGGCAGCCGTGGCGAGCACGTCGGGGTTCGGCGTGAACCACCCCGTCTCGACGTCGAGACTGCCACCGTCGACCGCGAGCACGAACTCGTCGAAGCCCATCTTGCCGACGCGCGAGCTGCCGGCGTCGCCGGCCCACGTCTCGAAGCGCCGGGTCTTGTCGCGCTCGACGTGCTTGGCGTCCGCGAACACCACCAGCTGCACCCGCGCGCGCGGGCAGATGCCCTCGCCGCGCAGGCCGACCGCGATCCTCGACACATCCCACTTCTCCATGTTCACCGTCGTGTGCTTGATGGCGTCGATCGCCAGGAAGCAGCCGGGCACGGCGAGCAGGGTGATGGTCAACACACCGCGGCGGAGGACGGGACGGCCGCATCGATCCGGGTACATCACGGCCGAGCATGGCGGAAATTCGAGCGTGGCGTTGCGACGTCCGTCGAGCAGCGCGAAGATGCGGTGTATGACGCCGACCTGTCCGCGCTGCCGCGAGACCGCCCTCGCCACCTCGGGGACCCACGGCGTCTGGGTCCAGTACTGCCCGCGGTGCTGGGGCATGTGGCTCGACCACGCCGCGGTACAGCACGCGGTCGGGCCCGCGATCGACGGCGCGACCGCGGCCGCAGGCGATGCCCTCCCCTGCCCGGTGTGCAGCGCTGCGATGCGACCGTGGTGCGCGCGCGAGCTCGTGATCGATCGCTGCGATGCCCACGGGGTGTGGTTCGATCGCGCCGAGCTCGACACGCTGGTCGCCCATGCGCGGTCCCACGGGCCGAGCGGCCTGGCGGTCGCCGGCGGGGTGGCCGGCGGCCTGGTGCTCGGCGCCGTCGCCCTCGATGCGGCGCAGATCGAGACCCGCGGCACCTCGGGCGAGGACACCTTCGCGACCGCCGTCGATGGGGTGAGCGTCGCCGCGCCCGTGGTGGATGCCGCGGGCGAGCTCGCCGCGGGGGCCGGCGAGCTCGTGGTCGCTGGTGCCGAGGCGACCGGCGGCGTGCTCGAGGGGATCGGCGAGGCGGTCGGCGCGATCTTCGAGTGGTTCAGCTGAACGTCGGAGGAACGCGGAGCGTTCGCCCGCGACGACCACCGCCACCCATCATCGGGCCCAGATCCACCACGCGCCCCCGGCGAACGCCACACCGATCGCTGCGCCGGCGGTGCGGTCGACCAGACCGATCCAACCCGGCGCCGGATCGACCGTGCCCACGACGCCCGTCGCCCAGCGCCACGCGCCGATCCACACCGCGAGCCACGCGACCACCACGAGCTCGCCGTACACCCGCGGCTCGTAGGCGTTGGCGACGACGAGCAGCCCGCACAGGCCCACCAACAGCGGCACGTGGAGCCGCATCAGATCGCGCGGCGTCCAGGCGCGCAACGACCACCACGCGATCGGCAGGCACGCGACGCTCCCGAGCCACTGCGCGGCGTTGGCCGGGTCTGCCAACCAGCGCAGGTTGCCCACCAGGCGCAGCTCGTCGCCGAGCCACAGGTGCAGCGCCGCGCCGCGGGCCGGCACGAGCATCGCCACCGCCCCGCGGCCCAGCGCGTACGCGAAGCCCATCCACACCGCCCACGCGACGGTCGTGCGCAGGGCTCCCCGCTCGAGTCGCAGCGCGAGCGCGAACATCGGGACCAGCGCCACGCTCTCGCGGTTGAACGCGCCGACGAACACCAGCGCCGAGCACAGCGCGAGCTGCTCGCGTCGGATCAGATCGACCGCGAGCACCCACGCGACCATCGCCCACGTGTCCCACGGGTAGAACACGTTCCACCGGTGGGCCAGGAGCATGGGCAACGCGAGCACCGGCAGCACCAGCACCGCGCCCAGGGCCGCGGCGCGCGGCGGCAGGTCGCGGGCCGTGGCCCGGGCGATCACGGCGAGCAGCGCGATCGTGGCCCACCACTCCGAGACCCCGAACGCCCACCGCACCGGGGCGCCCGCGTCGACGAAGGGCTTGGCGAGCAACGGCACGAGCACGCGGTGTCCGAACGGCAGCGGCGCGCGCAGCTCGACCAGCGCGTCCCAGCTCGCGGGGCCGTACTCGCGATTCATCGCGAGCCGCAGGACGGCCCAGCACGCGGCGACGACTCCGACCACGATCCACGTGCGCACGCGCCCGTGGTTCACGGCACCGGACTCGGGCGCTGGCGACTCGGACTGCATGCGGGCGGGCGGGCGGGCCGGCAGCATGCCGCACACCGGTGCCCTCAGGCCACCGGCAGCACCAGCACGAACGTCGCCCCGCGCTCGGCGCCCCGCAGCTCGAGTCGACCGCCCATCTGCTGGGCGAGGCGCCGCGACAGCGCCAGGCCGAGGCCGACGCCGGGCTTGGTGCCCGCGGCGTGGGCGAGCCCCTTGGCGAACGGCTCGAACACCCGCGCCCGCTCGGCCTCCGGCACGCCGGGCCCGAAATCCCGCACGCCGATCTCGATCGTGCCGCCCATCGCCGCGACGTGGACGTCGATCACCGGGTGGGCCTCGGTCGCGCCGTACTTGGCCGCGTTGTCGACGAGGTTGAAGAGGATCTGCTCGACCGCGACGACGTCGACGCGCACGAGCAGCGATCGCGCGCTCGCGTCGATCTCGAGCTGCAGCTCGAGTCCCGCCGCCTTCGCGCGCTCGCCCAGTCGATCGGCCGACCGCTCGACGAGCGCGTCGACCTCGAGGACCTCGACCACGCGGCCGGGCGCCTGCGCGCCGTCGGCTTCGATGCGGGCGTAGCTCAGCACGTTCTCGACCAGCTGCCCGAGGCGCTCGGCCTCGCGGCGCAGGGTCGCGAGGTAGCCCGCCCGCTTGCCCTCCTCGACCATGCCGTCCGAGAGCATCTCGGTGTACATGCGGAAGGTCGTCAGCGGCGTCCGCAGCTCGTGGGTCACCGCCGAGACGAACGCGGCGCGGCGCTCCGACAGGGCCAGCGAGCCGCGCAGCAGCAGGGCCACCGCACCGACCGCGACCACGACGAACACCCACGCGGCCCCGATCGCGATGCGCAACGGCCGACTGCGCGGGTGCGGCGGGAACTCGACGTGACCGGGTTCGAGACCGACCGGCAGGGTCGCGAGCCGGCGCGCGTCGTCCCCCACGACATCGCCGTGCAGCGGAACGAGGGTCGCCGCCGGCAGCAGGTCGACGATCTCGCCCTGCAGGATGCCGCGGACCGCCGTCCAGTCGAGCCAGACGCCGTCGATGCGCTCACCCCCGCCGTCGCGCGCGCGCCTCAGCATCACGAGCTGGTCGCCCCACCACAGCGGCCGCATCATCTCGAGGATCGCCACCGGGACCCCGTCGGCGGTCGGCGGCGCCCCAGCCGGAGCGCCAACGGTGCGGTCGTCGTTCTGACTCTCGACCTGGTTGGCCGCGAACGTCGGATTGCCCAGCGACGAGTTGTAGAAGTTGTCCTGCACCGAGGCGACGCGCTTGGCGTACTCGTTGGCGCTGCGGACCTCCTGCGAGTCGCGAAAGTCGCCGTCGACCCCGCGCTTCGCGGTGCGGTAGGTGCCCTCGACCTCACGGGTCGCGTTCTCGACCGCGAGGAGGGTCTCGACGGGGTTCCGCGCGGCGATCATCTTCATCAGCGCGATGCCTGTCGCGTCATCGACGGCACCGACCGTCTCGATGGTGGCGGTCCTCCCCGGGCGGACGACGAAGCGCGCGTGCACGCCGTTGGGCAGCGGATCGTCGCCGACGTCGAGGCCGGCCTCCGCGATCTCCCGCGACAACAGCGGCGTGATCACGCTGTCCATGCGCCACAGCGACAGCCGCACCAGCTCCTCGCGCAGCGCGTCCTTCTGGACCGCGATGCCGCTGGCGTCGAGCCGCAGCAAGGCCCAGGTGACGCCGATCATCACCGCGCCGACCATGCCCGAGGCCAGCACGAACAGCAGCCAGGTCGTCCGCGCGCGCACTAGCCCGAACCCTCGGCCAGCTCGGGCGGCGTCGCGCCGAACATGTAGCCGGTGCCGCGGACGGTGAGGATGATCTTCGGGTCGTCGAGGCCGTCGCGCAGCTTCTCGCGCAGCCGGGCGACGTGCATGTCGATCGTGCGGGTCTGGAAGCGCGACGGGTTGAGCCGCCAGACGTGCTGCAGGATCTCGTCGCGCCCGACCGCCCGATCGGCGTGGCTGGCGAGGTAGGCCAGCAGCGCGTTCTCCCGCTCCGACAGCTCGACGCGGGCGCCGTCGTCGAAGCGGATCTCGCGGCGCGCCAGGTCCACGCGGCCGCTCGGGATCGCCAGCTCGGTCGGCCCGTCGCCGGTGCGCTGGTCCGAGATCCCCCGCGTGCGCCGCAGCACCGCCTCGACGCGCGCGAGCAGCTCGCGGACGCTGAAGGGCTTCACCACGTAGTCGTCGGCGCCGAGCCGCAGGCCCTGCACGCGATCGGCCTCGCGACCGCGGGCGGTGAGGATGATGACCGGCAGCTCGGGCCGCGTGCGGCGGACCTCCTTCAGCACCTCGAAGCCGTCACCACCAGGCAGCATGAGATCGAGCAGCACCAGCGCGCAGCCGCTCCCGAGCGCCGCCTGCAGCCCGCGCGGCGCGGTCGCGGCCTGCACCACCGAATAGCCCTCGAAGCCGAGCGCGTCGACGAGGCCCTGGCGGATCGCGTCGTCGTCCTCGACGACGAGGATGCACGGGCTGCTCGCGCGATCGTTCATGGTCCGCCCAGGGTAAACCCGGCGCGCCCGGCCTGCTCGCCGAGGGCCTCGATCATCGCGGTGTCGAGGCCGGCCGGGGCCTGCGCGCCGGGGTGCATGCGCAGGTGGCTCGCGCGGGCCATCCGCAGTCCATCGAGCTTGACGGAAAGGACCACGCGTCTCATCTGGCTCCGGTCCACCACGTCGGCGCGGCCCTCGGCATCGAGGCCGCGCAGCTCGTCGGGCAGGGCGTCGTCGGGCAGGGCCGCGAGATCGACGGTGCCCTCGCGGACGGCGTCGACCAGATCCCAGCTCGGGTTGCGGTAGTTGGACCCGGACTTCGACAGGCCGCGCGACACCATCGAGCGCGACGCGATGCTGTTGTTGTCCTGCTCGATCTGGTTGGCGAGCCCGTCGCGACCGCGGGCGCCGTAGGGGAGGTACGTTGCGTTGAGCGCGACGCCGAGCTCGGCGATCTCCGCGTCGAAGGGCGTCGGCGGATCCTCGAGGTCGCGGTCGTGATCGATGCGGAACGCCTTCCCGTGACCGCGCGACGCCGCCTCCTGCCACAGCGGCGCCTCGAGCTCGTCGTCGTGCCCGCAGAACACCGTGTTGACCACGACCCCCTTGGCGCCCGCGGCGTCGACGGCGTCGTTCCACGCGACCGGGCCCTGCTGGAACGACTCGTTGCCGGCGACGTAGAGCACGCGCAGGACCCCGTCGCCGCCGCGCCAGTCGAGCTCGTCGGTCGCGCGCACGATCGCCTGCGGCGCGTGCTCCGAACCACCGCGCGTCGACAACGAGAACAGCGCGCGCGAGACCTCGTCGAGCTCGCCGGTGAACCCGACGACGCGGCGGATGTGGCCCACCTCGCCGGGTACGCCGTCATTGCCGTACTCGTACACCGCGACCTCGAGCCGCGGGCGCTCGCCGTGGTACGTCGCGGCGTCCAGCGCGTTGACCACGTTCCACAGCCGACTGCGCGCCTGATCGAGGAGCCCCTCCATGCTGCCCGAGGTGTCGAGCAGCAGCGCGAGTTGGATCGTCGGGCTCGACGCGGGGGCGAGCGCCGGCGCGGGCACCGGTGCAGCGGGCGGCTGGACCACGTTGGCGGGGTCGCGCACGGCGCCGACCTGCCCCGTCGCGATCGGCCACGCCACCGCCGCGAGCAGGCACGCCGTCGATGCGAGCAGCACGGTCTCGATGGTGTGCAGCGATCCCGGTCGGCGGCGCGGCAGGGCGAAGCGGGGATCCTCGGGCGGACGTTCGTCGGGGCGGGCCATGTCCGTACCCTACGCGCCGGGGGCCATGGTCGCTGTAACGGCTCGGTAACCCGGCTTCACACTACTTCATGGAGCCGCACGATGTGCCTTCACGAAGCCGTCGCCAACCTGCGCCGTGGAGGTCGGAACTGATGTTCGGTTTTCTGTTCGGCGCGGCTGCGGTCGCGACCCTGTTCTACGTCAAGCAACGTCGCCGCGGCTGGGCGCGCCACGGCGGTTGCCATGGTGGCTCGTACTCGGGTGGCGGCCCCTGGGGCCGCGCGCACTGGGGTCGCCGCGGACACTGGGGCGGCGAGGGCCACGACGACTGGGGCGCCCCGCACGGCGGCTCGAGTCCGTTCTGGTTGCGCGGCGTGTTCGCGCGGCTCGACACCACACCCGGTCAGGAGAAGGTGATCCGCGAGGTGTTCGACGAGATGCGCGCCCACGGCCGCGATCTCGGCGCGGAGTTCGGGCGCGCGCGCACCGATGTCGCCGACGCCCTGCGCGCGGACACCATCGACGCGACCGCACTCGGTGAGGCGTTCGGACGCCACGACGACGCGCTCGATCGCATGCGCAAGGCGGCCATCGGCGCCCTGGCCAAGCTCCACGACGCGCTCGACGAGCGCCAGCGACGGCTGCTCGCCCAGTGGATCGAGTCGCGCCGCGGCGGCGGGCCGTACCGCGACGCGCCGGGGTTCGCGTGAACCCCCGGGGTCCGGCGGCGCTCGGGGGAGCGCCGGCATCGGCGCTGAAGTAGGATCCTCGACGATGGCGCTCCGGGCCCTGCTCATCGACGACGACGCGCGGCTGTTCGAGCTGCTCGCGCGTTACCTCGGCGAGAACGACGTGGCGCTGCGCCACGCGCCGGACGGCCAGCGCGGACTCCAAGCGCTGGCCGCCGGCGGCTTCGACGTGGTGCTGCTCGACGTCATGATGCCGGGCCAGGACGGCATCACCGTATTGAAGAAGATCCGCGAGCACGACGGGATCCCGATCGTCATGCTCACGGCCAAGGGCGACGAGGCCGATCGCGTCGTCGGCCTCGAGCTCGGGGCCGACGACTACGTGGCGAAGCCCTTCAGCCCGCGCGAGCTGCTGGCGAGGATCCGCGCGGTCGCCCGACGCGGGCAACCGGGCCTGATGTCCGAGCGCCTCTCGGCCGGCGGCATCGTCGTCGAGATCGGCACGCGCCAGGTCTCCCGCGACGGCCGCAGCGTCGAGCTCACCGCAGTCGAGTTCGACATCCTCGTCGCGTTGATGCGCCGGGCCGGACGCGTGGTGCCCCGCGCGGCGCTGCTGTCCGAGGCCGGCCGCGGCGACGTCGCGGTCGGTGAGCGCACCATCGACGTGCACATCTCGCGGCTGCGTCGCCAGCTCGGCGACGATCCCAAGGCTGCCACGCGGATCCAGACGATCCGCGGCGTCGGCTACATGCTCACGCGGGAGGGCGAGTGAGCGCCGCGACGGGCGGTCACCTGCGCCGGCTGCTCGTCGGCTGGTTCGGCGCGACGATCATCGCGACCGCAGCGGTGCTCGGCCTCGTGTTCTGGGCGCTGTCGCCCGGGCCCACCGCGTGGAAGCGGTCGCTCGCGAGCCTGCAGACCTTCGTCGGCGACGAGTTCGCCGAGGTCTGGGACGACCCCGCGCGCCGCGACGCGCTCGCGCTCCGGGCCGCCCGCGATCTCGAGATCGCGCTGGTGCTCCGCGACATCGACGGCCACGAGCTCGCGCGGCACGGGTCTGCGTGCGACGACCATGCGCTCGTCGCCGACGTCGCACGGGACGGCCGAGCGCTCGGCACGGTCGAGGCCTGCTGGCCCCGCCCACAGCACGGGCCGTGGGCGCTCGTCGCCGGGCTCGTCGCCGCCGCGGCCGTGCTGTGGGCCGCCGCCGGCCTGCTCGCGCGACGGCTGACCGAGCCCTACGATCGCCTGACACGGTTCGCGCACGCGCTGGCGGCCGGCGATCTCGACGCGCGCGTCGATCTCGGCGAGAACCCGCGCGGCGAGCCGGCGATCGTCGCCGCTGCGCTGAACGAAATGGCCGCGCGCGTGCAGGACCAGATCGCCGAGGGTCGAGCGCTGCTCGCCGCGGTCTCGCACGAGATCCGCACGCCGCTCGGCCACCTCCGCGTGCTCGCCGAGCTGCTGCGCGATCGCGGTGCCGATGCGGCGACCCTCGCCGACGTCGAACGCGAGGTCGGCGACCTCGATACGCTCGTCGGCAAGCTCCTCGCCGACGCGCGGCTGCAATTCTCGGCGCTGACCCGCACGCCGCTGCTCGCCCACGCGATCGCGGCGCGGGCCCTGGCCCAGGCCGGCCTGCCCGCGACGCTGCTGGTGGCGAACGACGACGACGACGCCTTCGAGGCCGACCCGACCCTGGTGGTGCGCGCCCTGGGCAACCTGCTGGAGAACGCCCGCGATCACGGCGGGAGCGTCGAGGCGTTGCGCGTCGCGATCGAGCCCGACCGCGTAGTCTTCACGGTCGTCGACGACGGCCCCGGCTTCGACGCGGACGAGCGCGCCCGCGCGTTCGATCCGTTCGTCCGCGGCAAGGCCGGCGGCGGCATCCGGACCACGCTCGGGCTCGGCCTGTCGCTGGTCGAGCGCATCGCGATCGCCCACGGCGGCGAGGCGTGGATCGAGGATCGCGACGGCGGCGGCGCGGCGGTGGCGTTCTCGATCCGCCGCGCGTGATCGGCCGGTCGCCCGGCGCTGGTTGCATCGACCACGGCGACTGCCTATCGTGATCGCCGATGGTCGAGTCCGACGCGGACCTGCAGCTGCTCGCGGCGTGGCGCGGCGGCGATCGCAGCGCGGGCGACCTGCTCATGCGCCGGCACTACCCCGCGATCCGCCGGTTCTTCCAGCTGCGTGCCGCCCCCGTCGCCGACGATCTCACCCAGCGCACCTTCTTGGCCTGCACCGAGGGCCACGAGCGCGTCGAGGTCACGCTGCGCGCGTATCTCTTCGGCATCGCGCGGTACATGCTGCTCAAGCACATCGAGGACGGGAGCCACCGCGAGGTCGCCTTCGACTTCGACACGCCGGTCGCCCCGAGCCTGTTCAGCCCCAGCCGCATGGTCGCGCTGCGGCAAGAGCACTGGCTCGTGCTGCGGGCCCTCGACAACCTCGAAATCGAGACCCAGCAGCTGCTCGCGCTCTTCTACGTCGAGGAGCTGCAGGTCCGCGAGATCGCCCACGTGCTCGGCGTCTCGGTGACGGCCGTGACGACGCGACTCTCCCGTGCCCGTCAAGCGCTGCGCGCGCAAGTCGAGACACTGCCGTCACCGATCGACGTGCGCACGAACGTCCTCGGCGATCTCGAGTCGTGGGCCCGATCGCTCGCACCGGTGCTGACCGACCTCCCGAGCACGACTTGACGCTCCGCCCGCGCCGACTGCTACAATCGCGAGTTGGTCGATGCACGAGCCGACGAAACCGCGGAGCGTCCGCAGCTCGCTGCCCGCGGGCACCCGCATCGGTCGGTACACGATCGTCGATCGCATTGGCGCCGGTGGCATGGCCGAGCTGTTCCTCGCCCGCCAGGACGGCCCCCGGGGCTTCGCCAAGCCCGTCGCGCTCAAGCTGCTGCACCAGCACGTCGCCGAGGACCCCGAGTTCATCGCGATGTTCGAGCGCGAGGCCAGGGTCGCCGCCGCGCTGCTGCACCCCAACATCGTCCAGGTGCTCGACGTCGGGTTCGCCGACGGTGAGCACTACCTCGCGCTCGAGCTGATCCACGGCCGCGATCTGCGGCGCATCATCACGACCCAGCGCGGTCCCCTGCCCCTTGGCCCCGCGGTGCGCGTCGTCACCGATGTCGCGCGGGCCCTCGACTACGCCCACACCCGACACGACGCGCGCGGCGTTCCGCTGGACGTGGTCCACCGCGACGTCTCGCCGGCGAACGTGCTGGTCGGGTTCCGCGGCGCGGTGAAGCTCGCCGACTTCGGCATCGCCAAGGCCGCCGACCAGACGTCGAACACGCGCACCGGGATGCTGAAGGGCAAGTTCGGCTACATGGCCCCCGAGCAGTACATGCAGCAGGCCGTCGACGCGCGCAGCGATCTCTTCGCCCTCGGCGTCGTGCTGTACGAGGCCACCACCGGACGCCGCGCGTTCGCGGGCAGCCAGACGTTCTCGGTCATGAATCGGGCGATGTCCGGCGACTACGTGTCGCCGACGGCGATCGATCCCGCGTATCCGGCCCCGCTCGCCGAGCTCGTTGCGCGGCTGCTCGCGGTCGAACCGGCGCAGCGACCCGCGTCCGCCCGCGAGGTCGTCGAAGCGCTCGAGTCGATCGCATCCACGCTCGAGCTCGACACCCGCGAGGCGACGCTGGCGGCCTACGTCTCCGGGCTGTTCGACGATCCGCCGGAGCCGAGCCTCGAGGTCCCCGACGTGACCGCGTCGATCGTCGGCTCGACCGTCGCGGCGGTGGGGGCCGAGACGGTGGCGACGACGCGCGTGCGCAGCCGGGCGCCGCGGTTGGTGGTGTTCGGCACGATCGGCGCGGTGGGGATCCTCGTCGGCGGCTTCGGTGGTTGGCGCATGGCCCGGGGTCAGGAGAGCGTCGCTGCGATCGACGCGGCGATCGACGCGGCACCCCCGTCCGACGACGCTCGAGACACCGTGGTAGAGGTCCCGCGAGCCGGCGCCGCACCGTTGACGCCCGCACCGACGGCGACGATCACCGCCGATGCGCCACCGACCGCGGTCGCGTCCGAGCGCCCGTCGCCGGTCCCAGGGCCGAGCTCGCCGGCCGCGCGGACGATCAAGAAGCCGCGACGCCGCCCCGATGCCAAGCGGTCGGTGCCTGAGCGCGCGCCTGCCGACGAGCTGCCGGCGATGTTCCCCAAGGCGATGCAGTGATCGCGGCGCTCCTCGTCCTCGCGCTCGCGCGCGGCCCCGAGACCTCGCCGTCGGGCGACAACCCGCACTTCGCCGCCGCAGTCGAGGCGTGGGAGGCCCGGCGCTGGCCCGACGCCGCCGAGGCGTTCGCCCGCGCCTACGCGATCGAGCCGCGGCCGCAGTACGTGTTCGCGCGCGCCCAGGCCCTGCGCCTCGCTGGCGATTGCACCGGGGCGATCGCAGCGTATCGCGCGTTCATCGACCTCGCGCCGCCTCCGGGCGCGATCGACGAGGCGCGGGGGTTCATCGTCGCATGCGGTGGCGATCCGATGCCGCCACCCCCGGTCGCGCCGCGGCCCATCGCGTCTCCCGATGACGGCGCACCGCGGGCCTCGGACGCACCGCTGCCCTCCACACCCCCGCGTCGACGATCGTGGTGGCGCGATCCTGCGGGCCACGCGGTCGGCTGGACTGGGCTCGCGATCGCAGCCGCCGGCGCGGGCCTCACGATCGAAGGCCTCGCGCGACGCGAGCGGGGGACGCGGGCCGCCGACGAGCAGGGCTATCGCGACGCTCGCCGCGGCGGAGCGACGATACTGCACGCCGGGATCCCCCTGACGTGCATCGGCACGGCGATGGTGCTCGCGGCAGTGATCCGATTCGCGGTGCTCGGCGCCCGCGGACCCAAGCGCACTCGCGGGTTCGCACGCGCCTGGGGACTCGCCGGCGCACGGTCACCTTGACCCCGCGTCGGCACGGGGGCCAGACTCCCGAGGTGCGCCCGATCGCCCCCGCTGCGCGCATCGTGCTGTTGATCGGATCGTCGCGGCGACACTGATCGCGCTGGACGACTACGAGGCACGGATCGCCGAGCTCGTCGCGCCGGATGCTGCCGGTGCGCTGGGGGACGAACGTCCACGGGTGCCTTGGCGCGGAGCTGCGGCTCGGCCTTGAAGCCGTGATGATCGGTCGCGCGTTGGCGCAGTGGCCCATCTGCGGGCCGGGCGGCCCGTGGGTGGGCCGAGCGCTGGCCACTTGCCCGCGGCAACCGTGCGAACTTGCTCGGACGTGGCTCGGCGTATCGATCGCAAGCGCCTGCAGGCATGCAAGCGCCGGCATGTCGTGCGACGCAGCGCAGCTACGTGCGCCGTCGGCCGGAAGAGACCGCGATCTATCGCGCGGTCCAGCGTCACCTCGCGAGCTTCGTCGAGCGCAGTGGCCAGCCCGCGGACCACCACAGTCGCTCGCGTCGTCGCCGTCGTGCGACGACGAGCAGCGGGCTCCCCACGACGAGGCCGACCCAACAACGGATCTCGAGTAGACCGCGGCCAGCCCCGTGGCGCGAGCGTGCGTCTCGAGATCGCGTCGCGCGCTCGCTCGATAGATCCGGCGCTGCAGCGCGCGTGTCGGCGACCACAGATCGGCGACACCCCGCCCCGCCGCACGCGCCCGCAGGTGTCTCGCACCGACGCGCGAACGCCGAGATCTCGCATTGCGACAAGTACGGACCCCCTTTGTCCGACCTATCCACCGTGCGGTACGCTGCGTGCCTGGCGATCGTTCCCGAAACCGACGCGTGGACCGAGGCGCGCTGGACGTGTCCGGGCCCGTTCACGCCGAGCGGGTTCTCCTCGCTCCGCGCCGGTGGGCTCTCGATCCTCCGCGCGCTGCCGGAGGCGCTCGGCGATCCACCTGCGCTCGATGTCCGCGAGGACGAGGTCACGGAGATCGAGGAAGCGTTCAGTTGTTTCGCGCATCGCTGGCGCGCGAGCGTCCAGCCGAGCCCGGATGCGAAGTGGCGCGCCGAGGCTCGCTACGAGGCCGGCGGCGACTGGCGGGATTTCATGACGTCGAGTGGCACCGGCTCCGTCGACATCACGGCCGATCGGGCCGACGGCGCGCGCCTCGAGCTGACGGCCGGTCTCCAGGTCCGCGAGTGGAGGGCTCGCGCGCGAGGACTGGACGCTGCCGCGCTCGAGGCACTGCGTCGCGCGCTCGCGGCCGCGCTGGGGCTCAGGCTCGAGCCTCAATCCGCGGTATGACCGACTCCGCGATGGCCGCGACCGACGACGCCTTCGATACGCAAGTGATCCGCGCCGCGGTCTGCGCTCGAGGGGTTCGAAGCGGGAGAGCACCGCGGAGATCCGCGCGCGCGTCGATGCGGCGCGCGTGGTGAAGTCGCTCACGGGCTCGCGATGGCACCGCTCGCTGCATCCTCCCCCTCGGGCAGCCGTGTGGGGGCCGTGTGAGGGCCGTGTGAGGGCCGTGTCACGTGTAAGGCGCTGGAACCGGCCGACGTTCGCGGGGTCGTGACGCTACGCAAGACGAGCCTACCGATCGAGCAGCCGTGTTCCGCCAACTGGAGCGCGATGCAGGGCGACGGGGTCGTGCGCTTTTGCCTGACGTGCCGCGAGCAGGTCCATGATCTCTCGGCGATGGGCGAGGAGGCGGCGCGGCGCTTTCTCGCGTCCGGCGGCCAGGCCTGCGTGCGCTATCAAGTCGACGCCGACGCGCGGATCCTGTTCGTCGACCGGGCGGTCGCGATGCTGCCGACGCTCGCCGCAGCCGCGGCCCTCGCCTTCGGATCGCTCGCGGCGGGCTGCTACATGGGCAAGCCCGCGACGTTCGCTCCGGTCACACCGGCACCGGGGACCTCCGCGCCGGTGGAGCCCGAGGAGCCCGAGGATCCCGCGACGACCCCCGCAAGCGAACCCGTGCAACAGCCCGCAACGGCACGCGCGCGCTGACGACCGCGGAACACGCCCAGTCGCAGCCCGCCGCTCATCGAGATGACGGCGCACCGCGGGCCTCGGACGCACCGCTGCCCTCCACACCCCCGCGTCGACGATCGTGGTGGCGCGATCCTGCGGGCCACGCGGTCGGCTGGACTGGGCTCGCGATCGCAGCCGCCGGCGCGGGCCTCACGATCGAAGGCCTCGCGCGACGCGAGCGGGGGACGCGGGCCGCCGACGAGCAGGGCTATCGCGACGCTCGCCGCGGCGGAGCGACGATACTGCACGCCGGGATCCCCCTGACGTGCATCGGCACGGCGATGGTGCTCGCGGCAGTGATCCGATTCGCGGTGCTCGGCGCCCGCGGACCCAAGCGCACTCGCGGGTTCGCACGCGCCTGGGGACTCGCCGGCGCACGGTCACCTTGACCCCGCGTCGGCACGGGGGCCAGACTCCCGAGGTGCACCCGATCGCCCCCGCTGCGCGCATCGGGCTGTTGGCTGGCCTCGCGTGGTGGCCGTCGTGCTTCGGCGCCGCGGACTATCGCTGTCGCGACGACGACGACTGTCGCTGGGGCGAACGCAACGGCACCTGCGAGGCCACGCAGTACTGCAGTTACCCCGACGGCGCCTGTGAGTCCGGGGCGCGGTACAGCGATCAGGCGGGAGCCCTCGCGAACGCCTGCGTCGAAGCCCCTGCCGACGACACCAGCGGCGAGACGACCGTCGGCAGCTCGGGCTCGGGTTCGGGCTCCGGCTCGGGCTCGGGCTCGGGCGACAGCAGCTCGAGCGGCGGCACGAACACGTCGCCGCAACCTGTCTGCGGCGACGCGATCCCCGAGGGTGGCGAGCCCTGCGACGACGGCAACGCGGTCGACGGCGACGGCTGCAACACCGACTGCGTGCCCTCGGGGAGCCCGCGCTGGGATCCGCCCGCCGCCGTCCACTCCGGCGGCGACGATCTCGACGCGGTCTTCCTCGACGTGGATGTGCGCCCCGACGGCACCGCGATCGCGGTCGGCCGCGAGGATGTCGTCGACGCCGACGCGCTGCTGGTCCTGTGGGACGAGCAGGGCGATCCGGTGTGGGCCGTGCAGTACGATCGCGGCCTCGGCGACGACGGAGCCACGGGCGTGACCGCGGGCGTCGGCTCGGAGATCTTCATCAGCGGCAACTCGCCCAACCCCAGCAATCCGGCGGGCTGGATCGGGATCGTCGAGCCCGCCAACGGCGACGTCGAGGCGTTCGCGTGGACCGAGCAATCGAACAGCGTCGCGATCGCGTACCTGTGTCCCTCGGTCCTCGTGGTCGCCGGCCAGAACGGCACGATGCTCGGGGCGCGCGCCTTCACCGAGATGCTGAACCCGCAGTGGGCCGCCGAGGCGATGATCTCCGGCGCGACCATGGACGCCGTCGTCGCGGCGCCCGGGCGCGACGTCGCCTTCGCGGCCGGCCGGTTCGACGATCACGCGCGCCTGGTCGAGCTCGCACCGGACGGCCCTGAGCCGCTGCTGACGCTGTTCGACGGGGAGGCGGGCACCGCCGTGCAGGGCCTGGCGCTCGACGACGCGGGGTTCGTGATCGGGGGCCACATCGGCACGCGCATGCGCGACGGCTGGGTGCAGCGCGTGTCGCGGGCAGGCACCCCGCTGTGGTCGTGGTCGAGCGCGGGCGCGGGCGAGGACGAGGTCGAGGACGTCGCCATCGCGCCGAACGGCGAGGTGATCGCGTGTGGCTTCACCACGGCGCTGGCCCAGGACGCGCGCGTGTGGAAGCTGAGTCCCGAGGGCGAGCTGCGGTGGACCTGGACGTGGGCCGAGCCGTGGCCCAACGACGACGTCGCCCGAGCGGTCGCGGTGCGCTCCGATGGCGACATCGTCGTCGTCGGGGGGCGAACCGCGGACGACGGCGCGACCGATGCGTGGATCGTGCGCCTCGCCCCGTGAGAACGGCGGTCTCGGCCAAATCGTCCGGCCGAGAAAAAACTTCGGTGACACGCAGCGCCCTGGCCGGACTACGGCCCTGATGCCTCGGCCACCCGTGTTCGTGCGCCCGATCGCGCCGGTGCTCGTCCTCGCCCTGACGACCGGCTGCTACGCCGGCCTCCCCGGCGCCGCCGACACCGGCGACCACGCCGGCACCGGCCCGGGCGCCGACACGGACGCGGCCACCTCCGGCGCCGCCGACGAGACCGGCGGGACCCCCAGCGCCTGCGCGGGCGAGGTGCAGGACGTCGGCCCCACGCCGCTGCGACGGCTCACCCGTCGCGAGTACGCCAACGCGGTGGAGGATCTCTTCGGCGTCGTCGCCGACGTCGGCGTGCTCGATCCCGACGAGAAGCTCGCGGCGTTCGACAGCAACCTCGTCGCGCCCGTGTCCCCCGCGATCATCACCCAGTATCGAGCGCTCGCCGAGTCGGTCGCCGACGCGGCGGTCCTCGAGCTGGCGAACCTCGTCCCGTGCGCCCCCGAGGCGGCGCAGAACGATCCCGCGATCGCGGCGAGCTGCACCGAGGCGTACCTCGCCTCCGTCGGCCGTCGCGCGTTCCGCCGCCCGCTGACCGCCAGCGAGCTGCAGAGCTACGGCGCGCTGGCGTCCGGGGGCAGCGATTTCGCCGACGGCATCCGGTTGGCGACCGGAGCGCTGCTGCAATCCGTGCACTTCCTCTACCACCTCGAGCTCGCCCCCGGCGATGCGGCCGCGGATCTCGTCGCGCTCGACGACCACCAGCTCGCGGCGCGCCTGTCGTTCTTCCTCTGGGGCTCGGTGCCCGACGACGACCTGCTCGATGCCGCGGACGCCGGCGAGCTGCAGGATCCCGTGCGTCTGCGCGCCGAGGCCGAGCGGATGCTCGCGACCGAGCGGGCGGCCGATGCGGTCCAGAGCTTCCACATGCAGTGGCTCGGCCTCGATCGACGCGAGTCCATGGTCAAGCAACCCGACGTCTATCCCGCCTTCGACGAGGACCTCCGCGCGGCGATGTGGCGGGAGACCGAGCAGTTCGTCGCCCACGTCGTACTCGAGGGCGACGGCAGGCTCACGTCGCTGATGACGTCGTCGGAGTCCTTCATCGACGGGCCGCTCGCGGAGCTGTACGGCGTGACGCTCCCGGCCGATCACGACCCCGCGGTGCCGATCGAGCTCGATCCGGCGCAGCGCGCCGGTCTGCTCACCCAGGCCAGCTTCATGGCCGCCCACGCCCACAACGACTCGTCGGGTCCGGTGCAGCGCGGGGTGATCGTGCGCTCCAACATCCTGTGTCAACCGCTGCCGCCGCCGCCCAACAACGTGCCCGAGCTCGACCCCGTCGATCCGGACGCGACCACCCGCGAGCGGTTCGAGCAGCACTCCAGCGATCCGTCGTATTCCGGCTGCCACTCGCTCATCGACGGCATCGGGCTGGCGATGGAGAACTACGACGGCATCGGTCGCCACCGCACCGAGGAGAACGGCCTGCCCGTCGACGCCAGCGGCAACCTCCTGGACACCGACGTGGACGGGGAGTTCAACGGGGCGGTCGAGCTGGCCCACAAGCTCGCCGACAGCGAGATCGTCCGCGACTGCGTCACGGTCCAGTGGTTCCGCTTCGCCTTCGGGCGCGGAGAATCAGAACCCGATGCGTGCACCATCGACGGGCTGCGCGCCCAGTTCGCGGCGAGCGACGGCGACGTCCGAGAGCTGATGCTCGCGATCATCGCCAGCGAAGCGTTCCGTACCCAGAGGCTCCAGTAGCGACTCGCAAGGCGCGTCGCACCCACCAGGACGAACATGGCACCTCGCAAACAACGCCTCGTCAGTCGTCGCAACGTCCTCGCCGGCCTCGGGGTCAGCGCGGCGGTGGCCCCGTTCCTGCCGGTGCTCGAGAGCACCGCCGGCGGCCCCGAGAAGCCGCCGATGCGCTTCGTGGTCTTCTTCCACCCGCACGGCGTCCTCCACGACGCCTGGCTCCCGTCGGGTTCGACCACCGATTTCACCCTGCCGACGATCCTCGCGCCGCTGTCCGCCTTCCAGGATCGGATCGCCGTGCTCGACGGGCTCGACGTCCGCCCGACCGGCCCGCTGGGCGGCCCCCACACCGTGGGTCCCGCGTTCGTGTTCACCGCCTCGCCGATGGAGGAGAGCAACGAGTTCGACCACGGCTGCTGCACGCCCCATGGGTGGAACACCCACGCGTCCATCGATCAGGTGATCGCGGAGTTCATCGGCACCGGCACGCCGTACAAGTCGATCGAGGCCGGCATCCAGACCGGCGGCAACCACCCCGGCAGTCGCATCAGCTACGCCGGCCCCGGCCAGCCGCTCGCGCCCGAGCGCAACCCCGAGGCCCTGTTCGACAGCCTGTTCGGCGAGTTCGGGCTCGACCAATCGGTTGCGGACAAGCGCCGCGCCGATCGCCTCAGCGTGATCGACGTCGTCGCGCCCGAGCTCGAGGTGGTGCAGAACAAGGTGAACACCAACGATCGTCTGAAGATCGAGCGCCACCTCGACGCCCTGCGCGACATGGAGAAGCAGCTGCAGACCCAACACGTCTGCGAGCTACCGCCGGCGCCGGGTGGCATCGACTACGACGACGTCGGCAGCATCGGCGCCGCGTCGCGGATGCAGCTCGACACCGTGGCCGAATCGCTCGCCTGCGATCTCACCCGAGTGGCGAGCGTGATGTACCGCGTCGGCGAGAACGACGGCCGTTCGTACCCGCACCTCGGCGTCGACACGGAGCACCACCTGACCACCCACGAGGATCCGAGCCAGAACGCCACGGCCCGGGCGCACATGACCTCGATCTACGAGTTCTATGCGCAGGAGCTCGCGTACCTGGCCGGCCGGCTCGACGGCATGGTCGAGTCCGACGGCACCTCGGTGCTGGACAACACCGTCGTGCTGTGGGGCAGCGAGATCGCCGTCGGGATGACCCACGCCTGGGAGGGGATCCCGTTCGTGCTCGTCGGCGGCGCCCAGGGCAAGATCCCGATGGGCCGATTCCACCGCTTCGGCGGCGAGAACCACTGCCGCATGATGGTGAGCCTATGCCGCGCGTTCGGCATGGACGTCGACACGTTCGGCGGGTTCGACACGGGCGGCGGCGCGCTGCCCGAGTTGCTGGCGTGATCCACCCGCGCATCGTCGGGCAGCGCTGATCAGCGCCCGCGGCTCGCGTTCCCCCGGCCGTCGCCAGCACCGCGCGCGACGACGGTTCTGCTACGCTCGGGTCGCGTCATGTCCACCGCGAGCCCTGGCGACGGGCGACGATCGTTTGGTCGCTACTCGCTCATCCGTCGCCTCGGGCGCGGCGGCATGGGTGAGGTGTGGTTGGCGGACGCTCACGCGCTCGACGGCGTGGTGAAGCGGGTGGCGCTGAAGCTGATCCCCCTCGATCAAGACGGTGCACAGCAGTTCGAGCGCGAGGCAAGGCACTCGATGCTCCTGTCCCACTCGAACATCGTCTCGGTGTTCGACGCTGGCACGCAGGGCTCCACCGGCTACCTGGCGATGGAGTGGGTCGACGGCATTGATCTGGATCACTTGTGTACCGTCCTGGGCGCGCGCACGTCGCCACCGTTCCCCGAGCATGTGGCGCTCTTCATCGTGCACCGCGTGCTGCGGGCACTCGATCACGCTCATCACGTGGGCGGTGGCGCAGGCCGTGTCGAGATCGTCCATCGTGACGTATCGACCCACAACATCCTCGTGAGCCGAGACGGCGACGTGAAGCTCACCGATTTCGGTATCGCGCGTTCCCGCCTGTATGCCGCGACGTCCGACGGCATCGTGCGGGGAAAGCTGCGGTTCATGGCGCCGGAGCAGCTCCACGGACGTCCGGTCGACCCGCGGACCGACCTCTACGGCGTCGGGGTCGTTCTCCACGAGCTGCTCACCGGCCAGCCGTTGCGCGGCGGATCGTCGTTGGCCGAGTTCGTGACCCAGGCCCAATCGCCACCGCCGATGCTCCCCGCGTACGTCGGGTCGCTCGCGCGCACTGTCCACGCCTGGCTGCTCGCTCCGGTGATGGACCACCGACCGGCGTCGGCGCGTCACGTGCTCGAGTTCCTCGCGTCGCACGGTCCGAGCCCCGACGCGACGGCCGAGGTCGCGATGGTGTGCAGGGCCGTGATCGGTGCATCGCCGGAGTGGTCCTCGTCCGAAGCGTCGACGGACGCCGGTACCTTGCCCGGCACCCGGACCGCGTCGACGGCGACCTCTTCGGCCCCGGTCGCAGTTCGCCCCGTTCCACGTGCGCACATCGTCGGCGCCGCAATGATCGCCGTGCTGCTGCTCGGCGCGGCTGGCACGGGTGTCTTGCTCCGGACCCGCGGGCAGGAGCCCGCGCCCACCCCCGCCGTCGTCGACGCGCATGCACCGGAGGTGGCACTCGGCCCCCCGACTCACGAATCCTCGTCGCCGACGCAACCCCCGAAGACGCTCCCGAAGACCTCCACCCCAACGGGGGTGTCGTCGCCGAGTTCCGCGGTGACTCCGGCAGCCACCACGGCATCGCGGCACTCGGTCGAGGAACTCGTGGACGCATGCCCGGTCTACGTGGGAGATGATCGCGAGTACCTCGACATCGTCGCGCTCGAGTATCGGTCACGACCGGTGGTGCTCGATGGGGCCTCAGGTGTTGTGACGGCCGTCGAAGCAGTGCCTGTCCCTGGATGGCGCTCGCTTCAGCGTATGGAGTGCCTCGGGCACAAGGCCTTCGCCTTGATCGAGGATGGCACGGGTGGCGCCATCTCGATTCTCGGGGTTGACCACCTCGCGACACCGATTCTTGTAGAGGGGATCGGCGGAGGCGAGCCGCGGTCCCTGAGGGCTCGGGTCGCGCCTGACTGCCTCGATCTCCCCATCGACAAAGAGAAGGCGTTCCTCGATCTCGACCCTCGCGGCCCGATGGCGTTCACGGACGCCTGCCCAGGCGCCGTGCCATGGGCTCCGCCGCCCCGCTGGCTCGTACTGTCTAGCCGGCAGCCCGAACCCATCGTGATCGACGCCGACCGCCGACGCGTCGCGGCGAGTCTCGGCCCCGCGGGTCGCCTTCGCCTCTCCGTCACCGAGGCAGGAGCGCCGCTATGGGACAAGACGTTTCCGCTTTGGAGGGGACGTGCGAATGAGGTGCTGATGGCTTCCGCGCGCGATCGCGTCTGGATCGTCGCGAACGCGGATCCCGGTGGCGTACTGGAATCGATCGTGGTGGTGGACGCGGACTCTGGAGACGAGGTGTTCGCACTCGTCCACAAGCAGGCGTACTCCATGTTTCTCTTCGCGGACGGCGATCGCGTCGTACACGTCACCTCGACCTCCATCTGCTCCCACGAGGCCGCGACTGGCGCGGTGGTGTGGTGCTACGGCGCTGCTCTGGTGCCAGCGGCGCCCCCTCCCCGTAGTCGCAAGACTCCGCGGACGGCGCGGTGCGCTGCCATGCGTGTGCATCGGCCACGGGATCAACGATCGCGACCTCGCCACGACGCCAGGTTCGCTCGAGCCGAGAGCCGCACGACACCTCTCTCCTACCTGTCTGGGCCCTGTGCCGCGCGTTCGGCGTGGACGTCGACACGTTCGGCGGGTTCAACACGGGCGGCGGCGCGCTGCCCGATCCGCTGGCGTGAGTGGTTGGGTAGGGTCGGAGAGACTTTAGTCGATCGTGATCTCCCCGCCGACCTCGATGCGGCTGAGGAGCGCGTCGATTTCGGCCTGCGGGAGCGCTTCGTTGAACTGGATGATGACGTCGCCGTCGACTCGCCGGAGGCTCGAGAGCCCAGAGAGGCTGGTGAGCTTGGGGTTCTCCTCGAGTTTGAGGTCACCCCCGATCCACTCCAACCCCGAGAGCCCGTCGAGGGTGGCGAGTTCGTCGTTGATGACGAAACCCGCGCCGCCGCCGATGGTCCGCAGACCCTCGAGTCCACGACAGTCCACCAGTTTGCGCATGTCGAAGAACTGGAACACGCCGTCGACGCCAGCGAGGTTGGCCATGGCCGAGAGGTCCTGGAGGCCGGATTGGCTGAACTTGAAGCTGCCGGCCCATTCGAGCTGATTGAGCCCCTCGAGGTTCAGGAGGTTCGGGTCTCCGGCAGAGCCGGCAAAGTTCCCGCCGATCACCCGCAGAGACGTCAGTGAGGCCAGCGCGCCGTCGGTGGCATACGGGATGACAATCTTCCCCAAGTAGATCTCGCAACCCGCGAGCATCGCGATCGCCTCGTCGGTGGCCGCGCTCTCCTCGGGAGTGCCGCAAACGACCGCATCCACCCCGAGATCAGGCGGGCTCGCGGGATCGAACATGCCCGTGTCGCTCGCCCCGGTCTCTGTGCCCTCGCTCGCGCTCGTGCCCTGCGCCGGAACACGATCGCTACAGGCGACGACGAGGAGTGTCAGCCATACGAAAGGCAGTCCCGCTCCGCCAACGCAATGAGATCGACCCATCATGGCGCCACCGCGATCGAGTAGGCGTTGTTCACGCTGCATGTCGGTAGCGACGCCGTCACGTAGATGACCTCGCCGGCGGCCAGGGCACGCGACAGATCGACCGCAACGCCGGATCCGCCTCCGATCTGGATCGTCGAGGCATCAAAGACGCGGACCGTCGACCCCGGCACCGACTTGGTCACGAGCACGAACTTGTCGCCCGCGTGTGGTGTCGCGATCTCCGGAACGAGGGTGGAAACGTTGCAGGCGGACGGCGACGGCACCCCGGGGTCGCTCGAGTTCACACCACACAGCGTCTGGATCGGCACGATGTGATGGGCGGCTTGGACCTTCACGATCGTCGAGCTGAGATCGGCGCGCCACGCATTGTAGGGGACCGAGGCGTTGTTGAAGACGACCGTCGGACCGCCGGTTTCCGTCAGGTTCACGGTCGACCCCTGCACCACGGAGCGGAAACGAAGCACCGTTTGCCCCTGCGTGAGCGGCTCCTCGTACACCAACGGGGGAAGCGAATCGGGTGCCTCCTCGACCACTTCGGTCGCGGAGTACGCGCTCACGGGATCGGTGGAACAGAGTCGCTGACGCATCTTCAGCGTCGTGCCGACGGTGAACGCCGGAGCCCCGAGGCCGCCGACCCAGCTGTGCCCGGCCGCATTGGGGGTGGTGTACGTCTTCGCCGTGCCGCCAGGAGGCGTCTTGACCGTCGTCAGTACGGCCCCGGGAACGGTGATCGCCGCGATCGCCGAAGCGCACTCATAGATCGGCGCTGGTGTGATGATCGGAGCGGGTAGCACTCCACCGGGGTAGTCGAGCGTGTGATCGAGGACCGGAACGGTCGTCTTCGTCGACGTCTGCGCACCGACGGTCTGCGACACCTGGACACTGTCCGTCGACACGAACGCGGCTGCCGCCTTGAGCACATACCCCGCTTCGGGATCGCGGAATACGCCCGAGTCTTTCAAGACGCTGTTGACGTACAGCTTGAGCGTGGCGCCGTAGATCGCGTTGGAGACGCGGACCGTCTTCGCGCACCGATAGGGAGGATCCACGTCCGGCGGCGGTACCGTCAGCGAAGGCGGCACGAACGGCACCACCACGCCGCTCCCCGGCCCGACGTCGCATGCGGCCTCGAGCCAGCCGATGTGATCGACGTAATCCGCCGCGATGCCCGCGTCGCGGGCACACATCCCACCCTCGCACGTCTCTCCCACCGGGCAGTCGGTATCGTCGACGCAGACACTGGCCGGCGGCATGGTGGGCGAGATCGGCGGCACTTCGCCGACGGCGGGTGCGAGCACCTCTGCGCAATACCGCGGATAGTCCGTGGACAGCAGGGGGAAGCGACCGCCTGGCCCGCCCTGGTGGTGGCAGCTGTCGCACTTCAACTGGCCGCTGGCCACCGGTCCGAGCTGGTCGAGCGGCTCCGGGTTGCCTGGAAAGCTCATCGGGACGATGGGCGTGGGCCAGGCGTCGGGAAAGACGCGGCTCACCGACGCGACTGCAGCAGTGAACGCCGGATCCGCAGGGTGGATGATGAACGGATTCTCGCCGGCGTGGCAGTCGGAGCACGTCCCCTCCTCTGCGTCCTCGAGGTCAGTCCCACCGATCAGCTCGTCGATCCCGATCGCCGCGATCGGGTTGAAGCTCGTGAAGCTGGGATTCGTAAAGTAGCAGGTCTTTCCGTTCCATCCCATGCAGATGACACCAACGACAGAAGCTGAGGCCGCGCCCATGTTGCCGCGGGGCAACGCCATGCAGATGCCATCCGGGCCGGCCATGTTCGCGGTGTTCTCGAACGTCCACAGCCGGGCGTCCTCGAGTTCGGGGCTCATGAACGGGTCGGCGACCGCACCGAAGATCTGCCACCCCTCGTCCACATCGATCACCGTGGCGGGCACGGGCACCCCGGCTGCAATGCACTCGTCCACGTAGTCGGCGCCGTTGTTCGCGGTACTGACCTTGCTGATCGCCGCCATCGCGACAGGCGGCGAGGCGACGGGGAAGGACGTCTCCGCCGGCGTCACCCCCTCACCCTTTGCGTCGTCCTCGCCGACGTCGTCGTCGCCGACGTCATCGTCGTCGGCTTCACTCGCGAGGCTCACCCCTTCGCGAGCGTCGGCATCATCCGCGGCGCACGCCAGCGGCAACGGTCCGATCCCCGTCGCGAGCAAGATCGAGAGGACCGCTTCTCTTCTCTTCTCTTCTCTTCTCTTCATCCTGATCTCCTTCGCGAACCCACCGTCGGCCGACACCGTGGCATCGCGACCATCCGTTGTCGAGTCACGAGTTTCGGATCGTGCGCGGCCCTCCGCGTTCGCGGTCGTACACGGTCGCGACGGCGCAGGCGTCCCCGTTGTGGCAATTCGGCCACTCTCGAAGCCGCAGCTGTCGGTGCCGCGTCGCCACCCACGCCGCCACGCTCGCCGCCGGCCCCGGTCGCTCGCCGACTCGTCGGCTGTGTCGCCGTCCGCCCGAGGCATTCGCCGTCGGCATGACCCACGCCTGGGAGGGGATCCCGTTCGTGCTCGTCGGCGGCGCCCAGGGCAAGATCCCCATGGGCCGATTCCACCGCTTCGGCGGCGAGAACCACTGCCGCATGATGGTGAGCCTGTGCCGGGCCTTCGGGATGGACGTCGACACGTTCGGCGGGTTCGACACGGGCGGCGGCGCGCTGCCCGAGCTGCTGGCGTGAGGGGTTGGGCAGGTCGGAGAGAACTCAGTCGATCGTGATCTCCCCGCCGACCTCGATGCGGCTGAGGAGCGCGTCGATCTCGGCCTGCGGGAGCGCTTCGTTGAGCTGGATGGTGACGTCGCCGTCGACTTGCCGGAGGCTCGAGAGGCCAGACAGACTGGTGAGCTTGGGATTATTCTCGAGTCTGAGGTCACCCCCGATCCACTCCAACCCCGAGAGCCCGTCGAGGCTGGCGAGTTCGTCGTTGATGACGAAACCCGCGCCGCCGCCGATGGTCCGCAGCCCCTCGAGCCCACGACAGTCGACGAGTTTGCGCATGTCGAAGAACTGGAACACGCCGTCGACAGCGGCGAGGTTGGCCATGGCCGAGAGGTCCTGCAGACCGGATTGGCTGAACGTGAAGCTGCCCGCCCATTCGAGCTGATTGAGCCCCTCGAGGTTCAGGAGGTCGGGGTTGCCTGCGGTACCGCCGAACTTGCCGTCGATCACCCGAAGAGAGGTCAGCGAGGCCAACACTCCATCGGTGGGATAGGGGATCACCAGGCTTCCGAGGTAGTTCTCACAGCCTGCCAACTCGACGATCTGCTCGTCGGTCGCTGCAAACTCTTCGGGCGTGCCGCAAACGACCGCATCCACCCCGAGATCAGGCGGGCTCGGGGGCTCGAACACGCCCGCGTCGCTCGCCCCGGTCTCTGTGCTCTCGCTCGCGCTCGTGCCCTGCGCCGGAACCCTCTGTGCCAACGTAGTGTGAGACAGTCAGTTCTCGATATCTCAGTGCCGAGTGGCGGAGAACGATCGCCTCACCTTGCCCAAGCCATCCTCAACCAAGACTC
>JBIJCC010000222.1:0-3908 GCA_044344875.1 Nannocystaceae bacterium
GACTCAAGCGTTCGAGCTCGGCGACCTCATCCTGCGTCAGTTTTAGTTCGGCTTTGGGGCGGCCCATCGCCACGTTAGATCACAGACGCAGGATTTTTCCAAGGACTCCCGTGACGCCTGACTAGCGCGTATCCCCGCAGGGATAGACCACCAGGGTGGGCCCCTGCGGCACCGCGAACCACTGCCCGCCGGTCGCCAGGGTGGGCTCGGGCGCGACCGTCGGCGGCAGCGCATGGCGGTGGTGCTCGCGGTGCGATCGTGCGTCGCGGCAGATCGCGAGCCACCCCGAGTCCCGCTCTTCGAGCACAAGCTCGGTGCTGCCATCGGTCGAGACCAGCGGCGGTGCCGTTTCGCCGCGGTCGGCCGCTGACTCCGCCGCTCGGGTGGCGTCGCGCTTGCTCTTCGGCGCATCGGAGATGGAGCCGCGGCCGAGGTCGATGCGCTTGACGCTGGCTGCAGCACCCTGCATCGTCCAGTCGTCGCCGGTGAGCCCGACGATCACGGCGCTGGCGTCGGCATCGAGGACGCCGACCAGGTTGCGGTGCCGGATCGTGCGCTTCGGCCGGCACGTGCCGGTGGCGATCGTGATCACGCCGCCGCGGTACTGCTCGTCGTCGGCGGGGTTGCCCAGATACACCGCGACGATCCCCGCTCGCCCCCAGAACAGCCAGGTCGCCGGAATCGAGTCGTCCCCGGCGACCGTGCAGACCGGCGCGAGGGTGGCGGCGTCGAGGACCTGAAGATGGCCGTACGCGTTGGCGATCGCGAGCTGCTTGCCGTCCGGCGACCACGCCATCGGCAGGCCACGCAAGATGGCGCGCGGTCCGGTTCCATGGGCGAGCTCGATGCCCTCGGCGACGTCGTACAGCTGCAAGGTGCTGTCCTGCCGAGCGACGGCCATGCGATCGCCCGTGGGCGAGCTGGCCAAGCCCACGACCGGCTCGCTCGACGTCTCGCGTCGGCGTGGCGGGAGCTTCGGATCGCCGACGTCGACGAGCACGACGTGGAGGTCGTCGAGCACCGCGGCGAGTCGCCCCGACGGCGACAGGGCGATCCCACGCGGATACGGGCTGAGGGCCCACGAGGCACGCACTCGCTGGCGGGCGCCGTCGAGCAGCAGCACCGCGGGCGTCGGGGTCACGGAGGCGACGAGCCATGCGTGGCCGTCGTCGGTCACGTGTGGCGGACCGATGACATCGAACTTCGTCCGACGCTCGGCGATGCGCTTGCCGGTCGCCGCGCTGAGGAACGCGAACGCGCTCGCCTGCTCGTTCCATGCGACGACACGCGCGTGCGCCGGGTCATGCGCCAGGTTGCGGTGCTCGCCCTTGACGCGCCAACGCACCTTGCCACCGGCAATCGCCAACAGGGTGGTCTGCTGATCGGAGAGGAACGCGGTGCCGTCGTCGGCGACGACCAACTCGCCGACCCGGTCGACGAGTTCGGTGCGGGTCGACTGCTCGCTCGCCAGCGACGTCAGCACCAGCGTGTCCACCTCGCCGTATTCGATGCAGGCGAGCCACCGGGCATCGGGGCTGAACGCGGCCACCCGGCTGCGACATAGCGGCGCCGCCTCGACCTCGCCGTCGTGACTGCGCAGACGCTGGCCGTCGCACGCCCAGTGCAGGGCGTCGCCGGCGTATCGCATCGCGGTTGGTTCGCACCCGGGCGGCGCCAGCACGCGGGCCTTGCCGTCGCTGCGATACTCGACGACGCCGATGTCGCGGTGATAGGTCGCGACGACGCCGCTGTCGGCGACCGCGAGCGCGCCCTCGCCGAGCAAGGCGAGGCTCCCGAAGCGCCGCGTCGCGCCGCTCGGCAACCGATCGATGTCATCCCAGCTCGCGCCCACCGCCGCGCTCGGCTGGTTCGACGCCGTGGCTGCGGCCGCGGTCGACGATGGAGCGGTCGACGAAGGAGCGGTCGACGAAGGAGCGGTCGACGAGGGAGCGGTCGACGATGGAGCGGTCGACGATGGAGCGGGCGACGAACCTCGCGTGGGCGACGGCGCGGCCGGTGGCGAAGGCCGGCAGGCGAGCGAGACCAGGGCGACCGCCGACAGCGACGAGCGGAGTGTGCGCGAGAGCATGGCGGATCGCGTGGTCTCGAATCCGTACGACGGGGCATCCGCACGCTGGTTGCAAACGACGATTCTTCGGTGCCGAGCACGCGCCGCGCGATGTGAATCGCTGTACTCTGTGCCCCGATGTCGCTCATCGACCGCTGCGTGGCACTATGGCTGTTGCAAAGCGGAGGCAGCGTCGCCGCTGTCCCCGAGGCCCGGACTCCGGCGATCGAGGTGGTGACGCCGAGGCGGCGGCTGGCGAAGCGGCCGCTGCTCTCTCCGTCCGCGGTGTCGGGCGCGGTGCCTCGCCATCGGCTCGTGGTGAAGTTCGTGGATGACGCGCGGATGCGTCTCGACGCCGGACGCTTGGCCTCGCGCAGTGGCCATGGGCTCGAGCGTCTCCTCGCGCTCGCCGATCGGCTCGGGGTCGGATTCACGCCGCTGGTGCGGTGGTCGGAGGCGCGACTGTCAGCGGTCGCTGACCGGGCGCGCGCGCGCTCGGGTCGGCAGCAGCCGGACTTCGGCGGGATGTTCGTGGTCGTCGCGCCCGAAGGCGGCACCGATCTCGCGCAGATCGGCGAGGCGCTACAACGCCTCGACGTGGTGGAGACCGCGTGGATCGAGATCTTGGACGTCCCTCCGCCCGCGGATCTCGAGCCGCCGACGCCCAATCTGGTCGACGGTCAGGGCTACTGGCTACCGACGCCGGGGCACGATCTCCAGACGCTGTGGAACATGGGGCTCACCGGCGGTGGGATCCGCCTCGCGGACGTCGAGACCAACTGGGACTACGACCACGAGGAATTCCAGGATGTCGATCTGCATCCGGAACCCGGACAAACGCCGATCGTGCAGGACGCCTTCCCCGGCGATCACGGAATCGCGGTCCTGGGGATCACGTCGGCGCCGGCCAACGGCTACGGCATCGACGGAGCGGTGCCCGACGCATGGGTGCATACGTACACCGGCGACTCGATGCAGGACGGGCCGCGCCGACCCGCCGCGATCCTCGCGGCGCTGGAGGAGTCCGAACCTGGCGACGTCATCATGCTGCAGATCCAGACGTATCAGGCCGGCGAGCCCAGCGGGGCGCCCGGAGAGTGGGACCCCGCGGTCTGGATGGCCACACGCATGGCCGTCGACGCTGGCGTCGTCGTGGTCGCGGCGGCGGGCAACGGTGGGCTGGACCTCGACGGCCCCGAGTTCGCCGAGTACCGCGATCGCGGTGACTCCGGTGCGATCCTCGTCGGTGCGTCGATGCCAGACACCCGCGAGCCCGCGGACTTCTCGAACTTCGGAGCCCGCGTGGACGTGCATGGGTGGGGCGTCGAGGTGTTCACCACCGGCTACGGTGACTACGGGATGTACGGCGATGATCCGCGTCAGAGCTACACCGCGATCTTCAACGGCACGAGCGCCGCGACTCCGATGGTCGTCTCGGTCGCCGTCGCGCTCCAGGATCTGAGCCTCGAGATCGACGGCGCACCGATGGCGCCCGAGGAGCTCCGCGGGTTGCTGATCGAGACCGGACTGCCCCAGGGGAAGGGCGGTCACATCGGGCCGCTGCCCGATCCTCGAGCAATCGTCCGGCAGCTGCTCACCGAGGAGGCGCAGGCTCCGAGCCTGGTCGTCACCAGCCCGGCCGACGGCACATACGTCGATGCCGAGTCGTACGCGACGGCAATCACGGTCGAGGCGAGTGACGACAGCTTCTTGGTCGAGTCGGTGCAGATCAGCATCAACGGTGCACTGCAGACGGTGGTCGACGACCCTCTGTGCCAAGAAGTTTGAAGCCAGCGAGCCCGACCAATTTACTGTAGGGGGCGAGCAGCGAGAGCGAGAT
>JBIJCC010000018.1:0-32500 GCA_044344875.1 Nannocystaceae bacterium
CTCCTACGCAGCGTCAAGGGCTCGAAGGTCGGTATCAAGGGCCGCCGGCTCGAGGCTGGATGGAGCGAAGAGTTCCTCATGAAAGTGCTCGCGGCCCATGCGAATTAGATGCAATCGCCCTGGCTGGTACCCCGAGGTGGAATTGCCGAGGAAGCATGACCCCGCGCCCTTCCGACAAGCGGTCCGTGACGGCCAACTCGCGCTTCCCAAGGGCCTCTCGTTCACCTTTAAAGAGGCGTTCTGGCGCGAGGTGTAGTACCGATGCTTCGCCTCGGGAGAGCGCGGAGCCTCAGAATGCAACGAGAGGCGAGAAGACCAAGAGATGAGTGGTGGAATGTCCAGCGTCGTCGGCTTGGTCCACGGGTACACCGACCAACTGCGAGCGCTCGGGGTCATCGTCGCGGTTCGGGAGTCGGCCGCGGAGGGTGGATCGCTGGCCGTACGAGTTGAGTGCGGCACGACCGTCGGCGATCTCGTGGTCTGGTCGAATGGGCACGTTTCGCGATTGATACTCGACGCCTCCGAGTTCGTGTTCGAGGATGATGCTCACTATGGTTTGCCGGCCCAGGATCAAATCGACGGGTTCTTTCGCCGGTTCATGGAGGTTGGGTCCCCGCGCTCGTAGGTGACGCGATGTGTGGTGTGTCGTCCGGTGGTTCACGGCGCCCGCAACGGATTCCGGGCTTGCCTCTCCCTCGGGTGTTGTCGAGGCCCCGTCTCGCGAGACGCTGGGCCCGAAGATCTGGAGTTCGTTGAATGCCCACAGTATCGAAGTCGCCGCTCTCGGACGGCATGGCAGCTCTGGCGCGTCAGCTGGAAGTCCACTTCGCCACCCTCGGCGATCGCGTCGTGCATTCCTCGGTCGAGACGTCGCCCGCGGACCGAAGGCCGTGCTCGATTGGCGCACACCTCGACACGTCGGCATGTCTCGGCGTCCTGACGCTCTGGGAGAGCGGCTCTGCGTTCTTCGAGGTGGTCGCCGCGGCGGATGGCCGGTCGATCGCGCGGCGACAGTACGAGGACCTCGGTCTAGAGGAGCTCCGAGCGGTCATCCAGCTGTTCGTTTCTTCCGTGATGGAGGGCGGAGAGTCGGTTCCGCCGAGGACTTGGTAGGATCACGCTCCGCTCCTCCGCGTATCCGGTCGAACGTCGCCACGCGGTCGCCTCGCACGCCACGCTCGCCGGCGACGAGATCGAGAGGGACGACGCGGGCCGAGCCGTCGGGGCGCCGATGGTCCGCGCAACGCGGACCCGTCGCGCCCGCGTCCGCAGCTTCGCGTGGCCCAGCGCGGCCCGGACCCGCGTCGACCGACGCGGTCCCGCGCGTGGTACTCTTCGCGCTCGCGGTGCCGAGCGTCGGCGCCGTCACGTCGCGCCCGCGACACGTCTGGACCATGCCCACCATCGGATGCATCGCCTCGAGAGGCAGCGCGCGGAGGTCGAAGCCGCCGGAGTTCCGGGATGCATAGCGGGCCCAGCAACGGTTCTCCCCCCCTCGAGCGCGGACTCGCCGTCGGCGCGTGCGTCCTCGTGCGCCCCGAGCGGACGATCGAGGACGAGGAGATCTGGCTCGGCCGCACGAACACCATCCCCCACGCGCCGACGACAGTGCGCCTGCGGTCGGGCGTGCCGGGATCGCCGTCGCCGTTCCGTGACGAGGTCCAGCTCGCGCCGTGGTTGCGGCATCCCAACCTGTTCGCGGCCGCCGAGGCGATCGCGATCGGCACGTGGCACGCGGGCGTGACCCCGGGCGCACCGGGCGTGCCGCTCCCCGAGCTGTACGGGGTGCTCGCGGGCCTGCGCGCGCAGGGCGAGGCGCGGTGGATCGCGGTCGTGCAGCACATCGTCGCGTCGATGCTCGCGGGCCTCGATGCGGCGCACCGGGCCGCCGGCGCGCCGGCTCATCCCCGCGGGATCGTGCACGGCGCGGTGCGCCCGTCGGTCGTGCAGATCGGGGCCGACGGCGTCGTGCGTGTCGGTGGCTTCGGGGCGATCGTCGACGACGACCCCAGTCGCATCGCCGATCGCGGCGCCGATGCGCTGACCTACGCGGCGCCCGAGCAGTTCGGCACGCGTGTGCGCGCGGCGTCGATGGATCTCTGGGCCGTCGGCGCCGTGCTGCACGAGCTCGTCGACGGCGCGAGGTTCCGCGGCGGGATCGACGACGTCCGCGCGCTGTACCGCGTCGCGATGGCCGGCGACGTGCCGCCCCTGGCTCGGCCCGCGCCCGAGCCGATCGAACGCCTGCGCCTGTGGTTGCTCGCGGCGCAGCCGCGATCGCGGCCCAAGTCGTGCGCCGAGGCGATCGCTGCGCTACCGCCGAGCTCGCCGGAGATCGCCGCGCTGCTCGGGGGCCTCGTGCGCGCGTACGCTCCGCCGGCGCCCGAGGCCGACGCGCCCGCCATGGCCGCCCCGCCGGTCGTCGCCGCGCCGATGCCCGCACCACCGGCGGTGTACGGGACCCCGCCGCCGATGCACGCACCACCTGCGGTGTACGGGACCCCGCCGCCGATGCCGGTCGCGCCGATGCCGGTCGCGCCGATGTCCGTCGCGCCACCGATGCCCATCGCGCCGCCGATGCCCGTCGCGCCACCGATGCCCATCGCGCCGCCGATGGTCGCCCGTCTGCCGATCCCCGAGGACGAGGGCACGGTCGAGCTCGACGATGCGATCCTCGCTGCGATGCGTGCCGGCACCGCGCCGCCGTCGGGCGCTCGCGGACCACAACCATCGCATCCGCAGCAGCCCGAGCCGTCGCGTCCGCCGAGTGAGCTGGTGATGCCGCCGCCCGCGGCCCGCTCGAGCAGTCGCAGCGCCGTCCCGGCCCCGCGCTCGCCCGCACCCGCGCAGCCGGTCCCGCCCGCGGCGGTCGGACCGTATCCCGGCGCACCGCCGCACCCCGGTGCACCGCAGCACTACGGCGCGGCGCCGCACCACGGCGCACCGCAACACCCCGGCGCCCGTCCACCCGTCTCGCCCGCGCCTTCCCACCCACCGCCGGTGCGCCACGATCCCGGCCCCCTCGATCTGCATCCGACCTACGAGCCGACCACCACCACCACGCTGCGCGCCCGTCGATCGAGCCGCAACTTCGTGGTGCTGCTCGTCGCCGCGGCCGTCGTCGCGATCGCCGTCGGCGTCACGGTGGGCTACCTCATCGTCGGCGACGGAGCCGACGACACGCCAGCCAAAGCGGCGCCAAAGTCGAAGGATGCGCCGAGCAAGCCCGAGCCCGAGAAGGCCGCGCCGGCCGGCGACGGGCCATTCCTGCAGCCGCGCGCGCCGTAGCGGCGCGGGACGATCACCGTAGGCGGAACAGGATTTGAACCTGCGACCAACGCGGTGTAAACGCGCCGCTCTACCGCTGAGCTATCCGCCTGCGATTGGCTCGACGGTACCACAGACCTGCGACGCGATCACAGCGCGCCGTCGTGTCGCGCCACGATGCTGCGCGCGCCCGGGGCGAGCCGCGCGAGGTGCTCGGCCACGCCGAGGCCGTCGAACTCGAGCTGCGGCCAGACCTCGTGCAGCGGGACGAGCACGAAATCCCGCGCCGTCATCCGCGGGTGGGGCAGCTCGACATCGCCACTGGACGCGATCGAAGCTCGCTCGCCGGCGCGGATCCACGCGAGCAGGTCCAGATCGATCACACGCGGGCCCCAACGTTCGCGACGCACGCGTCCCATCGCCGCCTCGATCCCGTGGAGCGCAGTCAGCAGATCGCGCGCCGACAGTCCGGTGTCGAGGACGATCACTGCATTGAGGAAGTGAGGCCCCGGCGCGCCGGCGGCCGTGCTCTCGTAGACCGACGAGCACGCGACCACGCGGGTGTCCTCGAGCTCGCGCATGCCGTCGCGGGCCGCGGCCAGGCTCGCGCGGCGATCCCCGAGGTTCGCCCCGACGCCGACGAGCGCAGTGGCCCGCGCCGTCACAGGCGGACCGCGGTGTCGAGCTTCTTCGCGACGAGGCGCTCGACGGTGGCGAGCAGCTCGTCGCCGGTCTTCGCCGCGATCCACACCGCGCGGTCCTCGACGTAGTCGAAGTGCCACGCGTTGCGCTCGGCAGCCATCCAGATCTGGCCCGCCGCGCTGTGGGCGTTGATCACGTAGCGCGCGCCGTCGTCGAACGCCAGCGTGAGCACGTCGCCCGAGAGCTGCACGTCGAGGGCCTCGTGCTCGAGCGCACCGAGCCCGCGCTCGAGTCGCTCGAGGGTGCGCGACGACTGCTCGAGGAAGGTGTTGCGGTCCACGGCCGAAGCGTTGGTCACAACCTTGCGGCGGTCAACGGGGCGCGGGGGCCTTCGTCGAGGCATCGCCCGGCGCCGGCCCCGGATCGGCCTTCTCGAGCGCCGGGATCGGCCCGAGGATCGCCTCGGCCTGCTCGGGCGTCAGCTCGACGATCTCCTGCTGCGTGCCATCGGGGAGACTGATGATGCGCTTGTGCGGCGCGAGCTTGCGATCGAGGTCGCCGTCGACCTGCGGGTCGGCGGCAGGCGCTCGCCAGCGCTCGATCGCTCGCCACGACAGGTACAGCAGCACCGGGACGTAGATGCACAGGCGGATGAGGATGCCCTTGCGCGGCCAACGCACGGCTGAACTCTGGCCCAGCGGCCCGCGCCGCGCAAGCGCGGCCCGAGATCACGGCACGGACACGAACGCGACCAGGCGCTCGACGCGACCCTCGAGGTACCCGCCGTCCGCGAGCTCGGAAGGGTACGCCGAGTTCGACATCCGCGTGAACCGGTAGCTGGCCTCGCAGCGGTCGCGCGCGCCGCTGTCGATCACGTCGGCGGGGATCTTCCAGTTGCCGTCGTCCTCGATGTCGACGCCCGACAGCCCCTTGTAGTCGTGCTCTTCGACGAGCGTCTCGAGGCACACGCCGTTGCCGATCTCCTCGCCGAGCTCGATGCGCATCGACTCGCCGGGGTTCGGCGGTGTCCACTCGAGCAGGAGGTCCATCGATCGCGAGACCTCGGCCGCGGGCTCGGGTGCGGTGACCTCGAACGCGGGGGGAACATCGATCGTGAAGCCGACGGACGTCTCGCCCTTGCGCTGCAGCTCGAACCGCAGCGACGGCGTCCCGGTCTCCTCCCGGGTGTACGAGTAGATGACGCGCTCGGGTCGCTCGACGACCTCCGCGGGCGCGCCCGCGATCGTCAACACGTCCTCGTCGCACAGCGCCAGCACGTCCTTGCCGGGGCCACCATCGGTCGAGAACTCGACCTCGGCCCGCAGCGTTGATCCGTTCTGGATCGCAGTGGCGACGAGCTGGATGCGCTCGGTGGGGATCCCACACGTGCTGTCCGCGTCCTCGCCGTCGCACGCGACGCCGAGCACGAGGACGAACGCCGCCGAGATCCCTCGCACCCCGGCATCATATCGGCTCGGCCCGCGCGCCACAATTCGCGCGGCTAGCCCGGGTCAGCTCCACGGTTTCACGACGGCCATCGACACGATCGTGAGCAGCAGGAGCGTCGGGACCTCGTTGATCAGGCGGCACTGGCGCGAGGTCAGTCGACACGTCCCGGCGGCGAGGTCGAGGCGGACCTTGCCGCTGTAGAAGTGGTAGCCGAACAGGCCGACCAGCGCGACGAGCTTGATCTTGAACCACCCGGTCGCGAGGTACCCGTGCCAGCTGTTCGACCACAGCAGCGCTCCGAACAGCGTCGTCGCAACCATTGCGGGCCAGCAGATGCCGCGGTAGAGCCGACGTTCCATCACTGACAGCAGTGCCGTGACGCGCTCGTCCTTCGCGTTCTCCACGTGGTAGACGTAGAGCCGGAAGATGTAGAAGAGGCCCGCGAACCAAGTGACCTGCGCGATGATGTGCAGCGCGCGGAGCCAGTTGTAGGACATCGCCGGTAGGCTACCAGGGCCAGGCCGATCGGCCCCGCGCCCCTGTTCCGCCCGATGGGTGTGGTCCGGGAGCCCCGATTTCCCGTGGGTCGGCGAGCGCCGGCGTCCCGGGCTCCCAGGCCCGTCGTCCGCCGCGCGACCGCCGGATCCGCCGGCTCCGGTTGGGTGTATCGTCGGGGGCATGGCGGAGGGGCCGGACTCGCGACGCACCGATGCGGCGCGGCGAAACAACCCGATGAACCGGCTCGTGCCGTACCTCGATCTGTTCATGCGGCTCGACGACGCCGAGCTGTCGCGCCTCGCCGGCGTCGAGGCCGATCTGGTGGCGACGCTGCGTCGACAGGTCGTCGAGATCGGTGACGGACTCGCGCAATACCTCGACCTGCTGCCGCGACTCAGCGACGAAGAGCTCGTGCGACTCACCGGAGCGAGCGCGAAGACGGTGAGGTTCTGGCGGCTGTGTCAGCCGCGGACCTCGCCCGCTCGCACCGCGGACCTCGCCGCACGCGCCGAGATCTCCTCGATCACACCGATGCCGCGTCCGGCCGAGACCGCAGCGCCAGCGGCCCCCGAGCCTCGACGCCGCCGGACGACCGGCGTCGGCATGCAGGCGACGATGGCGGCGGGACCCGGCGCATCCCAGACCCAACCGGTGGCGAACTGGTCGCACGAGGCGTCCGCGACGAACGCCGCGACGATGATCACGCCACCGCCGCACCAAGTGCCCGCGGCCTCGTGGGACACCTCGGGGCCGAACGCGGGGACCGCAACGATGGTGACGCCGATCGGTCAGACTCCAGAGGCGATGTGGGGCGAGACCGAGAACCCGGCGGAGGCGGCGACGCTGGCCGCGAGCGGATCGCAGCCGCGGGCCGCGGCGTCGTCCCCTGCGTTGGCGCTCGACATCAACGGTGAGCCGTTCCCCGGCTACGAGAAGTGGCAGGGCGCGCGCGCTAGTACGCCCGACGACGACGCCGCGTTCGCGCTCTCCGATCTCGATCACTGACGCCGACGGTTTGCGTCGTCGACGGGTCGTCAGGTCCCCGGACGATGGCCGAAGATCGCGATGTGGAGGCGCTCGCCCAGCCGAAAGCCGGTCGCGCGACAGGTCTCGACCAGCGCTGCATAGGCAGCGCCGAGCCCGGCAGGATCGATGCACTCCGGCATCACCAACACGCGCTCCCGCTGCGCCGGGACCAGCGCGAGGTCGGTGAGCAACGCCTCGATCTCCTCGAGATCGGTGCTCAGCGCCTCGGGGGTGGCGGTGCGCACGACGAACTTCAGCTGCCACGGCTGCTCCATCAACGCCGCGATGACGTCGACCCGGCGGCGCCGGGCCTCGTGCCGCTCGGCCCACGCAGGGTCCCGGTCGCGGGGAACGCTGTGGGCGAGCTTGGGGCTGATCGACATGAGGTCGGCCTGCGCACCCGGCTGCAGGACCGTGCCCGCGGTCTCGATCGTCACGTGGTGGCCACGCGCGCGCAGTCGCTGCGACAGCGTGGCGAGGTTCGCGAACATCAGCGGCTCGCCGCCGGTCAGCACCACGTGCCGCGGTCCCGCGGCGCAGAACGCCTCGAGCTCGTCGAGCGTCTGCGGCGACCCGGTCGGGGTCCACGACGTCTGCGGGGAGTCGCACCACGCGCAGCGCAGGTTGCAGCCCGACACCCGCACGAACGAGCTCGGCATGCCGACGAGGAGGCCCTCGCCCTGCAGCGACACGAACCGCTCGTTGATCGGGAGCGTCGGCGCAGACCGGGACGGGAGCACCTCGGGCATGGGTCATCGATCCCACGTGTGGTGCCCGAGGCCAAGCACCCCGCCTCAGCTCGCCGCGGTGTGCGTCGATGGGCCGCGCTGCGTGTTACCCTCCCGGGCCGCCATGCAGTCCCCGCGCACCCGCATCGTCGAAGTGCTCGCCATCGCCCCGCCACGCGCCGACGTCCGGATCAAGGGCTGGCTGCGCACGGTTCGCGACAGCAAGCAGCTCGTGTTCCTCGAGGTCAACGACGGTTCGTCGATGGCGAGCCTGCAGGCGATCGCCGACGACACGTTGGCCAACATCGACGAGATCCGCAAGCTGACCACCGGCTCGGCGGTCGCGATCCGTGGCGAGCTCGTCGCGTCGCCGGCCAAGGGCCAGAGCGTCGAGCTGCGCGCAACGGAGGTCGAGATCATCGGCAAGGCCGACGCCGACTTCCCGCTGCAAAAGAAGCGCCACAGCTACGAGTTCCTGCGGACCATCGCCCACCTCCGCAACCGCACCAACACCTACGGCGCGGTGTTCCGGGTCCGCAGCAAGCTGGCCCACGCGGTGCACTGCTTCTACCAGGACCGCGGCTTCGTCTACGTGCACACGCCGATCATCACGGCGAGTGATGCCGAGGGCGCCGGCGAGATGTTCCGGGTCTCCACGCTCGATCCGTCCAAGCCGCCGCGCAACGACGCTGGTGCGATCGACTGGGACGCCGACTTCTTCGGGCGGCAGGCGTTCCTCACCGTGTCCGGCCAGCTCAACGGCGAGACGTTCGCGGTGGGGATGGGCGACATCTACACCTTCGGTCCGACGTTCCGCGCCGAGAACTCGAACACCAGCCGGCACGTCGCCGAGTTCTGGATGATCGAGCCGGAGATGGCGTTCTACGACCTCGACGACAACTGCACGCTCGCCGAGGCCTTCGTCAAGCACCTGGTGAAGACGCTGCTCGAGGAGTGCACGGCGGACATCGAGTTCTTCAACGAGCGCGTGGATCAAGGGTTGCTCGCCCGCCTGCGTCACCTCGTGGACTCGCCGTTCGAGCGCATGTCGTACACCGAGGCGGTCGCGCGGCTCGAGGCCTCGGGCGAGAAGTTCGAGTATCCGGTGTTCTTCGGCGCGAACCTCCAGGCCGAGCACGAGCGCTACCTGACCGAGAAGCTCGTCGGGCGCCCCGTCTTCGTCACCGACTACCCGAAGGAGATCAAGGCGTTCTACATGCGTCGCAACGACGACGGTCGCACCGTGGCTGCGGTCGACCTCTTGGTTCCGCAGGTGGGCGAGCTGATCGGTGGCTCGCAGCGCGAGGAGCGATACGACGTCCTCGTCGCGGCGATCGAGGAGACCGGCCTGCACAAGGACGCGTACTCTTGGTACCTCGACACCCGTCGCTACGGCACCGTGCCCCACGCGGGCTTCGGACTCGGGTTCGAGCGCATGATCATGTACGGGACGGGGATGCAGAACATCCGCGACGTGATCCCGTTCCCGCGGACGCCTCGCCACTGCGAGTTCTGATCGCGGGCGGATCGCGGCCCTCGCCCCCTCGAGAGCCCGCGGGAAGACGGGCGACCAAGGGCGGGGCGGAGGCCGAAAACTCGCGTGATCTCGTCATGTTGGAGACGAAATCGATCCAGGTCGATCGTGCGTTGAAGCTTTGCACCGGTAGGGCGTCAGTAACCGGTGTCCGCCAAGGCCGAGCCGACCAACACTCGGACGGCCACAACCACGAGGAACTAGAGACCTATGTACCTGCGAAGGAACAAAGTCCGTTGTGGCGAGTCGCGCCGCACTTACCTGTCCATCGCCCACAATGTTTGGTGGTCGGGGGAAGGCAACCGTCGCGCGCAGAGTCGCCCGATCGTCGTCGCGAGCTTCGGAGTCGAGGACAACGTCGACTTGGATCTCGCGAGGGACCTCGTGCAGGCCGTCGAGCGGTGCGCCCCGAAGTTCGCCAGCAAGCGCGGTGAAGGCAAGGCAGTGACGATGCGGATCGCCCAAGAGATCCGCAAGATCGAGCCCTTCCTCAAGGCGTTGGCGAGCCGGAAGCTCAACCTCTCCGAGCACCTGCCGCCCCACCCCGAGCGTGGCACGATCCTCGAGGCATTGGTCCGCGACCGACTGGCAGAGCCGGCGATCGGCGCTCGTGAGGAAGAGATCCTCACGAGCATCCGCGCCCGCTTCGACATGGCCTGACGGCCACCCGTGGTGACTCAGCCCTGCCCGTCGAGGATGCGCAGCAGCACTTCGGCGGGCAGCGCCTGATCGAGCTTGCGAGAGATGAACGCATGACGCTTGCCGGTGCTCAGCAGCGTCCCGTAGCCGAGGCGAGGCGCGAGCACCTCGAGCGCCTGCAGGGAACGCCCGCCCAGCTCGATGGTCGTCGCGCGCTGCTGCAGCTCGGGTCGTGACAGTGGTTTGTTCTCGACGAAGACCTCGCTGAGGAACTCGACGGCGATGGCGATGTCGCATCGCTTGCCCTGGAGTTCGTCGGCGAGGTTCCGCGGCAGCCCTGGCGGCAGATCGCCTTGGATCGTCGGGATCACGAGCGAGCGCAGGAGGTCCGGCTCGCCGAGCCCGGCGGCCGGCAGCGCCACGACGCCGATGGGATCGAGCACGTACGCGAGCGACGCCTGGAGTTCCTCGGCTCGCTTGCGCTGCTCGACGGCCTCGGCGGCCGCCTCGGCGGCGCGGCGCTTCGCGTCCTCTTCGACGTTCGCGCGGGGGGACGGCGCAGGGGAAGGTGGCCGCGCGCCCGGGGCAGCCGGCGCGCGCATGGCCCCCGGCCCGGCCGGTGCGGCAGCGGTCGGGGCTCCGCCCTGGGCATCCGCGCCCTCGGCCGCGGGGTCGCGGCCCACCAACGTCATGAGCAGTTGCTCGTCGTTGTAGCCGCTCGCGTCGACCAGCGAGATCTCCACCCGCGGTGACCCCGGGAAACCTGCGGCGAGATCGTCGAGGCTCAGCCGCATCTGCTCGCACAGCCGCGTCACCGGCCAAGCGCCGTCCGGTCGCGGGGCGTCGTCGGTGGCCTCGTCGGACGCGATCACCTGACCGCGTTGGGCGAACAGGAATCCCTCGCGACGCTCGCCGACCGGGCCGGGCTTCGCCCAGTACATGAGGACGCGGTGGGGAACCGCCTGGCTCGTCACCAGCGCGAGCTCGGGGTTGCCGCGCCAGAAATCCGCGGCGTCGTCACCGACCACGTGCCCCTCGATGCGCAGCAACAGGATCCGACTCGCTTCGTGGCGAACGGCGACGAGGCGAGCGTCGAGGACGTTGCGGGCCTTGCTGATGAACAGCTCACCGAAGATCGCGGCGAGCTGCGACAGCCGAAACATGTCGAACGGGATCAGCATGCCGCCGTGGCTGGCACTCGAGAGCGTCGTGGCCTCGTTCATCGGGCGCAGTCTAGTGCGACGGGTCGCAAATGGCTACGGCGGCGCGCAGGTCCCGGGATGCCGGAGCGAGGCCGCGAATGAGCCGCCTCAGGGCGAAGCGGCGCGGCGCACTTCGCCGAGGACCGTAATCGTGACGAACCATCCCGGCCCCACGGTCGATCGGGCGCAACCGACGGCGAGCGTCGAGCCGCCGTCGACGGGGCAGGTCTGGAAGGCGCGGGTCTTGGCGTCGTCGGCGGGGGCGGCTGCGAACGGCGTCGCGCACAGGCGTGCGACGGCGCCTCGCGCCTGCTCGGCGAGGGCCCGACTGGTCGCTTCGTCGAGCTCGTCCATGTGCAACCCGATCGCGCCAACCGGTGAGATGGCGAGGGTGAACGACCGCGTGCCGATCTCGAGCGCGTCGCGCGGGAAGCAGGCGTAGCTCGGTCCGTCGGCGGTGCTCTTCGGTTCCGGCGCTACCGCGCACCACTTCGTGGCGGCGTCGGTGAAGCCTCGCGCGTCCGTGTCGGCGCCGATCAACACGATGGACGCGTCGACGAGGTCGGCGACCCCTTGCCATGCGGTGCGTGCATCCGGTGTCGGTTTGCGCGGGCGGGCGCCGGGTCGGGCGCGCGGCTTGGTTCCGCCGTTCGTCGTCGGATTTGCCGCGGCCTCGAACGCCGCGCGCGTCTCGGCGTCGGTCTGCTTGGCGCACGCGCCCAGCTGCAGCAACGCGACCGCGACGGCGCGGGAGACCCGACGCGGTGTCACGGTGTCCGTTCCACGCCTCCGACGATGACGTGGGAGACCACGCTCGCGGTGGCGCACGTGAGCAACGCATCGAGCACCGCGTCGTCGGCGACCTCCGCGAAGTGTGGGTGCCGCCGATCGATGACTGCGGCGTCGAAGATGTTGCCGGCGACGAGCTCCCCGACGCCGTCGAGGCCCAGCGAGCGCGCCCCGCCGCCCGTGCCGATCTCGAGCAGGCTCGGGCCGAGTCCCCGATCGTCGTCGGCGAGGCAGATCCGACCGCGGCTGCGCAGGCGTTCGCCCATCTCGAGCAGTCGCGCCTCCTGGATCGGGTCGATGACGGCATTGCTGTCGCTGCCGAGCGCCAGCGCGACGCGTTGGGCGCGGAACTCGGCCGCCTCGAGGATTCCATCGCCGAGGTCGGCCTCGGTCGTCGGGCAGGCACAGACCGTTTGTCCCCGAAGGCGCGCTCGGTCGTCTGCATCGGTGGCGATCGCATGCACGGCGGTGAAGCCACCGCGCCGCTCGAAGAACCCGCACTCGTCGAGCAGCGCGGTCGGCGAGCGGCCGTGCTCGGCGAGGCACTCCTCGTTCTCGCGGCGTTGCTCCGAGACGTGGGCGTGCATCGGCAGGCCTTCGCGAACGCCATGGGCGGCGAGTTGCTCGAGGTCCCGGCGCCCGACTGCCCGGACGCTGTGTGGTGCGAGACCGACCGTCACGCCCGCGGCCCGCAGGGCCTCGACGCGCGCGAGGTAGGCCTCGACGTCGCGGTCGCAGAAGCGGCGCTGCTCGGGCAGTGGTCCCTGGCCGGCACCGGCGCGCTGGTAGAACACCTCGAGCAACACGAGCCGGATGCCGACATCCTGCGCCGCGCGAACGACCTGCCACGACAGCTCGTTGGCGTCGTCGTAGGGCCGACCATCGGGCTGGTGGTGGACGTAGTGGAACTCGCCGACGGTGGTGAAGCCGGCGCGCAACATCTCGCGGAACGCGAGCCGCGTGATCGCGAATAGACCCTCGGGGTCGAGGGTGTTCGCGCGCTCGTACATCGCGGTTCGCCAGCTCCAGAAATCATCGCGCGCCGTGAGCCGCCGATGCGTCGCACCGCGGATCGCCCGCTGGAACGCGTGGCTGTGCGCGTTGACGAAGCCGGGCACGACCAGCGCGCGACCGAAGTCGCGGACAGGACCCGTCGGTGGCCCGTCATGGTCTGCGCTGGCAGCCGCTCGGACGATGCGACCGTCGGCGCCGACGTCCCATCGCGGGCGGGACACGAGCCGGCCCGCGATGACGCCGAGATCGGCGACGAACGTCGTGGGCGTGGTCACGGGGCGATCCAGATGCGCTGCGACTCGTAGTCGAGGACCCAAGCCTTACCACCGAAGGAGCCGAGGCCGATCATGCCGTCGAGACGGAATCCGTCGGAGCTCTGGTTCTGCTCGAAGAACCCGAACGCGGCCGCGAGCTTCTTGCCGACGTATCCACCCATCGTGAACTCCTGGATGGTGACCATCGGGACCTCGTCGGATCGCAGCGCTGGAGCGCCGACGCCCGCGTACGAGTAGCTCGCCTGCGTGGCGGCGAGATCCGCCCCTCGCATGCCGGTGTTCAACAGATACAACCCCTCGGCCTTGCCCATGGAGGCCGGGACGTAGATGTGATGGGCCTCGTGGAGGTAAAAGCGGACGTCATTGCCCTTGCGCCGGGCGTCGCGCTCCGCCTTGCACTTCGCACCTGGGGCGACGAGCTCGAGCTTGGCGCCGGGCGTGTCGATGACGACGAGGAACTGCGCGAGCACGTGCGTGCCGACGACCGCGCGGACCTTGCCGGTCGTGTCCCCGGACATCTCGGCGACGACCTCGTCCGCGATGATGGCCACGGGGACGTTGCGGATCGTCGTGCCGGCGATCGCGAGCTGGTCGATCTGGCCGTAGCCGACCTCGGGGGCCTGATCGTCGAACGACGCCTGCGCCCGGACCACGACGCCGATCTCCTTCGCGTACGACTGCGCGAGGATCACCTCGGCCGACGCGGTGTCGACGATGGCCTGGGCACCCTTCCCGGCGATGTCGATCGACGCGACGGCCAGCGGTCCGGTGGCCACGAGCTTCGCCGAGGTCACGCACGCGGGCGCGGGCGCCAACGCGTAGGGCTTGCCGACGAACGCCCGGTAGCGACCGGCCATCGTCGCGCCGCCGGCACCGTCGAGCGCGCGGGCGAGCTTGGGGAAGTCGAGCTGGCGGGCGAACACCCACGCCTGCTGGCGCGCGATGGCGTCGGGGCGGACGCCGGCCTTCGCGGCCTTGGCGAGCGTGCGGCCGGCCGCCGCGACGTCGCCCCGCAGCAGCTGCACCCGCGCCAGGGTGTACAGCGCCTCGGGTTCGTTGCGGTCGAGTGCGATCGTGGTCAGCGCCGCCTTCTCGGTCGCCTCGAAGTGTCCGGCGGCGAACTCCGCCCGGGTCAACGCCATCTGGGAGGCGGCGTCCTTGGGCTTGGCGGCCGCGTCGGCGCGCGCCTTGGTGACGGCCTCGAGCACCGGATCGGTCGCGGCCTTCGGCGGCGCCACGACGGGGATGACGAACTTCTTCGGGTCGACCGGCGCGTGGTCGATGCGCTGGGTCTCGAACAGCACGGTCTGCTCGCGATCCCCGATGCGATTGATGACGCGGACGTCGTACGCGACGAGCACGCCGTCGATTGGCTGGTAGTCGCCATAGACGATGATCTGTTCGCGACGGCTCTTCTCGTCGTCGCCCTCGACGATCGTCTCCTCGCGCAGCAGACCCGTCGCGCGATCGAACCACAGGGTCTTGGGCGGCTGGGAGGCGTCCACGCGCCATTGAACGCCGTCGAGCTGCGCGGGGCGGCCATCGGTGTCCGTGTCTCGCGGCGGCACCAACGAGGTCTCGATGCCGCGCTTGGCGACGCCGAAGTACCAGTGCAGCAGGGCGTCCTCCCGCGACACCACGATCTCGTCGGGGGCGTCGAGGCGGAGCAGGCCGTCGCCGCCCAGGCTCCAGCCGGTCTTGCCGTCGTAGCCGCGCTCCTCGACGAGATCGCCGAGCACGGTGCGGCGGTAGAGCTTGCCGTCGGCGGTCGTGTGCAGGACGAACGACCCGATCTTGTCCTCGGAGAAGCAGTCCTCCTGATCGGCCTCGCAGCCCTCCTCGGCGCGGAAGACCATGCGCGCCTCGACCGTGCGCTGCTTGATCGCCTCGAGCTTCTCGGTGCCGCCCAGCGCGCGGATGTGTCGATCGAGCAGCTCCGCCGCCGTCGTCGGCGCGCCGGGCGTGCCGGCGGGCGTGTCGGTGAGATCGTCGGGGATCTTCAGGCACCCCGGTGCGGCCAGGGTCACTGCGGCGGCGAGAAATCGGATCAGTCGATCGCGCACCGCGGGACGGTCGCGCGGGCGCGGCGGGGCGTCAAGGCGACCGCCCACCGCCTGCTGCGCCCATGGGCGCGGCGCGTCCGCGCGACCCACCGCCGTGGTCGAGGTCCGCGACAGGCTGCTAGAGTCCGGGCGGTGCGTCCCGGAGCCCGAGGGATCGGTCGGTGATCGTGCGGCTCGCGTGCGTCGTCGCGTGCTTGCTCGCGTGCGGCCCGTCACGGGCGCCGGTCGTCGCGCCCCTGCGCGAACCCCAGGTCGCGCCAGCCCCGAAGATCGGGCGCGCAGGCTGGGGAGTGATCGAGTATCGCGAGGTCGGGATCACCGGCGCGAGCTTCACGTTGGAGGCCGCACGCGGCTGCAACGACATCCCCGCGCCGGCGGCTGGCCGCGACGTGCTGCTCGACTCGGATGCCGAGCGGAAGCGCTGTCGACTGCGGCCTTGGCACGGCCAGGTGAGCCTCGCCGTGCGCAACGTCGAGGGCGCGTGGATCGATCTCCTCCCGCGGCAGTCCGATCGCGAAGGACGACTCCGGATCCGCTTCGCGGAACTCGAACGCGAGCTCCGCGACGCGACCGGTCGGCCGCTCGCCGAGTACGTCGCGCTTCGGGTCGGTCGTGGCGGCTGGGGCGGAACCTACGATCTGGCACGGCTACGCGAGCTACAGGCCGACGTGCACGCGTCGTGGATCGGCCGCGGCCGGGGCGTGCCGGCGCTGTTCGGGGTCCTGCATCCGTCGCACCCGCGGGCCGGATCGATCGCCGAGCTCGCGGTCGAGGCTCGCCTCGCGCGGCAGGAGCAGGACTTCGCTGCGATCGAACGCGGCGAACTCGCGCCCGAGGCGTTCCTCGAGCGACACGTCTGGTCGCCGCTGCGCGTGCGCGTTGCGGCGATGCTGTCGAAGACCGCCGCGACGCCGGAGTAGCGTCACGTGGGATCGGGCGTGGGGACGGGAATCCGCGGGGCGTCGCCGTCGAGATCACCTTCGCCGTGAGGATCGACTCCGCCGTCGACCGCCTCGGCCCGGGGCGCGCGGCGGACCGGCGGACCCATCGGCGGTCGATGTCCATGATCGACGACCTGGATCGGCGCGGTCGGGACCTCCTCGAAGAAGCCGACGTAGTCGATGCGGGCCGCACCGCGATAGAGCACCTCGCGGAAGTAGATGCGGTCGTCGCCGTTGACGTAGTAGGACCACAGCGGCTCGGCGCCGGCGCGCACGGCTTCCTGTGGACCGGTCGGCAGCGGCGTCGTTTTCCACACGGCCTTCTCGTCGAAGCGCCGTGCGGCGCTGCGGAACGCGGCGAGGAACGCCTCGCCGCGATCAGGTCCGAAGATGGGTCGCGCGCCGAGGCGGCGGGTCTCGGGGAGTCCCCAGGTGGCGTCGGGCGTGAGGACCATGTCGAGGTCCTCGAGGCGATCCTTGGCGGCGAGGATCAGCAGCGCGACCACGAGTCGCTTCGACTGGAATGGGAGCTCCCAGAGCTCCGACTCCTCGCGGGGGATCGGATCGCGCTTCGCGTACGCCTGGAGCAGATCGACCGAGACGCCCTCCTCCGGTTGTTCGATCGGCTGGGGGATCCGCACGGCGCGGCGCGGAGGAGAGTCGTCGACCGGCGGCGGTGACCAGTCGCACGCGGGCCCGAGCGCGAGCGCACCGAGCAGCGTCCATGCGGACCGAGGCACGCCCATCGTTGGCTAGTTCTTAGTCCGCGGATCGACGATTGACAATCCCCTCGCCACGCAGGCCACCGGGGGGCCGCACGCGATCGTTCCAGGGGCGCAGGGCCGGTCGCGGCGGCGCAAGTCGGAGGTTTGCGACGGGGCGAGTCTCTGGCAGGATGCAGCGCATGAGGCCGCGTTCGCAGGGGCCCTCGGACGGTGAAGGCGCTCGTCGCGAGCTCGATGCCGGTTGGAACGAGGTGCTCGATCCCACGCGGCAGGCGTCCGCGTCGCGCGTCGCCGAGGCAGCTGGCACGCATGAGGACGCCGATGCGGACGCCGGGCCGCGGGTCGCCGAGAGCTCGTCCGTCGACCTCCCGACGGCCACCCTCGAGCAGGACGCCGCCGAGCCCGACGAGCCGATCTCCCACGAGCGAGCCGCGCGCGACACGGACGCGATGATGTCGGGCTCGTGGGCGATGGCGACACGCGAGGGCTCGAGCACACCCGAGGAGCCGGTCGCCTCAGCATCGTCTTCGAGCATGCGCGGTCTCCGGGAGTCCGACGCCGAGATGGCGGCGATCATGGGCACCCGTGAGCCGCGATCGAAGTTGCTCGGCCCCGTGGGTGCCGCTGACGCGACGACGCGAGAGGCGACGACGAGCGATGCGCCGACGAGCGACGCGACGACGCGCACGGCGCCCTCGAGCCCGCCGCGTTCGCGCCCGACGTCGCGCGTCGCGGGGACCGATCGCGCCGCGCCGCCCGTCGCCGCGTCCGGTACGATCGAGCCCGACCCCGAGCCCGATCGCGAGCTGCCGCTCCCGCCACCCCGCGCGGTGCGTCCGCAGACGGGGCCCCTCGGGGTCGTCCGACCGGTGGCGCCGCGGCGCATGTCGAGCGGCGAGCCGCGCCGGATCGCCTCGCGTGGCGCGGGGCTCGAGCTCGGCGCGCCGCCCAAGCGTCTGTCGCTGGGCTGGGCCGTCGTCGCCGGAATCGGAATCGCTGGCATCGCCTGGTTGGTCGGTGGCCCGGTCAAGCGGCCTGGGACCACGCCGGTCGACGATCCGAAGGCGGTCGCGTCGACGAGTGTGTCGCCGACGCCCGCTGACGCCCCCGCGCTCCCCGGACGCGTGCCGACGCCCGATCCCACGGGGCCCGTCGCGCTGGGCAACACCGAGGCGGGCGCCGAACCGATCGAGCGACCCGAGCCGGAGCTCGAACCGCCGCCGACGCAACCTGTGCCGACCCCACAGCCCACGCGGCCTGCGGGCAGCGGCGCTCGGACGCCGCCGCCCGGCACCCCGCCCGACATCGCCGCGACGTTCGTGCGTCTGCCGGTGAGCCCTGCCGATCTCCCGCCCGTCGGTGGTATCGGCGCGGGTGGCATCCACATCGATCGCATCGACATGGGCTCGTCGTACGACAACAAGAGCGGCTGCGTCGGCGTCGCGACGTCGTTCTCGGTCGCGGCCAACGAGGAGATCAACGTGTGTCTGCGGGTCGTCCACCCGCGCCAGGACGAGGTCATGTCGATCGTCTGGCAGAAGAACGACGGCTCGACGGCGCGCCGGGGGAAGATCGCCGTGAAGCCCATCCACGCCTACCGTACGCGCGCGTACCTGCGGCTGCGCGCCGAGTACATCGGTGCGTGGACGGTGCGCATCGTGTCGGCCGACGGCGTCGAACTCGCGTCCCATGCGTTCAAGATCACCGCGTGACGTCACCCTCGCGCTGCTCGGCGCGTGGCTCTGTTCCTCGAGCGCGATGGCCCGCAGCGAACCTGCGGCCGCGCCTGCACCCGACGCCGTGGCGGACGCCCCTGCAGTCGAGCCACCGCCGACGTGGCGGTTCAAGCACGCCGATCGCAAGGTCAAGGTCGTGGTGCTCGCCGGCTCGATCGGCGCTTGGCCCAAGCAGCCCTATGCCCGCGAGATCGAGCGGCTGTGCACCAACATCGAGGTCCACAACCTGTCGCAGGTGGGGCAGGGGGCCTGGGCGCTCAAGCGTCGCTTCCGCACCCACGTGCTCGACAACCCGCGCGTGAACCTGCGCGACGACAGCCACGAGTACTGGCTGGTCTACGGCGGTGGGCTCAACAGCGTCGGCACGCCGAAGTCGACCAACAAGCACATGCGCGATCTCTTCGTGCTCGCACACGGCCACGGCATGAAGGTCGTCGCGCTGTCGCTGACGCCGTGGGGGGACGAGGGCGATCGGCGCTGGCGCGGCTTCGAGGGGCTCGAGCATCGCCGCGTGACGCAGGCGGTGGTCGACTTCACGGTTGGGCGGCTGTCGCCGGCGGACGCGTTCGGCGAGTACGGTCGCAAGCGGCCCGGCGGCGTCGAGGCGCCGTGGGATCCCAAGGAGCAACCCGACGTCGCCGTCGACCTGTACGACTCGGCGCTGCGCGATCGCGACGCCGCCGTTCGGGACTTCGAGGCGACCAAGGCCGCGCTGGCCAAGGACAAGAAGTGGAAGCAGGCCCGCGCCCAGCTCGACGAGGCCGCGCGCGCCGCCCAGCTCGAGCTCGATGCCGCCGTCATCGCCGAGCTGCCGCGGTGGTTCCTGCGCGAGGAGCTCCGCAGCTTCGATCACATCCATCCGAACGCCGAGGGCCACCGCATCATCGCCGCGACGATGTGTCCGTCGCTGCCCGCGAGCTGGGGCTGCGCGTGCGAGCCGATCGAGCCGATCGAGCCGGTGGCCGCGCCCGCCGCGACCCCGTAGCCGAGCTGCCCTAGCCGCGTCGCGGCGGCCCGTCAGTCGAGCAGCGCAAGCAGCTCGTCGCGGGTGATCGACGTCGCCCCCGGGCCGCCATCGACCGCCGCGGCCGCGAGCTCGCGCTTGCGCAGCTGCAGGGCCAAGATGCCCTCCTCGACGGTGCCGCGCGCGACGAGTCGGTGCACGAACACCGGCTGATCCTGACCGATGCGGTGGGCGCGATCGGCCGCCTGATCCTCGACCGCCGGGTTCCACCACGGGTCGAGCAGGAACACGTGATCGGCGGCCGTCAGGTTGAGCCCCGTGCCGCCGGCGCGCAGCGAGATGAGCAGGACCTTGGGCCCCGCGGGGTCCTGGAACTTGGCGACCACGTCGCCGCGATCACGCGTCGAGCCGTCGAGCCGCAAGTACGGCATCGACTGCGCGTCGAGGTGCGGCTCGACGAGATCGAGCAGCGAGGTCCACTGCGAGAAGACCAGCGCCTTGTGGCCCTCGGCAGCCGCGGTCTCGAGCGCCTCGAGCAGGGCCTCGAGCTTGGACGACGCGCGCGCGCCATCGCGTCCGCCGGGGACCAGCGCGCTGTGGCACGCGGCCTGGCGCAGGCGCAGCAGGGCCTCGAGCACCGCGAGCGCGTCGTTGCCCGCGCCGAGCTTGGCCGCGACCTCGTCGCGGGTCGCCGCGCGCACGGCATCGTAGACGGCGCGCTCGTCGTCGCGCAGCTCGCAGTGGAGCACGAGATCGGTCCGCGGCGGCAGCTCGCGCGCCACGTCGCGCTTGAGCCGGCGCAGCACGAACGGCCGCGTGCGGTCGCGCAGCGAGGCCGCAGCGCTCGCGTCCCCCGCGGCGATCGGCTTGGCCCATCGCGCCCCGAAATCGCCGCGACCGCCGAGCAGGCCCGGGTTGGTGAAGTGCAGCTGACTCCACAGATCGTCGAGGCGGTTCTCGACCGGCGTGCCGGTCAGCGCGAGGCGGAAGTCGCCGCGCAGGCGATAGGCCGCGCGCGCGACCTGGCTGTCGGGGTTCTTGATCGCCTGGGCCTCGTCGAGGACGATCGTGTCCCACGACGCGGCCGCGAGCGCGTCCTGGTCGAGGCGCAGCAGCGCGTAGGTCGTGAGCACGACGTCGGCGCGGGGATCGAGCGCGCGCGCGGTGCCGTGGTACGTGCACACGCGCAGGCTCGGGCGGAACCTCGCGAGCTCGGCCTGCCAGTTGGGCACGACGCTCGTCGGCGCGACGACCAGCGTACGGCCCTCGATCGCGCAGAGGGCCTGCAGCGTCTTGCCGAGGCCCATGTCGTCCGCGAGCAGGCCGCCGAGCTTGGCCTGGCGCAGGAACCCGAGCCACGCCACGCCCTCGCGCTGGTAGTCGCGCAGCGTGGCCGTCAAGTCGCTCGGGAGCGCGGCGTCGGGGAGGCCGGCGAAGTCCTCGAACAGCGCGCGCAGGTGGGACCACTGCGGTGGCGGCGGCTGCTCGAGCGTCGCGCACAGCTGCGCCAGATCGGCGCTCGCCCACGCCGGCACCGCCTCGTCGTCCGACGCCCGCGCGCGCAGCAACGCGGCCACGCGCTCGCCGTGCTGGGCCAGCCACGCCATCGGCACCGCTCCGAAGCCGCCACCGACCAGCGCGACGTGGTGCTCGCCGGCCTCGAACGCGCGCATGACCGCGCCGGCGTCGACGCGTCCGGTGGACTTGGCGCTGCGGTCACCGTCGCCGTCGAACCACAGCGCGAAGCCGCCGCCCGCGTCGACCTGCAGGTGCGGCTGCAGGTCGCCGCGCAGCTCGAACTGCTCGTGGTCGCGCGACTCGAGCAGGAGGTCGTCGACGCTGGGCACGCGCTTCGCCCACGCGATCGCGTCGTCGGTGCCGAGCTGCGTGCGCACCCCCGGCTCGACGCCGAGCTCCTCGCGCAGGCGCGCTGCGAGCACGCGCTCGAGCCGGGTGTTGCGCAGCGGCACCTCGTTGGACTTGCCCAGCATCGTCAGGCGCTCGCCATCGACCCGGGCGATCGGGGGATCCCCATAGACGATGGTCGCCAGCACGCCCAGCGCGTTGCCCTCGCGCCGCGTGGCCACGGCGATCCGCGGCTTGAGCACGCGCGCGTCGGGCATGGCGTCGGCGTCGAACGCCACCGGGATGCTGCGACGCCACCGCGGGATGATGTCGCCGATGAGCGTCGCGTTGTCGTCCTCGGTGAACCACCGTCCGCGGCGCAGCTCGTCGAACTCCGCCTCGGGCAGGCCGTGGGCGCCCAGGGCGTGGAGCTTGTCGCCGCGGCGCAGGACGCCGTTGGTGAAGATCATGTCGATGTCGGGATCACGCTCGAGCTGCGCGACCCAGCCACCGTCGGTGCGGCGCACGTCGATCCGCATCCCGCACTGCGGCGGTCCGAGGCTGACGCGATCGGACCCGAAGCAGACCTCGGCCGCGGACGACAGCGCGTCGAAGACCTTGGCGACCTCGTGCCGCGCGAGGACGCGGGCGACGAAGGTGCCGAGCTTCTTCTCGAAGCGGAGGTCCGCGTCGGTGGCCACGAACTTGGGCCCGCGGAGCTTGCCCTGGGCGACCGCGGCCATGGTGCCGTCGAGCTGGAACTCGCCGCCGGCGTGGAGGATGAGCCGGCGCAGCGCGAGCTGCTCGCCCTTGGCTTCGAACCGATAGACGATGCGGCCCGCCGCGGTCGGGGCGTCGGCGCGGGCCAGCGGCTTGCCCTCGCGCTCGGCCTGCTGCCACGCGATCGCGGCCGCGGCGACGTGCGAGCAGGCGTCCTCGGCCGAGCTGCACTCGCAGCTCCACTCGTCTTCGTCCAGGAAGAGCGTCACGACCGGCGCGATCATCCCGCCCTTGGTCGCTACCCGCAGCTCGACCTCGCGGGGCGTCTGCGCGAGGACGACGACCGCGTTGCTGCGCGCGAGCTCGACCCCGCGCGACCAGGTGCCCGCGGAGCAGGCGCTGCGGATCGCCGCGAGCAACGACTCCATGGCGGGATCAGTACCGAGGGATCGAGGCGTCGACCTCGGTCGACCACGCATCGATGCCGCCGGCCACGTTGTAGACGCGGGTGAAGCCGAGCTCGAGGAAGCGCATGGCGGCCTGGTAGCTGCGCTGACCGTGGTGGCAGTGGAAGACCAGCGTCGTCGACTTGGGCAGCGCCGAGAGCTCGGCCATCGTGCTCGCGTCGAGCAGGACGGTGCCGTCGATGCGGGCGCGCTCGCGCTCGCCGGGCGTGCGCACGTCGACGAAGCGCGCTCCAGGCTCGCTCGCGAGCAGGTCCGGCACCTCCCGCGGCGACAGCTGCTTCACCGACGGTGGCGCGTTGGGGTTGTCGATCTTGAACCCGGCCTGCGGTGCCTCGACGAAGTCGATGACGACGCCCGCCGCCCGGCGTGCGCTGTTGCGATCGAGCACGAGCGCGATCCCATTCGCGACCACCGTGAGATCCGCCGGCCCGACCCCCGACACCGACAGATCGTGGACGAACCGCGAGTCGATCGTCAGGCGCAGCGCCTCGCCTCCGCCGACGTCGGCGAGCGCCTGACGGAACGTCGCGGCCGCGGCGTCGGTGACGGTGATCGTCGGCGGCTCGAGGGCGACGGCCGCGGTGCCGAGCGTGCGCACGAGGTCACCACTGCTCTCCATCTCGCGGACGATGTCGCAGCCCCCGACGAACTCGCCGTCGACGAACAGCTGCGGGATCGTCGGCCACTGCGCGTAGGCCTTCACGCCGTCGCGGATCTCGGGATCGGCGAGGACGTTCACGGTCGTGTACGAAGGCAGGTACTGGTCGAGGATGCCAACGACCGTCGCCGAGAACCCGCACTGCGGCGCGGCACGCGAGCCCTTCATGAACAGGACCACGCGGTCGGACTTCACCAGTTGTTCGATGCGCTGCATTACGTCGGTCACGGCGGTCACGTCGTCCCTCCGCGTCGGAGGGCTCCGCGCGCATCGTACTGCACGCCCGTCGCGTCCGCAGGCGGCCCGATCGGTCGGGAAATGCAGGACGGTGCGCGGCGGCGCGGGCCCCGTGCTCGGGGCCGAGGCCGCTGATTTCGGCGAAGTTCGGCGCCGCCCCTTGTGCAGTGCGGGTGAGGCGCTACCGTGTGCCAGAGGCCCCTGTTGGACAACCTGCCCCTGCCCGTGCTCGTCGCGCTCGTCGTCCTCGCCATCCTCGCGGGGCTCTACCTCGGGCACCGCGCCGGCAAGGCCGTGCCGCGGGCCGGCAGCCGCGAGGGCGGCAAGACGTTGGCCGCCCGCGCCCGCGAGGCCGCGACCGCTGGCTTCGTGAAGGCGTGGAAGTGGAACCGCGCGCGGAAGAAGTCCGCCGAGAAGACCTGAGGCCCGGGCCGCTCCACGCGTTCCTTCAGCGGAACACCGCTGCGATCGCGAAGGCGTTGGCCACCAGCAGCGCGCCGAGCTCGATGTTGCGCTCGGTCTTCGCGCCCAGTCGGCCGCGCAGACGTCGGCCGATGAGGTTGCCGGCGAGCAGGCCCACGAGGATCACGGCGGCATCGGCGAGCTGCGCCGGTACGAGCACCCCGACGGTGCCGTAGCCGATGACGCGGGCCAGGTGCATCGCGACTGCCCCGATCGCGACGGTCGCGACGTAGCGCGCGCCCGTGGCTCCGCTCGAGAGCACGAGCGGCGCGATGAGCATGCCTGCGCCGCCAGAGGTCGCCGCGAGCGCGCCGATGCCTACGGCGTACGCGGTGATCCACCGCGGCGCGGGGTCGATGCGCACGCGACCGGTCGCGCGGAGCAACGCGAACCCGGTGCTCGCGGTGAACAGTGCTGCGATCACGACCTCGGGCAACGCGGGCAGGAGCAGCGCGCCGACGATCGCGCCGGGCATCACGCCCAGGGCAACCAGCCGGGCCATCCGCCAGTCGACGTCGGCGCGGAAGAGCCACGCCCGGTGGAGGTTCGAGACCAGCAAGGCGGGCGTGGTGACGGCGAGCGCCACGTGCGGGCCGTAGACGAGCCCCAGGGCGACGAGCAGGAACAGGCCGCCGCCCATCCCCGCGAGCGTGGTGAGGATGCCGGCGACGAGGCCGAGCACGGCGAGCACGAGCATGAGCGCAGTGTGGTCCGGGTCGGTCGCCGCGTCCCATGAATGTTTCGGCGACTTTCGATAACATTCGCTGATGATCGAAGCGCTGCGGCACTTCCTGCTCATCGTCGAGCACGGCACCTTCACGGCGGCGGCGCGGCACGCCCACGTGTCGCAGCCGGCGCTGACCGCCTCGATCCATCGGCTCGAGGCGCAGCTCGACGCGCGGCTGCTCGATCGCGGTCGGCAGGGCGCGACGCTGACCGAGGCGGGCCGGGTGCTGCTGCCCCACGCGCGTGCCGCCGTGGTCGCGATCGAGGACGGCCGCCGCGCGATGGAGGCGCTGGGCCGACTCGACACCGGCCTGGTTCGCATCGGCGGCGGTCAGACTGCGTGCACGTACCTGTTGCCGCCCGTGCTCTCGGCGTTCCGCCGCAAGTTCCCCGGGGTGGCGCTGCGCCTGCGCGAGATGCCCGAGGAGCTCGCCGTCGACGCGTTCGAGGCCGGTGAGCTCGACATGGTGGTCGCCGGCGGTACCCGCGGGGATCGGTTCCGCGACGAGCAGATCGTGCTGGTGGCGGCACCCGGTCTGGATCCGAAGACCCTGCCGTTCATCGCGTTCGTGCCCGGATCAGCCGTTCGGGCGGTGATGGATCGGCACTTCGCCGGCGTGCCCATCGCGATGGAGCTCGGCAGCATCTCGACGGTGAAGGGCAGCGTGCGCGCGGGGCTCGGCGTCGCGCTGGTGAGTCGCACGGCGGTCGCGACCGATCTGAGCCTCGGTCGTCTCGTCGAGGTGAAGGACCCGCGGACGCCGCTGCAGCGGCCGCTGCGGCTCGTCCACCGCGGCGTCGAGCGGCTGTCGCCTGCTGCGGCAGCGCTGCGGCGGTTGTTGCTCGCCGACGCGCCCAAGCCCGCGCGCCGGGCCCGATGACGCGCGGTGCCGAGGGTCCGCCAACGATGCTACGATGCCCTCGATGGTCGAGAGCCCCCGGACGATTCGTGCCGAGGATCGCGAGACTCCGCGGCCGATCTACGCGGTCTGGGAGATCACGCTGCGCTGCGATCACGCCTGCGAGCACTGCGGCTCGCGGGCCGGCCCGGTCCGCGACGACGAGCTGAGCACCGAGGAGCTCTTCGAGGTCGCCGACGCGCTGGTTCGGCTGGGCACCCGCGAGGTGACGCTCATCGGCGGCGAGGCATACCTGCGCTCGGACGTCTACGCGCTCGTCGAACACCTCGCCAAGCAGGGGCCGCGCGTGACGATGCAGACCGGCGGCCGCGGGCTCACGGCCGAGCGGGCCAAGAAGCTACGCGCGGCCGGTCTCTCGGCGATCGGCGTGTCGATCGATGGCCTCGAGGCCACGCACGATACCCTGCGCGCGGCGCCCGGCAGCCACTCGGCGGCCTTCCGGGCGATCGAGCACGGCCGCGCCGCGGGCCTCGTCGTCAGCGCGAACACGCAGGTCAACCGCCTCAACATGCACGAGCTGCGCGCGATCGCGGCGCAGCTCGAGACCGCCGGCGTCGCGGTGTGGCGCGCCCAGCTGACCGCGGCGATGGGACGCGCGGGCGATCACCCCGACTGGATCCTACAGCCGTACATGGTGCTCGCGGTGATCGACACGCTCGCGGCGATCCAGAACCAGTCGTTCGCGGCGGCGAAGGCCCGTGGCGTGCCCGAGGCCCGCGCGTTCCATGTCGCGCTGGGCAACAACCTCGGCTACTTCGGGCCGCACGAGCGCCTGCTCCGCAGTCGGCCGGGCAAGGGCGATCGCTACTTCACCGGCTGCCAGGCCGGGCAGTACGTGATGGGCATCGAGTCCGACGGCACGGTGAAGGGGTGCCCGTCGCTGCCGACGGCGCCATACACCGGCGGCAACGTCCGCACGATGACGCTCGAGGACATCTGGCGCCACGGCGAGGCGATGAAGTTCACGCGCGAGCGGACGATCGAGGAGCTGTGGGGCTTCTGCCGCACCTGCTACTACGCGGACATCTGTCGCGCCGGCTGTTCGTTCACCACGCACAGCGCGTTGGGCCGCCGCGGCAACAACCCGTTCTGCTACTACCGCGCCGCCGAGCTGCGCAAGCAGGGGCTCCGCGAGGAGCTCGTGCACGCCCAGCGACCGCCCGGGGATCCGTACGACTTCGGCCGCTTCGAGCTGCGCGAGGCGCCGTGGTCCGACGCCCCGCCGCCCGAGCAACCGCGGCGATCGCTGCTGGTGCTCGGTCGCTGAGCGCGGTTCGATCGGCGCCGCAGCTCAGGCCGAGTCGAGCGCGCCGTACAGCGGTTCGCTCCCGCCGGTCGAGCTGTCGCTGCCGCCGGTGGTCGAGCCGTCGGTCGTGCCCGTCGAGTCGACGCCTGTGCTCGAGCCCGACTCGGTGCTCGGCGCGGTGTCGGACTCGGTCTGGGGCACGCCGTAGGCGGGCTCGCTGCCGACCGACGTCATGTCCGTCGTCGTCGAGCTCGATCCCTCGGTCGAGGTACCGACGGTGGTCGCCGACGCAGTGCCCGACGTCGTCGTGCTGCTGCTCTCGGCCGGCAGATCGTCGCGGTAATCGTCCGCGGGACAGCCGGTCAGCGCGAGCCCGAGCAGCACCGCGGGCGGACGCCAGCCCGTCGTGGTGCGGAGCGACGCCCCGCAGTGCGGGCACGCGGGGTCCTCGGCGCGGACATGCTGCGAACACGACGGGCAGGCGACCAATCGCATGCACCGAGCTTACCAGCTCCCGCGGCGCCGCGGGGAAGGGGAAGCGGGCCGCTCCCCGGAACGACTAGTCATCGAGCTTGCGCGTCGGGTCGCCCTTGTCGCCGTCTTCCTCGGTCTCTTCGTCCTTGGGCGCGTGGGCCTTCTCCCAGGCGCGCTTCTTGTTCTTGATCCACGGCTTGTACTTCTCGCCCTCGGGGAGCGGCGGCAGGCCGTGACGCTCGCGGACGAAGTCGGGCAGCTGGCCCATCACCGCGCCCTTGCAGTTCTCCGTGTACTCGACCTTCTCCTCGCCGGTGCGCGCGAGCAGGTCCTCCGGCACGTAGAAGCCCTTCTTGCGGACCTCCTCGGGCGAAGGAATCTTGTACCAGACCTTCACCAACTCGACCTTCTTCGGCGCGATGCCGTCGTGGTCCATCGCCCACTTGCGGCAGTAGTAGCGCGCGTGCCACTTGCGGTACCAGCTGGTGTCGCCCGACTCGCCGCCGATGATGCGGCGGTTCATCTTGCGCATGCGGTCGTTCCAGATCCACGGGATCGGCTTGCGCTCCTCGGCGTAGACGTCGGTGCGCATGTCCCAGACCTCGCCGTCCTGATCGGTGACGAGCACCTTCAGGAACACGTTGCTGCGGGGTGGGTTGGGCGCGAACATGCCCCAGCCCTGATCCGTCTGGGTGCGCGTCAGGTACAGCGAGAACACGCCGCGCGCCGGGCCGCGGAAGGCGTGCAGGCTGTCCTTCTCCGGGAGCAGCCACGTCGCGACCGCGGTCAGGTGCCAGACGACGAAGCTGCCGAACACGAAGCGCCCGAACGGCCCGTAGCCCCATGGCGTCCGCGGTGCCCCGGTCTCGGGGTTGATCACGGACAGCGCGCTGCCTCGCGCCGCACGGATGTGCACGAACGCCACGCCGGCGATGAACAGCACCCCGGCGTACCAGATGCGCAGCCAGTTCCACTCGGGCTTGACGACCACGGCGACCAGGACGCCGACCAGGGCGATGCCCGCGGTGGCGAACAGCGCCCACTGCGGGAGGCGGCCGGCGTCGCGGTGCAGGTGCGGCAGCGTCGCATCCTCGGACGGGATCGGCGGCAGGCCGGCCTTGACGTCGGCGGGCACCGGCACGCCCCACTTGCCGACCCGGCGACCGACGAAGCGCAGCGCGGAGGCGACCTCGAGCCCACCGAAGAAGATGATGGTCTGCGAGAGCATCCCCGTCTGGAACTGCCCGATGTTCATGAGCGTCATGATCCCGCCCATGATCGCGATGTGCCATGGGATCCAGATCCGCCGGCCCACGATCCAGCGGCACACCCAGTAGCGATCGATCTGCGTGGTGCCGAAGCTGCGGAACGCCGACCACACCGCCGGCTTGCGCGAGCGTAGCCACAGCAGCGCGCCGACGCTCACCACCAGCCACGCGCCCATGAGGACGAGCCACAGCGGCACGCGGGTCTGGTCGGCGCCGATGAGCAGGACGCACACGATGACGCCCAGCGAGACGATGAGGCCGGCCACGACACCCGCCGCGCGCTCGGGTACGACGGGAACCGGCTGCCGGTCGAGCCGCTGCCAGCCCCACCACAGGAAGCACAGCAACATCGTCCACAGCAGGCAGAACGACAGCTGGCTGCCGCCGGGCGGGAGCTGCCGCATCCACGTCGGGACCGCGACGACGCCGATCGCCACGGAGGCGACCAGCGCGGCGACGCTGCGGCCGTCGAGCATGGGGCGCCCACCCATGTAGCGGCCGAGCATCGTGCCCAGGCTACCGACGGTGCCCGCGATGCCCACGACGAGGAACAGCGTGCCGATGGTGAGCACCGGCGTGAAGTGGACGGTCCAGGTGGTGAAGATGAGCCCACCGCTGACGAGGATGATCGTGAACCAGCACAGCGCGACGAGCATCCGCTTGCCGGCGTCGAGCTTTGGGACCTTCTCGGTGCGGGCCCAGTGCATGACCACGCCGATGAGCGAGATGGCGAAGAACGCCTCGCCCCAGTGCGCCATCCACGACATCAGGCGCATCACGTTGGTGCCGAAGATGGCGCTGAACCGCTGCGGGTAGAAGCGGTAGAAGTGGTCCATGTTCAACGCGTAGTAGATCGCGTCGCCCTTGGCCCACACGTTGCCGTTCTTCACGATGCCGGTGAACGCGTACACCGTGCCGAGCTGGAACATCATCAGGCGGCGCGGCCACACCGGGATCCGGCGATAGATGGCCTGCAGGCCCTTGGGGTGGTCGTCCGACGGCGGCGCACCGGCGCCTCCGCCGGGGCCGTCGCGCTCGCTGAGCAACCCTTGGCGCCGGAGCTTCCGGCACCGCAGCCAGTTGTCGACGCTGTACGCGTGGCCGCTCTTGGCGAAGAGCAGGTAGACGAAGAACACCCGATAGACCAGCTCGGTGCCCTCCCAGAACAGGTGGTTCCGGAAGAAGATGCTGTTCATCAGGAAGAACGTCAGGACGCCCGTGGTGCGGCTCCACAGGCCGATCATGAACATCGTGCCGAGGATCTGGAACGCCCACAGGTGGGCCCAGAAGAACGTCGGGCTGTCCCAGAAGTAGAGCAGCGACCACTTCGGGCCCTTCAAGAACTCGATCACGCCCCAGATGTCGAAGAACCCCCACGGTTCGTCCTCGGTGAGGCCGTCGCCGAAGCCCTTGAACTGCGCGGAGGCGTGGACCTGACGGGCGACATCTGCGGTGAAGATGCCCTCGTCGGTGAAGAGGAACTCGAAGTACTCCCAGAAGTCGTTGACGTTGCAGATGATGAAGAACCCGAAGACGATCCGGTACAGACCGATCGCCCGCGGATCCTCGGCCGTCAGCCAGAACCGCCGCCACCGCTCGGAGTGGAGGATGAACAGTGCGATCGCTGCGACGACGCCGACGAGCAGCACCCAACCGACGATCGGCGACAGCGCCTGCGCCTCCTCGTTGGGCACCTTGTCTTCGGCGAACGCGAGCAACGCGCCGGAGTTCCATCCAAGGGCAGCGGACAAGCCAATCATCGGGTTCGCAGAGTGTTTCCGACCCATGCCCGCGGCGCAAGGGGCCCAGGCGGCCAGCGCGGCCGCGCCCCTGCCGTAGCGTCAGGTTTTCCCGCGCGCCGGTACGCGTCTCGATGCCGATGCGTCGCGAAAGCGCCGTGGTGCGACGTGTTCGCGGCGTGCGGTTGAATCCCCCTGCGCGTGGCCGTAGCGTGGCCGGCGATGGTGCCCAACGAGCGCCCCGACGACACCCGCGATCGGGGCGGTGCGGTCGGCGGCACGCCCACGTCCGGCGCGGGCGCGGAAGCAGGTGCGGGCGCGGGCGCCGTCGAGAGTTCCACCACGTCGGTGCGGGTCTCGGCCGATCTCGCCGCGACGGGCTTCTACAAGCGCCTACCCACCGCGGGACGGCTCGCGCGGCTGTGGACGACGCTCGGCCTGTTACTCGGCCGTCGCCTCGCGATGGTGGTGCGTGACGATCACCTGTTCATCATCCTGATGGCCGCGTTCGTCGGCGTCACGAGTGGCGCCGCGGCCGGTCTGTTGCTGGCGTGGATCGAGTTCGCGATCGCGTCGTTCTCGAGCGTCGACGACGACGCGGTCGCGCTGCGCTGGGTGGTCGTGGTCGGCGTGCCCGTGCTCGGTGGCCTGCTCGCCGGGGCGATCCGGTATGCCGCCGAACGCCTGGGCTTGCCGCCGGCCAACGGCGTGCCCGCCATCATCGAGGCCATCGCGCGCCGCGGCGGCACGCTGCGCGGCCGATCGGGCATCGTCTGCGGACTCGGCACGGGCGTGACGATCGCGTCGGGTGGGTCGTGCGGCCACGAGGGGCCGTCCGTGGCGATCGGAGCGACGGTCGGCAGCGTGCTCGCGCGGTTCTTCGGCCTGCGCCAGCGCCGGCGGCTCGCGATGGTCGGGGCGGGCTGCGCGGGTGGCCTCGCTGCGGCGTTCAACGCCCCGCTCGCGGGGGTCATCTTCACCGTCGAGATCGTGTTCGGTGGGGCGATCGGTGGCGACGTCGGCTCGATGTCCGTGTTCGTGCCCCTGGTCGTTGCCGCGGTGTGCGGCACGTTCACGTCGTACGCGATCCGCGGCGACGCGGTGGTGTTCGATCTACCGCAGCACGCGGCCGCGAACGTCGGCGATCTCGGCTTCTACGTGCTGCTCGCGCTGCTCGCGGGGCTCATCGGCACGGCGATGAGCCGGACGATCATCCTCTCGGCGAACCGCTTCGATGCGATGCGCGTGGCGGCGTGGCTGAAGCCCGCGATCGGGGCCCTGGGGGTGGGCGTACTCGCCGTCGTCGTGTCGCAGGAGCTGATGGGCGCGGGGCATTCGACGGTGACCCACGCCCTGCACGGACGGCTCGATCTGCAGCTCGCCGCGGCGCTGCTCCTCGTGAAGATCGTCGCGACCGGGCTGACGCTCGGCTCGGGCGGGTTCGGTGGCGCGTTCATGCCGTCGCTCTTCGTCGGGGCCTGCCTCGGCACGTTGGTGGCGGGCCTCGCCGATCGGGCGCTGGTCGACGCCCAGGCCAGCGGGGCGTACGCGCTGGTCGGCATGGGGGCGATCTTCGCGGCGACGATGCACGCACCGCTGACGCCGATCGTGATGATGTTCGAGATGACGCACGACTACGCGATCATCCTGCCGCTGATGCTGTCGTGCATCCTCGCGGTGGTGGTCGCGCGTCGGTTCGGCCCCGATAGCCTGTTCAAGCTCGATCTGCAGCGCCGGGGGGTCCTGCTCGGCCGCGACGCGGAGGCCGAGGTCATGCGCCGCGGGCTCGTCAGCGAGCTCGTGCTCGCCCCCGGCGCGGTGCTCACCGAGTCGGCGCAGCTGGAGGAGATCCGGCGCGTGTGCCTCGGCGGGGAGCACGACGCGGTCTTCGTGGTCGATGGCGACGGCGCGGTCGTGGGGTACGTCGAGCGCGGGGACCTGGCGCGGCGCCTGCTCGCCGGCGAGCTCACGGATGCGGCCATCGCCCGCGACGTGATGACCTCGCGGCGGATGGCGCTGCTCGTCGCCACCGACACGTTGGCCGGCGCCATGCTGGCGTCGGCACGCTCGGGCATGGAGGTGCTGCCCGTGGTCGACGGCGATCGCCGCCTCATCGGCGTCCTGCGCCGCGGCGATCTCGTGGCCCACTACAGTGACAAAGTCCTCGGCGAGCGCGAGGAGGTGGTGCAGGTCCGCATGGGAGGTGGCGCCGTGCCCGACCAGGAGGTGGGCCTGGGCAAGGGCAT
>JBIJCC010000018.1:37500-136203 GCA_044344875.1 Nannocystaceae bacterium
AAAGAGCCGAAGCTATGGGTGTGCGAAAGCACGCGGTAGGCGAGTACTCTCTTCAGCGGTGAAGCCGTACGGTAACGAGCGGTGGAGCGTAGAGAGGAGCTAATGCTGGCATGAGTAGCGATAAACAGGGTGAAAAACCCTGTCGCCGTAAGCCCAAGGGTTCCTGGGTAAAGATAATCTGCTCAGGGTTAGTCGGTCCCTAAGGTGAGGCCGAAAGGCGTAGTCGATGGGAAGCAGGCGAATATTCCTGCACCAGCACGGATAGTTCTATGAGGGGGGACGGAGGAAGATAGCCGAGCCATCTAACGGATGGTGGTTCAAGCCGGTAGGCTGGGGGTGTGGGAGGCGTTGGCCACAAACGCATCCCCAAGGCCGAGAGGTGATGAGGAGTGCCTTCGGGCGCAAAACTCGGTGATTCTCAGCTTCCAGGAAAAGCCTCGCATAGGTCAACTGCTGTGCTGACCGTACCGCAAACCGACACAGGTGGGTGGGAAGAAGATTCCAAGGCGCTTGGGAGAACTCGGGTTAAGGAACTCGGCCAATTGACACCGTAACTTCGGGAGAAGGTGTGCCCATACTGGTGAACCGCGCACGCGGGGAGCCAGTGGGGGTCGCAGAGAATCGGGGGTAGCGACTGTTTACCAAAAACACAGGACTCTGCTAAGTCGTAAGACGACGTATAGGGTCTGACGCCTGCCCGGTGCCGGAAGGTTAACAGGAGATGTCAGTCGCAAGACAAAGCATCGAATCGAAGCCCCGGTAAACGGCGGCCGTAACTATAACGGTCCTAAGGTAGCGAAATTCCTTGGCGGGTAAGTTCCGTCCTGCACGAATGGCGTAACGACTTCCCCACTGTCTCGACCCGGGACTCAGCGAAATTGACCTGGGGGTGAAGATGCCCCCTACCCGCGGAAAGACGGAAAGACCCCGTGAACCTTTACTGCAACTTGACACTGTTTTTCGGGCTGATCTGTGTAGGATAGGTGGGAGGCTTCGAAGCAGGGTCGCTAGATTCTGTGGAGCCAACGTTGAAATACCACCCTGGTAAGTCTGGAAAACTAACCGAGGTCCGTAAGCCGGATCCGGGACAATGTCTGGTGGGTAGTTTGACTGGGGCGGTCACCTCCGAAAGAGTAACGGAGGCGCACAAAGGTACCCTCAGGCCGTTTGGAAATCGGCCGTAGAGTGTAAAGGCATAAGGGTGCTTGACTGCAACACATACAAGTGGAGCAGGGACGAAAGTCGGTCTTAGTGATCCGGTGGTTCTGTATGGAAGGGCCATCGCTCAACGGATAAAAGGTACTCCGGGGATAACAGGCTTATCACGCCCAAGAGTTCACATCGACGGCGTGGTTTGGCACCTCGATGTCGGCTCATCGCATCCTGGGGCTGAAGTCGGTCCCAAGGGTTTGGCTGTTCGCCAATTAAAGCGGTACGCGAGCTGGGTTCAGAACGTCGTGAGACAGTTCGGTCCCTATCTTCCGTGGGCGCAGGAATCTTGAGGAGAGCTGTCCCTAGTACGAGAGGACCGGGATGGACGGACCCCTGGTGTTCCGGTTGTTCTGCCAAGAGCATCGCCGGGTAGCCACGTCCGGAATGGATAACCGCTGAAAGCATCTAAGCGGGAAGCCAACTCCAAGATGAGGATTCCCCGAAGGCCCGTCGTAGACTACGACGTTGATAGGTCGGATGTAGAAGCGTTGTAAGACGCGAAGCTAACCGATACTAATAGGCCGTTCGGCTTGGCCACTCGCTGAGCGACCCCTCCTCGGAGGTGGTCGTTCTCCACGCATAACTTCTCTGCCGTGAGCCCGACATGATGGGCCGGTGGGTCGTTTCCAAGGTTTCGAACGAAACCAAGGCGTTTATCGTCTCCTGAGGCCCTCGAGGTCCGGAGGCACGCACTTTGGAGGAGCAGCGCCACGATGGGTGGACACTCGCACACGCGAGCCGCCCTCGGAGCCCGGATGGGTGTGGGTGCGCTCGACAGGTTTCTGGTGGCTATTGCGGAGGGGTCACACCCGATCCCATCCCGAACTCGGAAGTTAAGCCCTCCAGCGTCGATGGTACTGCAGGGGACACTCTGTGGGAGAGTAGAACGCCGCCAGATCTATGGGCCGGCTGTCGAAAGACAGCCGGCCCTACTTTATTTAAGCTTCCGAAGTTCCGGGCTCGAGGCGGCCCCGCCGGCGGTCAGCCGATGGGGTTGCACCACTCGCTCGGGACGGTCGCGTTGTTGTCCTCGCGGCACTCGTTCAGGGCGCCGTTGCCCATGCCGTCGTCATCGGCGACCACGGTGATCTCGAAGGGCGGGTTGACCGCGTCCATGACGACGAGCTCGACGGTCTCCGCGGTACCGGCCGGAATGGCAGCCGCGGTCTCGACGACGCCGAGCAGTAGCTCGCCGTCGTAGAAGGCGACGTTCACCCCGGCGCCGACGCCGAGGCAGCCCTGGTTCAGGATCCGGACGCTCATGTCGAGGGTCGGGCACGCCAGGGTGTCGACGATGAGGTCGGTCGGGACGAGGTCCGGGGCGCACAGCGTCTCGAGCTCGCCCTGGGTGTTGCGGCGATAGCTGTTGTAGGGCGCGGCAGGGGGCGTGGACCAGTTCGGCGACTCGATCGGCGGGATCGTCGCGTCGGCCGACACGTTGGTCACGTGGTAGGTGTGCTGATTCCAGATCGGTAGGGTCGCGACCCAGTTGTCGAGGCGGTCCTCGAAGACCTCGATGCCCGCGTCGCCGATCGCGCCCTGGGCCGACTCGTTGTTGGTGCTGACGATGATCTCGGCCTTGAAGTCGCCGTCCACGTCCGCGACCACCGGGTTCTCCGTGCGGGTCCTCGAGGAGTTGATGTCGATGAACAGCAACTCGTCGTCCGTCATCGTCCCGTCGCAGCCCGCGCCGCCGGGACACCCGGGCTCGGTGCCGGGGTAGATCCGCAGGTACCACTCATCGGCGTAGATCACCTCGGACCGCCCGTCCCCGTCGAAGTCGAACACCGAGGAACCGGTGCGCTGGGAGGAGCCGTCCTTTGTGTCCGCGATCCACAGCTGCGTCCAACCCGCGCCGTCGTAGGTGACGACGACGTAGCGGTCGGCCGCGGCGGTCCCGAGGTCGGGTCGACCGTCGCCGTCGAAGTCCGCGATGTTGGGGGGACCGCCGGCGCCCCCCTCGGGGATCGCGAAGGACGCCAGGGTCGCGCCCGTCTGCCCGTTGTAGAGATAGATGTTGCCGGAGTTGACCACCGCGACCTCCGGGGCGCCGTCGAGGTCGAAGTCGGCGATCCCGCAGTAGCCCTCCCCCGGGCTCGCCGTCCACAGCGGCGCGCCGACGAAGTCGACCCCGACGGTCCCGGTGAAGGCGTAGACCGTCCCGCCCGCGACGAGCTCGGGGCGCATGTCGTCGTCGAGGTCGGCGACGCAGGAGAGGGGGCCGAAACCGCCGGTGCTCCCGGTCGCGCCGCTCGCCGCCTGCCACACGACGACGCCCGCGTTGTCGAAGACCGATCGCCCGAAGATCACCTCCGGTGTACCCGCTCCGTCGAGGTTCGCGATCGCGGGGGAGCCGCTCTTCACCCCGCTGAAGTTGTAGTTCTCCGAGGTCCACAGCGGCGTGCCGTCGGCGCGCACGGCGAGGAGCTGCTGCCCCTGCCCCGGCACGACGATCTCGGGCGAGCCATCGAGGTCGAGGTCGCCGATCGCTGGGTGGGCGCTCGGGTCCGTGCGGTAGGCCTCATCGCCGAGGGACCAGACCGTCGCGCCGCTGTCCCCGCGGAGGACGCGGAGGATGCCGTCGGTCGTGAACGTCGAATTCCGGTAGCTGTTGAACACGATCTCAGGGACGCAGTCGCCGTCGAGGTCCGCGACCATCGGCGTCATCACGACCTGATGCCACTCCGGGAAGTCGTCCGCGGCGATTTCGTGGTGCGTCCACGTCGGTTGGCACACGTCCATGACGCAGGCCTCCTGCGCCTGGCAGCCGTCGGCGCATGCCCGCGCCTGGCGCACGCCCCAGGTGAACCGCGGGACCGGATCGAAGACCCCCTTCTCCGGCTGGAACGCGCAGCTTGGATCGGCCAGGTTCGGCACGCAGAGCCCGAGCTCGGCGTCGCAGATCTCGCTGGCCTCGCACTCCATGGTGGTGTTCGTCGCGCAGGCGAGGCCTCGGCACGGATCTCCGGGCACGACACAGGCGCCCGCGTAGCAGAGCTCGCCGTCGCCGCAGCAGATCGAATCGGGCCCGCAGGGCGCCGCGTCGCCGCAATCGACGATGCAGGCGCCGTCGACGCAGAGCTGGCCGGGGCCGCAGCAACCGGCCTCGCCGCAGATCTCCTCCGTTGGACACGCGACCCCGGTCGTGCCGGCGGTGGTGTCGGCGGTCCCGCTCGCGTCGGTGTCGCTGGCCGAGGATGTCGCGCCGGTCAGCGTGAGCGACACGCTGATGCCGCCCTCGTCCGTCGCCGTACCGTCCTCGCTGGCGCCGCCACCCCCGCCGCAGCCGCCGACCGTCGCCGCGAGCCCACTCGCCCAGATCCTCGGAAACACCACGCCCGCCCGCCGCCGCATACTCCTTAGTACCCGCAGCAGACCGCCTGTCCGGGGACCGCACCAAAACGTCGTGCATCCCCCGGAACGATCAGCTCGAGCGGAGTCGCGCGAGGGCCTCGAGGCACGCGGGCAGTGGGTCGAGTTCTGGCCCGGGCCCGGGGCTGAGCCCGAGTCGGTCGCGATGGCGATACAGCGTCGCCTCGTCGATTCCGAGGCGGCGGGCGAGCGCGCCCGGCGGAGCGCCCGAGAGCATCGCCGAGACCGCCGCGTCGATCGGTCGGATCGCCGCGGACTCGACCCCGAACGCGTAGCGGACCTCGAGCGGTGCCGACGCGAGTCGAGACGCGAGCGCGGCGTGGGTCCGATCCGCGACGTCGGCCCAGCCCGGGGACGCGGACAGCGGCGCTTCGAGCCACGCGAGCACGCGCAGCAGCTCGCGCTGCGGATCCTCGAATGCTCGTCGGCCGTGCAGCATGCGATGGTTGTCGACCAGGAGGGCCTGGCCCGCCGTGAGCCGGACGATCCGCCGTGGCGCCTCGGCGAGCGCCCGCTCCACGACAACGGCGATGCGGTCGCCAGGCTGGGGCCGCGCCGGGTGGGTGAAGACGTGACGATCGGCCCGCCGCGCGAGCGTGGGGCCGAAGACGTGGCCGAACACGAACGGCATGCAACGCGACTCGTCCAGGAGCGCGGCGAGGTCTTCGGGGCGCTCGGCTGCGAGGCGATCGGCCAGGGCGAAGCCGTCGACGAGCACGCTGTCGCCGTCGCGATCGGCCGGGCGTAGGCACGCGGTGAGCTGCAGCTCCGCAGGTCGGCCGCGCCACAGCTGGCTGTCGGTGTGCAGCGGCGCGGCACCGTCCGACGCAGCGAACGATCGGCCGTGGGCGATCGGTCGGATCGGCTGTACCTCGGTGAGCTGCGCGCCGAGGCCGAGCAGGCCGTCGATCAGCAGCCATGGCTGCAGCAGCCGCGCGAGCGCCCGGTCCTCCAGCGACACGACGGCGAAGCCGTCGAGCGCGAGGCGGGCGCGCAGGTCGTCCTGTGCGTTGCTCATGCCTGCGCCGCCGTCGGCAGGGGCGGGTGCCAGAGGGGAGCCGCCGCGTCGTCGCCGTGGGCCACGGGGATCATGCGCGTCAGCGCAGTGCCGGCGGGGACGTCGATGGTGGCCCCGCGCTCGAGCGCGAAGACAGCAGGGGCGGCGTGGAAGCGGTCGGTCCGCACGACGCCGCGCATGACGTCGTAGCCCCGCCCGTGGACGCCATCGACGAGCATCGACCAGCCCATCGGCGTCGCGAACAGGGCGGGTGGCTTCACGAAGAAGTGCGGCTCGCCCGGTACGTGCGGGGTGAAGTACTTGGTGAGGTACCACAGCGCGCCCCGGTGCGCGTCGATCACCGCGTCGCCGAAGCATGCGCGCCACGTGGCCTCGGTCGCTGCGGCAAGTCGCGCCAGGGCGTCGCGATCGGGATCGACGTGCACCGCGATGCCGTCGTCGCGCGCGGTGAAGCCCACCAGATTGCGGAACACGTAGCGCGGCCATGACGTGCCCGGACGCGGCCCGTCGCCGTCGTGCTCGCGCCCGGTGGACTCGACGGTCACGGAGGTGGGTCCCGCGGAGGCCATCACGCAAGCCGTGTCCGCGGGGGCACCGGGCGCGGCGATCAGCTGACGGTACTTCTTGGTCGGCCCGCGGCGCTTGTCGTCGAAGTAGGCGCGATCGAAGAACCGCAGGTGCGACTCGCCGAGCCCGCGATGCTCGCCGAGTGTGCCTGTCGTCGGTGTCGTCGGCCCGGAGATCCGGGCCAGCGTCGCGACCTCGTCTCCGAGCTGGAAGGTCGCGATCCCAGCCGCGTGCAGCTCGAGCACGAGTGGCGTCCACCGCTCGGCCTCGCCGACCACTGCCTCGTCGACGGTGAAGTCGCGGCTGCGGCGATTCCCGGCATGGCTCACCCGCACGCGCGTGCCCCCACCGGCGCGGACGAGCAGGCCGGTCCACACCGCCGTCGCGCCCCCGAACGCGCGCGCCTGGGTCACGGGTCCGTCGCCCAGCAGCGTCGGCCAACCGCCGTGCAACAGGCCGTGGGCGGCCAGATAGGGCACGCATGCCCGCGCCGCACGGACCATCGTGTCGTCCTCGAACTGCCAGCGCCCGAGTCGCCGGCGCAGGGTCACCGGGCGACGCCAGCCGAGCTGCCAGCCGTACGCGTTGCCCTCGAGTAATGGCACGCATGCCCGCGCAGCCCGCAGCGGGATCGAGCCGTCGAGATCAGCTGCACGTCGCCGCAGTCGACACCAACCGAGCGCGTCGAGGACCTCGAACGATGCCGGTGCGATCGCGGACGCGACGCCCTCGGCCGCGCCGTCGATCCCCTCAGCCTCGATCAAGAGCAGCCCCCGCCGCCGCCGCAACCACCACCGCCGCCACATCCACCGCCGCCGCCGCAGCTCGACGAGCCGCAGCTCGAGCCGCTCGAGCCTGACGATGCCGAGCTCGCGACCGAGGCGTAGTGCTCGCGGTACATCGTGTCGTAGGCCGCCAGCAGCGGGATCGAGGCGACCGCCGCCATCCCGCCGAGGGCCACCGCCATCTCCACGTCCTGGGGCTCGCGTCGGCGGCCACTCGAGACGTCGTTGCGCAGCGACGTCGTCGCGTCGTCGAGCCACGACAGGTAGGCATCGGCGGCGCTCGAGCGCGTCGGGATCCGCATCATCAAGAGGCCCACAATCCCGAACACCACCAGCTCGATGCTGAGGTACGCGGGGAAGGGCGCGGCGCCCCCGTACAGATCGGCGCGGACCACCAGGCGGAGCACGCCGATCGCGAGCACCAGCACGGTGCCGGCGAGGGCGACCAGGCGCATCGTCGTCCGCGTGCCGGCGGGGCGGTTCAAGCCGGAGTTGTCGAGGATCGTCGTGAACTCGTAGGAATGGCGCACCGCGACGCTCCTCGCTGCGGCGCGCAACTGGGCCACCGTGACGTTGCCCGAGGCGTCGGCGCCGGCGAGGAGCTCGGTGTGCAGTTCGGCGAGCAGCGCATCATCGACGGCCACCGCGGGACTGACGGCGATGGTCTTGTCGGCCCCGACGACCACGAGGTTGCGGGCCACGACGCCCGCGGCGAGGGCGTCCGCGGTGGTGCCGAAGCCTCCGCGCAGGTACGCGACCGCCCAGCGCTCGATGCCGCGGGGCAGTCGACCCATGCCGAGCACCGGGGTCTGCTCGGCCGCCGGCGCGCGGTAGCCCCCGGTGTGGATCGGCGTCGCGCGCATCGTCGCGGCGGCCGCTGCCGCATCGAGCCCGCGCCCGATCGCGTTGCGCAGCAGCAGCGTCGCCGCGAACACGCCGCCGGCGATGACCAGGTACACGACCATGAAGCCCGGGCCGGGCGGCATGTCGAACGGGAACATGTGATGCAGCGAGGTCATCGGGCCTCCTTCGAGGTGTCGTCGACGTCGGCGATCGCAGCGTCGAGCAGGCGGACCAGCGCGTCGTAGGCGGCGTCAGCGGCTTCGCGCGCGCGTGACAGGGGCGCGGGGTCGAGGCGGTAGCGCTTGGACGCCGCCGCGAGGACCCCGGCGAGGTCGTCGCCGAGCTCCTCCCCCCGCAGGCGGAGCAGGGCGTGCAACGGCCCGCGGATCTGCTTGATCTTGCGCTCGATCGCGCCGGCGAACCCCCGCGGGACGTTGGCCGACTCGACTGCCGCGCGGCGCAGTCGGATCCGGGCTTCGCGGAGCTCCTGCTCGATGCGGAGCCGCCGGTGTTCGTCGAGGATCTCGAGCGCGGCGAACGGATCCTCACCGTGCAGCACGATGTTGCGCCCGCGGATGTCGTCGTAGAAGAGCGGGAACACGTCGGCGGCGTTGCCGAGCTCGTCGCCGCGCAGGATCATCGCCTCGATCCGCGCCGCGCTCCGGGCCAGGTCGAGCGCCGGTCCGATACTGCGCAGCGCGTCGCGCCGGTCGTCCCGGAGCACGATCACCAGATCGATGTCGCTGCGCTCGGGATCGAAACCACCGCGTGCGAGGCTACCGAAGACGACGATCGCCTGCAGCGCATCGCCGAGTCGCTCGGTCAGCTCGGATTGGAGCTGGTCGAGGTGCCGGCGGCTGCGTTCGGGGAGGGCGGCGAGGCGTGCGTCGGTCATCGGGATCCTTCGGGTCTGCCGGGGTTCGGTCGATCGGGCTTGGCTCGATGGGGACTGTGCACGAGGTGGACCTTGGCGGCGACGCCCGGACCCTTGATGGCCCAGGTCGATCGGTGGATGCCGTGGACGCGGCCGATGAACGGTCGAGCGCGTGGCCGCACCGCGCCCACGCCCCGCGGGGCGTGGAACCTCGCGCGCAGGACGAGGCCGTCGAGCGCGGCGGCCTCGACGAGGTCCGTCTGGGCAGCGGCGGCCTCGAGGATCCGCCACGCATCGGTGAGGCTCACGCGTTCGGTCGCCCGTGGGTGCTCGGCCAACGCAGCGCCCGCGATCTCGCGGACCCTGCAGCCCATCCCCGACAGGCGCGGCAGGTGGGGCAGCGCGTCGTCGATGCGCTTGCGGGCGAGGATCGTGCGCGTGCGGGCGAGCGCGGCGTCGCCGAAACGTTCGATCACCGCCGACGTCGGTGGCGATGGGTCGACGAGCGCCGAGGCGAGGGCGCGCTGCTCGGCCACGAGCGCCGCCGCACCATCGAGCACGTGGTCGTCGGCTTCGGCGCGCGGCTTGGCGCCGCGGGCCGGCGCCGCGGTCACCACGGCACGGAGGCGTCGCACCTCGTCGCGCAGCGCGGCGAAGGGCCCGAACCCGGCGTCGCGCTCGAGCAGGATCGGCACCGCCCCGATCTTCGCGATCGCATCCTCGAGCAGCGCGAACACGGCGGGCGCGATCGGGTCGGCGTGCGTGTCGAAGTAGAAGCCGTCCTCCCACGCGCCGCCGGCGACGTGCAGCATCGCGACGCGATCGAGCGGGAAGCGCGACAGCTCGCGGTGCGCATCGCGACCGGCGTTCACCGCGTTCGCGTAGAGGTTGCCGACGTCGAGCAGCAGCTCGCAGCCGGTCGCCCTCACGACCGCGGCGTAGAAGTCCGGCTCGTCGAATTCGTCGTCGGGCCAGGCCAGCGTCTCGGCCGTGTTCTCGAGCAGCAGGGGGACGTCCGGCAGCCGCCGCCGGGCCGCCGCCACGTTCCGGGCCAAGACCCCCACGGCCGCCCGGGTGTAGGGGACCCGCGTGAGGTGGCCGATTTCCCGGTCTCCGGACCGCGTGAACGACACGTGCTCGCTGACGATCGGTGCGCAGAGCTCGCGGGCGAGCTCGCCGATGCGCCGCGCATGATCGTCGCGGATGCCGTCGGCGCTGCCGAGCGAGAGCTTCACGCCGTGGACCACGACCGGCCAAAGTGCTTGTAATGCGATCGCTTCTCGGCGGGCCACCGAGTTGGCAAGGCACGCTTCGGCGACCACCTCGACGAACTCCAGCGCGCCCGGATCCGCGAGCAGGTCCGCGGCCAGCTCGGGGCGGTACCCCAGACCGATCCCACCGAGGGTTGTCGCCGCCGCCATGATCGAAAACTGCCCCGGATACTTTACAGCGATCCCGTCTCTTCCATAATGCGCTCCCCGTGCCCGTTTCCACCGACGCCGATCGGCCCAGCGCCAGCCACCGGCCCGACGCGAAGGAACGCCCGACCGCCCGCTGCGTCCCGGTGCTGCGGCTCGTCCCCGAGACGCTGTTGGTCGACCGTGGCTCTGGCCTGCGGCAGGAGTTCCGCGAGGTCGCGACCGCGGCACTCGAGCTGTCGTTCGACTATCAAGGCGTGCGCGTGCGGGCCTCGGATCCCAGCGATCGCGTCGGTACGGACACCCGCTGGATCCGCCGAGATCGCGGCGCGGAGGCCCAGGCGCGACGGATCCTCGAGGGCTTCGGTCCGGTCGAGATCGCCGCGCTCGAGGACTGCGCGCCGCCGCCGGGCTCCGACGTCGACTACGTCGTCGACCCCGAGGGCGACACCGGTCGACTCTGCACGTTCAACACCCAGGCCATCCCGCGGCTGCGCGCGCTCGGGTGGCAGGTCGAGGTCGACGGCGAGCTCGACCTCGAGGTCCTCGACGGCGGCGAGTGGTTCGCGGAGCTCGTCCCCGAGGAGCGCGGTTGGTTCGAGCTCGAGCTCGGCGTCGAGTGCGACGGTCGTCGCGTCGATCTGCTGCCGGTGCTCCTCGACATCATCACGCGCAAGGGCGGCTTCGATCGGATCTCGCGCGGGCTCGGTCGCACCGCCGTCGTCGACCTCGGGGATCGTCGCCACCTCGTCGTGCCCGCCGAGCGCCTGCGCATCCTCATCGAGATCGTGACCGAGCTCTACGGCGTCGAGGGCACCAGCGAGCGCGGCAACCTGCGCGTGCCCGAGCTGGTGCCGGCGTGGATCGAGCGGCTCGAGGGCGCGTTCGAGGATCAGATGCCGCTCAAGTGGCACGGTCGCGAGCGCATGGATCCCGCGCTCGCCGTCATGCGCGAGCGCATGGAGCCGGTGTCGGGGCCGCCCCAGCTGAACGCCCAGCTGCGGCCGTACCAAGAGATCGGCCTGGCGTTCATGCAGCGCATCCGCGAGACCGGCCTCGGCGGCGTGCTCGCCGACGACATGGGCCTCGGCAAGACCCTGCAGACCATCGCGCACCTGGTCACCGAGAAGGCCGCGGGGCGCCTGCAGCAGCCGGCGCTCGTGATCACACCGACGTCGCTCATCGGCAACTGGAGCCGCGAGATGCGGAAGTTCGCGCCGCAGCTGCGGGTGCTCGAGCTGCGCGGCGCCGATCGTCACCGTCGCCGGGCCGAGATGCCCGATCACGACGTCGTGCTCACCAGCTATCCGCTCATCGTCCGCGACCGCGCGCACTTCGTCGGCATGCAGTTCGCGGCCGTCATCGCCGACGAGGCGCAGACGATCAAGAACGTGCGCAGCCAGGCGCACCAGGCGGTCAAGTCGCTCGAGGCCCAGCACCGCATCTCGCTCACCGGCACGCCGATCGAGAACAACCTCGACGAGCTGTGGGCGCAGTTCGATCTGTTGGTGCCGGGGTTGCTCGGCGACGCGGGGCAGTTCCGCGGGGTGTACCGCGTGCCGATCGAGCGCGATGGCAACCAGCGAAGGCTCGACAGCCTGCGCGAGCGCATCGGTCCGTTCGTGCTGCGTCGCATGAAGACCGAGGTCGCCACCGAGCTGCCGCCCAAGACGGAAATCGTGCAGGCCATCGAGCTCGCCGGCGGTCAGCGCGATCTGTACGAGGGCATCCGCATCGCCGGCCACGCCGCGGTGCGCCAGGCGGTCAAGCAGCGGGGCATGGCCGCCGCGACCATCGACATCCTCGGGGCGCTGATGAAGCTGCGCCAGGTGTGCTGCGATCCGCGGCTGGTCCGGGTCGGGGCGGCGCGCGAGATCGACGAGTCGTCGAAGCTGATGGCGCTGATCGAGATGGTCGAGCAGGGCCTCGCGCAGGGCCGACGCATCCTCATCTTCTCCCAGTTCGCGACGATGCTCGCGCTCATCGGCGCGCAGCTCGGCAAGCTCGGCGTGCGCTACGCCATCCTCACCGGCGCGACGGCGGATCGCGAGGCGGCGGTCGACACCTTCCAGTCGGGGCGCGCCGATGTGTTCCTCATCAGCCTCAAGGCCGGCGGGACCGGGCTCAACCTGACGCGCGCCGACACGGTCATCCACTACGATCCGTGGTGGAACCCCGCGGCACAGAACCAAGCCACCGATCGCGCCTACCGCATCGGCCAGGTGAACCCGGTGTTCGTCTACAAGCTCATCGTCGCCGGCAGCGTCGAGGAGCGGATGCTCCGCCTGCAGCAGCGCAAGCAGTCGCTGGCCGACGCGCTGCTCGGACACACCGCGGGCGCGGGCCTGCCGTGGAGCGAGCGCGACGTCGACGATCTGTTCGCGCCGCTGTCGGACGAGTCGCCCGACGCGGTCGAGTCCCGGGTCTGACGCCGCGTCCACGGTCGGGGGCGCGCTTGTACGGGCGCGGGCGAACGGGCATGTTCGCAGCATGCGAGGTTTCGCGCGCATCGCCGCCGCCGTCCCCCAGGTCGCCGTCGGCGATGTCGAGCGCAACGTCGCCGCCACGCTCGAGCTGTGGCGCCGCGCCCACGCCGACGGCTGCGCCCTGGTGGCCTCCCCCGAGCTGGGCCTGACCGGGTACACCGCGCGCGACCTCTTCCACGATCGGCACCTGCAGGACGGCGTGCACGCCGGGCTCGCGGCCCTGGTCGCGGCGTCGGCCGAGCTGTCGCCGATGGCGATCGTCGGTGCGCCGCTGCGCTGCGGCGACGCGCTGTACAACGTCGCCGTCGCGATCCAGGGCGGGCGCGCGCTCGCGGTGGTGCCCAAGAGCTACCTGCCCACGTACCGCGAGTTCGAGGAGCGCCGGTGGTTCCGCGCCGCGGCGGATCTCGAGGCCGGGGCCACGACGCGCATCGCCGGGGCCGCGGTGCCGATGGGCACCGACGTGCTGCTCGCCGCATCGGGCTGCCCTGATCTCGTGGTCGGCGTCGAGCTCTGCGAGGACTACTGGGTGCACGTGCCGCCGTCGGTCTACGCGATCTCGGCCGGGGCCACGGTCATCGTCAACCTGTCGGCGTCGAACTTCGTGATCGGCAAGGCCGAGCTGCGCCGACTGCTGGCGCGGTCGGCCTCCGACCGGGGCAAGTGCGCCTACGTCTACACCGCGGCCGGGCCGGGCGAGTCGTCGACCGACCTGGCGTTCGACGCCGACGCGTTCGTCTGCGAGAACGGCCGCGAGCTCGCGTCGTCGCGCCGCTTCGCCCGCGAATCCCAGCTGGTCGTCGTCGACGTCGATCTCGAGCTGCTCGTCCGCGAGCGGATCGTGACGACGAGCTTTGCCGAGTGCAGTCACGCCCACGCGCGTCCTCACCGAGTGGTCGCGTTCGAGGCGGCGGACCGCCCGCCTGCGCCGCTGCGTCGCGCCGTGGCGCGGCATCCGTTCGTGCCCAGCGACCCGCAGACCCTCGGCTCGCGCTGCTGGGAGATCTTCGAGATCCAGACCAACGCCCTCGCCACGCGCATGGCGGCCCTCGGTCGGCCCAAGCTCGTGTTGGGGCTCTCGGGTGGGCTCGACTCGACCCACGCCGCGCTGGTGTGCACCGGCGCGCTCGAGCTGGCCGGTCAGCCGCGCGAGGATCTGGTGTGCGTGACGATGCCGGGCCTCGGCACGACCGCGGGCACGCGCGGCAACGCCGAGCGGCTCGCCGAGGCCTTGGGCTGCAGCTTCCGCGAGATCGCGATCGACGAGGCCGCGCGCACGATGCTGGCGCTCGTCGGCCACGGCGCCGCCGTCGACACCACGGACGTCGAGGGCTTGCTCGCCAAGCTGCGCGCCGACCCGAAGCTCGGCGACATCACGCTCGAGAACGTGCAGGCCCGGCTGCGCACGCTCGCGCTCATGACCGTCGCGAACGCGGTGGGTGGAGTGGTCGTCGGCACCGGCGATCTCTCGGAGAAGGCCCTGGGCTGGTCGACGTACGCCGGCGATCACATCTCGATGTACGACGTCAACGCGGGCGTGCCCAAGACGCTGATCCAGTCGGTGATCCGCTGGGTCGCGAACGAGCGCGCCGCGACGTGGTCCACCTCGGTCGAGGCGCTACGCGCCACGCTGTTCGCGATCCTCGACACCCCGATCTCCCCCGAGCTCCTGCCGCCCGACGCCGCGGGTGCGATCGCCCAGCTCACCGAGTCGACGCTCGGACCCTACGAGCTGCACGACTTCTTCCTCTATCACTTCGTGCGCAACGGCGAGACACCGACGCGGATCCTCGATCTGGCGCGGGTCGCCTTCGGTGACGACTATGCCGTGGACGCGCTGAAGAAGTGGCTGCGGGTGTTCCTGTCGCGGTTCTTCGCCCATCAGTTCAAGCGCTCGTGCACGGCCGATGGGCCGAAGGTCGGCCAGGTGGCCCTGTCGCCGCGCGGTGACTGGCGCATGCCTTCGGACGCGCGCGTGCGGACGTGGGTGGCCGAGGTCGACGCCTACGGCGTGTGATCCGCGACCGCGTGCGCGGCCGGGTGCGGCCTGGTAGCCTGTCGTCCGACGATGACGCGAGCGGGCCGAGCACGGACCATCAGGGGTCGCATGGGGCCCCTGCCGATGTTGATCCTCGGCGCGTGCATCGATGCCAACGCGGTGCCCGAGGTCGACGTCGAGCAGGCCGAGGTCGTCGCGCGCAGGACCGGGGAGCAGGTCGTCGCGGGCCTCGACACCGCGCGGGACAAGGTCGTGGCGGTGGGGGGTGACCTCCGCACTGCCGCGGGGCAGGCGGCCGCGCGCACCGTCGATCCGCGGAGCGTGGAGCCAGCGGCCGCGGATGCCCTGGCCCGCGACGCCACGACGGCCGTCGCGTGCCCCGAGCCCGAGCGCTGCACGATCGCGGCGGCCTACGCCGATCGGCTCCGCGCGAATCCGGGCTTCCTCGCCACGCAGGCGCGGGTCGTTCCGCACCGCAGCGATGGCCGCGCCGATGGCCTCGAGATCTCGGAACTCGAGGCCCTGCCCCGGGCGCTCGGCTTCCAGGCGCGTGACGTCGTCCACTCGATCAACGGACTGCGCGTGCAATCGCTGCAGTCTGCGCCACAGCTCTATCTGCAGCTCCGCTCCGCGCGACGCTTCACCGTCGTGTTCACGCGTGGATCCGAGCAACGCACCCGCGTGATCGAGATCGGCTGATCGCGGCCGCGGCCCGTTCGACGGGGGTAGAGCCAACGCCCTCGTCGGCGAAAATTGCCCGTGACCGCGGTGGTAGGCCCTTGCATCGGTGGGGTTTCTCCGCGACAACATTTGTGCCGAAAGCTCGCACACGCGAGCGGGTCGCCACGGAGGTCCGTTCGATGAGTCGCCCCGAGATCTGTCCGACGTGTGGGATCAAGCTCGGCCCCACGCAGCCGCGTCCCGAGACCCGCGTGTGCACGGCGTGCAGCCGGAGCAACCCCGCAGGGTTCAACTACTGCGGCTTCTGTGCGACGCCGATGGAGAACACGGAGATGGGCGCGCGCATGGCCGATCTCGCGGCGCCCCCCGGCGGATGGCCGAGCCTCACGAGCGAGCTCGTGGAGGTCCGCTTCTATCTGCAGCAGGGTCTGTTCGACGACGCCTACGAGCTGCTGTCGATCATGCAGAAGCGCTACCCCGGGCACCCGCAGCTCACCGAGCTGTCACGCCGGCCCAAGCCCGCGCGCCGCGTCGACACCGGCGTGCTCGCGCTGGTCGACAGCGTGCTGGCGGAGTCGGCGAACCTCGTGGCGAAGGTGCCGCGCCGCGCCGCGCCGCGCTTCACCGCGCCCGCGCAGGGCGGGGCCGATCGCACCGACGTGCACACCGTGGTGCCGACCGACGACGACGCGACGACGACCGCGGCGCGTCCGCCCAAGCGGGCGAAGACGGGTCCCGAGGGCACGACGCGCCGCAGCGGCGCGCAGCCGAAGGTGGGCACGGGCTCGCAGCGCACGACGCCGAAGACTCCGAGCGGCTCGCACCGCACGAGCGTCGGGCCCCGTCCGACCGCCGCCGCCGCAGCGCCCAAGCCCGCCGCGCCCGCGCCCCGCGAGCCGACCCGGATCTATCGCACCGTCGAGCCGCCCCCGGGCGCGCGGCCGGTGATCGTGCCATCGACCGCGCCGCCGACCACCGCACGGCAGCCCTCGGGGCCGCGCGCCGCCGTTCCGCAGACCGGCGCGCCGCCGGTGCGACAGGTGCAGGCGCCGGCCGTGCGACCGCCCGCGGTCACGGGACAGACGGTGGCCCAGCGCGCGCCGCAGAGTGGACACACCGTGGTCGTCGACGCGCTGCAGGCCCCCGCGCCGTTCCCCGCCGAGTCCGCCGAAGCGGCGCCGCGGGCCGGCAAACGCCGGCGCGGGGAATCGGCGGCGAAGCCCGCCGCGTCCGCACCGGCGGCTGCGCCCGCGGCCGAGGCGCCCACGCCCGCGGCGGCCGAGAAGCCCGAGCCACGCCGCCGCGCGACCTTCGGCGAGCACGTGCTCAATCGACTCCGTTGATCGTCGACGCCGGCCGGGCCTTTGACGCGACCGTCAGCGATCGGGCCGCTCGGCCAGACGTCTGGCGTCCGCCCGGGGCCGCACGCGTCCACAACGGGACGCCTCGGCGGGACGCGGCCGGTTTTCTTGGCTGGCACATCGGTTGCTGAGAGCTTGGTCGTATGGGCGCCCGTCATGACACCACCGTCTTCGTCGAGTTCGACCCGCTGCGTCGCCGCTGCATCCGCTTGGCGAAGGCGGGGCAGTATCGCAAGGCCGCGATCGCGCTGGCCGAGCTCGCCCACCGCGAGCAGGACGCGGCGACCTGGGTCCGCCTCGGCGTGATGCTGCAGCGGGCCGGCCGCGCGCCCGCGGCGATCGACGCCCTCAAGCAGGGCCTTTGGCTGCTTCGCATGGCCCGCAACGCCCGCAAGGCGGCCGTCGTCGCGTCGCTCATCGAGCGGGCGCAGCACGCTCGCGTGGCCTAGCAGCCTGTGGCGAAAGGCTGCTAGTGCTGCGGGGGAGGTGCCGCTTTGTGTCCGCGGCGCAGGAGCCACAGGAGTAGGCGGACCCGCCAGTCGCGTGTGATCTCGACGACCGAGCGATCCATGTCGTCGTAGACCTTGCTGTCCCCGAGCAGCGCGCCGATCGAACCCTCGCCCCGTTCGATCTTGGCCGCGGTGTCGGCGAAGATCCGCGCGATGGTCCGCAGGTTCGCCAGCGAGGTGTTGACGCTCGCGAGCAGCTCGCCCGACGGATCGCGCAGCAGCTTGGCGAACGTGCCACCCTGGGCAGGGTCGAGCTGGGCGAACTTGGCGCGGATCGACCCGACGTCCTTGCGCAGCTCGGCGACGCGCGGCTCGGTCTCGCGGTCGACCTTGGCCAGGCGGGTGTTCGCGTCGTCGAGCACGCCGTCGACGAAGCCCGCGGTGTCGCGCGCCTTGGCCAGGGCGTCGGTGAACTCGCGCTCGTACTCCGGGCTGCCGAGCAGGGCGCCGATGGTGCCGCGACCCGCTCGGATGTCACTCGTGGTCGTGTCGACCTCGGCGAGCGTCTGCTTGACGCCATCGATCGTGCGGGCGTCGTTGAGCTCGGCGAACGTCGACGAGATGCCGGAGAGCGAGGTGTCGACCTTGTCGGAGAGTCGAACGAAGCGCTCGCGGAACTCGGCGATCTGCTCGCTGAACGAGGCCTCGGACTGGATCCGGTGGTCCTCGCCCAGCGGCTCGCGGGCGCCCGGCGTGATGTTGACCTGCTGATCGCCGAGCACGCCCGCGCTGCCGACCGTCGCGACGCTGTCGGCACCGACGACCTCGAGCTTGTCGGCCGGGATCAGCAGGGCGACCTGCACGCGGCGGTGGTCGGTGGTGAAGCGGGCGCACAGCCCCTGTGGTCCACCCCAGTAGACGCCCTTCGCCCGGCGCAGGAAGTCGCTGGTGACGCAGACCTCGTCCTCGATGCAGTCGTCGTTCGACAGGCACGGGCCGTGGATGCCCTTGGCGGCGTACGACTCGAGCTCGGCGCACAGCCCGTTGGGCGCGCAGAACAGGGCCTCGTCGCAGGTGTTGGTCCGACCCGATCCGTGGCGGCCGAGATCCTCCGTCAGGGGGTCGCAGGTGTACTTGCGGTTGACGAAGTCGATCGCCTTGACGCGACCGACCTCGACGCCGGCGAGCAGCACCGGGGAGTCGCGGCGCAGGCCGCTGATGGTGCGGAAGTCGGTGTAGATCGTGACCTGCTTGCGCAGCGAACCATCGCGCTGGTTGGCCAGCAGGAGCGCGACGAACAGAAGGATGCCCACGACCACGACCACCAGGCCGAGCAAGGTGCGCCGGGCGCCTTCGTCGCGGACGGCCATCGATGGAAGGATGCCACGGCCGACCGGCGCGCGGGGCTCACCGACCGGCCAGCGCCGCGACACGCTGGAACACGGTCTCGGGCATCGTGCGCACGAGCCCGAGGATCGGCCGCCAGAACGCCGGCACGTAGGCCTCGGCGACGTTGGTGTCGATTCCCGCCACGATCTGTGCGGCGACGACGTCGGCCCGCGAGAACAGGAGGTTCTTGCGGTGGTCCACGGTCATCGGCGTGTCGACCGGCCCGAGCTTGAAGGTGTGCACGCCGACGCCCGCGGGCCACAGCCGACTGCGCAGGCCTTGCAGGTAGACGTTGAGGCCGGCCTTGGCGGCGCCGTAGGTGAAGTTGCGCGGTCGGCCGCGGTCGCCGGCGACCGACGAGAGCACGGCGATGTGGCCCGTGCGCGCGCGCTCGAGGTGGTTGGCGATCGGGATCAACAGCGAGATCGCCGACAGCAGGTTGGTGCACAGGATCTGCTCGGCGACGTGCCAGTCGTGCTCGCTCGCCCGCTGATCACCGAGCAGGCCGTGGGCGATGACCGCGACGTCGACTCCGCCGAGCCGGGCGACCGCCTCGTCGACGCGGGCCGCGTTGCCCGCGGTGTCGTCGAGGTCGGCCTCGAGGTGGCCGACGACGGCGTCGCCGAGCTGCTGACGCAGCCGCGCGAGCTTGTCCGGGGCGCGGCCGACGAGGAACAGCGAGCTGCCGCGGGCGGCGTAGCGCCGGGCGATCTGGGCGGCGATGGCAGAGGTGGCACCGAGCACGAGGACGCGGGTCATCGGGCGGCAGTGTAGCGGGAAGCCGCGCCGTGATACGAACGGTGCCCATGGTGTCCGCGTCGCGACCTCGCTTGGCCGATCACGTGGTCGCGCGGCTGCACCGACGCGCGGGGCAGGAGCAGCTCGTGTTGCTCGATGCGCAGCAGGATCGCGTCGTGGTGTTGCCGGCGTCCGCGTGGAGCGTGTTGTGCCACGCCGACGGCACGCGGGACGTCGCGGGCGTGGTTGCGGCGGCGCGGCGGTTCGGGGCCGCGGTGGATGTCGCGGCCGCCGAGGCGCTGTTCGCCGAGCTCGAGGCGCTGGCGTGGCTCGGGGACGGCGCGCCCGAGGGCTTGCTCGAGGGGGACGCGCAGCCGATCGCGCCCGACGATCGCCGCTGGGTGCGGGAGATGGTCGCGGGGCGGTATCGCTGCGACGGGCGCGGCGACTGCTGCCGCAGCTATCCGACGATCTCGTTGACGCCGGCGGACGTGCACCGCGTGAGCGCGGCGATGGCCGAGGACCCGACGCTCGCGCACCGCAGTCATCGCGTGTTCTTGCCCACGGTGGGCTCGGCCCCGACGCCGATGCGGGCGATCGCGCTGGTCGACGGCGCGTGTCGGTTCCTCGAGCACGACGGTGCGTGCGGCGTGCACCGGCACGGTGGCGCGGCGGCGAAGCCGATCGGCTGCGCGTGGTTCCCGACGCGGTTGGTGGATGACGGCGTGGAGATCCGGGCGGCCCCGGTGGTCGAGTGCGTTTGCGTGGCGCGGCCCGATCCGAGCGAGGCGCCGTTGTTGCCGGAGATCCAGGCGTGCGACCTGCCGCTCGGGATCACGCTGTCGCGCGTGCCTGCGCGGGTGCGGTTCGGCGAGGGGCGCGAGGTGGATCGAGCGGTGGCGATCGCGACGCTCGACGGGATCGACGCTCGGGATCCTGCGCGCGCGCTGTGGACGTGGTCGGTCGCGCTGGGGCAGGGCGGTGCGTGGTGCGGGGTGCCCGAGGGCGCCGCGATCGATGCGGAAGCGGTGGCGCGGCGGTTCGGGGAGGTTGCGGAGCGCGCGGGGATCCGCGCCGAGCTCGAGTCGACGTGGCGCGGGCCCGAAGACGTGGTGTGCCGACGACTGCGATTGCTCGCGGTGGCCGCGGGGATGCTCGCGGCGCCCAGCGTCGCGGCGCTGGTGGTCGACAGCGAGGGTGATGTGGCGTTGGAGCGGCACGTGTTCGATGCGGCGGTGTTCTCCCGCAGCGTGTTGGTCGGAGAGGATGTCGCGCGCGCGGTGGAGGGCGTCGCGCTGCAGATGTGGCTGGCGCGGGCGACGGCTGCGTTCGTGGGGGAGGAGCACGACGTGACGCTGCGGGAGACGCCGCTGGCCGCGGTCGCGGCGACGTGGCGGGCGCATCGGCTGGGGGGGTGAAGGTGGTCAGTGGCGGGCCCGGTGGATCCGCGAGGACCGCCGCGCTAGGCTCCGCACGCTTGGGCGAGTCGAAGCAGCGCAACCGTGCCGCGCAGGCGTCGAAGGCGTTCGACGCCGGGGTTGCGCACCACCGAGCCGGACGCTTGGATGCTGCCGAGACAGCATACGCCGACGTCCTGCAGCTGGTCCCTGCACATCCGGGAGCGTTGAACATGCAGGGCGTGTTGGCGCTGCAGCGAGGCGACGCCACGGCCGCCCTAGCGCTGTTCGATCGGGCGATCTCCGCGGGGGCAGATGGCGCGGGAGTCTTCCTCAACCGGGGCAACGCCCTGCGCGCGCTGCAGCGACGATCGGAGGCTCTCGCGAGCTACGATCGCGCGCTGGGGATCGATCCGCGAATGGCCGGCGCGCACGTCAACCGCGGAAACGTGCTGCGCGACGACGGGAGACTCGAGGAGGCCGCTGCGGCGTACCATACGGCGCTCGCGCTCGACCCCACCTCGTTCGCCGCTGCCGCCAACGTGAGCGCCGTGCTCGCGAAGCTGTCGGCCCGAGGAGACGACGCCGTCCTCGCCGCCTATGGCGTGGCGATTGCCCTCGCGTCGCGACAGGGGCTGCGCGGCCCCGAGGTGGCGAACTGCTACAACGCGGTCGGCGTCATCCATCGTCGCGCCGGGCGAGTGGACGAAGCCATCGCGTCACTGCGGTCCGCCTGTGACCACGACGCGAAGTTCGCGGAGGCGCACTTCAACCTCGCGCAGGTGTTCACGGACGCTGCCCGATACGGAGATGCCCTCGAGTCGCTCCAACTCGCTCGCGAGCTAGATCCCGACCTTCCGGGCATCTTCGACTCCCTGGCATTGATGCTCCGACGACTCGGCCGAAACGCCGATGCCGCGGTGGTGTATCAGCAATGGTCGGACAAGGAGCCGAGCAATCCCATCCCCGCTCACATGGCCCGTGCCCTCTCCGGCGAACCGCCGCCTGAGGCCGCGAGCGCAGAGTACGTCCGGCAGGAGTTCGACGGATTCGCAGCGAAGTTCGACGAGGTCCTGCAAACGAAGCTCGGGTACCGTGCCCCGGCACTCGTGGATGCCGCGGTCCATGCGGCGCTGGGTGAGGGGGCGCATGGTCTCGACGTCGCGGACCTCGGATGCGGAACGGGCTTGTGCGGCCCGGGGCTGCGTCCCCTCGCGGCGCGGCTGGTCGGGATCGATCTCTCCCCGAAGATGCTGGAACTCGCGAAAGGTCGCGGCTACGACGAACTCGTCGTCGACGACATCGTTTCGTACTGTCGATCGATGCCTGGGGAGTTCGACCTCCTGGTTGCCGCCGATGTCCTGGTCTACATCGGGGATCTCGTGCCGCTGTTCGCTGCGGCGCGGACGAGTCTCCGCGACGGGGGCCATCTGGTGTTCACCGTGGAGCGCGCCGAAGACACGTCCGGCGGCTACGTGCTGAACGTCGGCGGGCGCTTCATGCATGCGGAGGGGTACGTTCGGGCGCGGCTGGCGGGGGCAGGGTTCTCCGTGCTCGACGCATCTGCCGAGACCCTTCGCACCGAGCTCGCGCAACCCGTGGCGGGCCTCGTGGTGGTCGCCCGCGCTGACTAGTGCTTCTCGAGCCACGCCCGGACCCGGCTGACGTCGGCCGCGGTGCTCGGGCCGAGCGGCTCGAACGTTTCGAGGGCTTGCTGCATGAAGGCGCGGCTCCGGGTGCGGTCGGATCGGGGGCTGGGCCGCTTGTCGAGCGCGAGCGCGAGCGCCTCGCTCGCCCGGGCGAGGAGACGTGGATCTCCGCCCGTGTCCTCGGCGATGCCGAGGGCCCGCTCCGCGGTGCGGACTGCCTCCGCGCGATCACCAAGCGAGAGGGACGCGGACGAGATGCCGAGCAGCGGCGTGACCAGCGAGGGGTCGCGATCGCCGTTCAGCGCCTCTCGCATGCCCAGCGAGCGCCGGTAGAGATCGAGGGCCGCAGTCGCCGTTCCTTCGAGAAGCCGAATCTCGGCGATGTTGGCGAGCGCGACCGCGCCCAGCATGGAGTTTGGTCCGCTGCCCTCTGCACTCAAGGACAATGCGCGCTCGAAGTGAGGGGGCGCTTCACCATGGCGGCCGGCACTCACGAGTGCCGCACCGAGATTGTTCTCCACGGTAGCGAGCTTCAGAGGATCTTGAACAGAAGAGGCGTTCCCAAGCACAGCCGCAGCCTCGCAGTGCTCGATTGCCTCATCGGCGCGGAGGAGGTTCTGGGATGTCTGGCATAGGTTGGCCTCTACTGCGATTCTCTCATCGCTCCCGATTCCGTATGCGGCCTCGACTGCGTCGCGGGAGCGCAGCGCCCATTGATGCGCTTCTTCGAAGTGTCCGTCTCGAAGTGCCTCTGCAGAGAAACGATCGTAGATCGATGCGACGATCGGATGTCGCGTTCCGAGCCTCTCCTCGGCTAGCGCGAGTCCCAAACGCATTCGTTCCATGCCAGCCTGTCGCGCACCTAGCATCCGCTCCGTGGCCCCCAGATCGATCATGATGACTGCGGTCGCCGGGTTTCGATCTCCTCTGCTTTCGCGGGAGATGCTGTAAGCGGCCTGGAGGGAGGATGCCGCTCCGTGTATGTCGTCCTGCTGTAGTAGAAGGGGGGCCTCCTTGCGTCGCGAAGCGGCGAGGAGAGGGACATCGGTTGTGGTGGACGAAAGGAGTATCGATCGACGTATGGTGCTGAGCGCCTCCTGGGATTCTCCCTTCAGGTCCAAGACGTGTGCGACCTGGTACAGATCTGGGACGATCCGGGTGCTGCTCGGTCCAAACGCGCTCTCAGACAGTTCCAGCGCACGGTTGGCTTGTTCGAGGGCTTTGTCGATATCCCCGACGCTCGCCAGTGTGTCGGACAGCGACCGGTGATACCCAGCAACGCCAGGGTGGTTTGGACCGAGAATCCCGATGATGAGGTCGAGCGCTGCGGATGCATCATTGACCTGTTCCGTCGAGCCTGGCACTCCGGCCCTCACCTGCAACCCGTAGGCATGCTCGATTGAGTTCTCGGCGCCTGCTGCATCGAGCGTGTCGAACGCGTGGTCAAGTGCTCGAAGTGCTTCGTCGCTGGAGCCGAGCGAGGCGAGAAGACTGCCCTCCAGGATGTCCACGACGGCGATTCGGGTGGGATCCGCCAGTCTCTCGGTCTCGGCGCGCGCGATCCCCAACCACAACTTTCCCTCGGAGGCGGCCTGCAATCGGAGTCCGTGCGTCCGGGCCAGCTCGATCGCCGCCCCCGCCGCGACCTCGCCGACGTCCTTCGCCCTCGCGAGCCCGTACGCCTCCTCGAGCAGCATGGCCGCCTCCCGCGGTCGCACTGAGGCCAGCGCCCGGCCCTTCGCCAACAACGCATGCGCCCGCGCCAACTCCGACCCCCCCGCCCGAACCACCGCCGTCTCCGCAATCCCCAGCGCCCCCTCGAAATCCCCCGCCGCCTGCAGCGAGCTCGCCCGCGCCACCTCGGCCAGGACCTCGTCCTCGATCTTCGCGACCTCCGGATCCTCCGATCGCTGACCCCTGCGCTGCACGTACTCCACATCCGCGCATCGGTCGATCGCCGGCAACGTCGCGAAGCCCTCCTCCGCGCCCGCGAGCACCTCGACGCTCGGCGACGCCAGCAGATCCAGGTACGCGCTCATCCGCTGTCGCCGCGAGTCCAAGCACGCCATCCGCAGATCCATCAGCCGCTCGGACTGCTCGCCGCGCACCCGCGAGGCCTCGCATGCGTCCCGGTGCCCCGCCTCCCACGCCGCGCGCCAGCCGTCCACGTTCGCCTCGAGGCGCGTCCACGTGCCGTCCGCGAACGAGGCCCCGAGGCCGAGCACGGCCTCGCGGATCTCCGCCTTGCGCGACGCGTCCCAGATCCCGACGAAGCGCTCCGCGGCGCCGTCGCAGCTCGCGACGTCGCGTCCGCCCAACCAGAACGCGCCCGCGGCAGTGACCACGCCGAGGCCACCGGCGATCCACCACCCGCGCACCGATCCCCGCCGCGGCCGCGCCTCCCCCTTCGCGGCCGCGAGCTCCTGCTCGAACACGCCGAGCAGCGTCGCCATGTCCGCATGCCGCCGGGATGGCCGATGCGAAAGTCCGCGTCGCAGCGCAGCCTCGAGCGCCGCCGGCACGTCGATCCCCGCGGGCCGCTCGATCTCCCCCTCGCGGATCGCCATCAGCATCGCCATCGTCGTGCCGCCGAACGGCCGCGCGCCGAACAGCACCTCCCACGCGGTCACGCAGAACGCGAACTGATCCGCCGCGGGATCGACGGGACCGCGCCGGAACTGCTCCGGGGCCATGTACGCCGGCGTGCCGACGACCTTGCCGGTCTGCGTCAGCGGAGCCGCGAGCAGCGTGCCCGAACCGCTGCGTTCGTCGTGCGACGCCTCCATCGGATCGGGGGTGTCCGGCCGCGCAGTCGCGGCCATCTCCTCCGGATCCCCCACGCCGCTGCGCGCCAGGCCGAAGTCGACCACCCGCACGCGCCCGTCGTTGCCGACCAGGATGTTCCGCGGCTTCACGTCGCGGTGCACGAGCCCGGCCGCATGCGCCGCCTGGATCCCGCGGCCCGCGTCGAGCAGGAGCTCGAGCGCCCGCACCCGCCGCTCCGTCGAGCCCTCCGCGGCTGGATGCGCGTCCATCCACTCGCGCAGCGTCGTGCCCTCCACGAACTCCATCGCGACGAACACTTGCCCCTCGTGCGCGCCGACCTCGTGCACGGCGACGACGTTGGGGTGCGCGAGCCGAGCGAGCGCCTGCGCCTCGCGGACCAGCCGCGCGCGCTCGACCGGATCGCCGTGGCCGTGCAGCAGCTTCAGCGCGACGCGGCGATCGAGCTGCGGATCGTAGGCCGAGAACACCTGGCCCATCCCGCCGGCGCCGACCGGACCGAGCACGGCAAATCGGCCGATGCTCGCGGCCGCGGCCGGCGCGACCGCAGCGACGTGGCCACCGTCCGACGTCGCCGTCCGCGTTGCCGCGTCGTCTCGCGCCTCGAGGGACTCGGTCATCCGCGCGCGGAATCATGCCGCGCGCGGCGGCCCCGGAGAAGGGAGAGCGCCCGATCTTTCGGCCATCGAAGTGGCCGTTCGAACCAACGACGAACGCCGAGCCCACGGCGTGGACTCGGCGTCGTCACCCCGCATCGTGCGGGGGCGCTGCGGGCGGCGACCTCAGCCCGCGACCGGGCAGGCGACCGTCTCGGTCACCGCCGCGTTGTTGTCCTCGATGCACTCGACGACGTTGCCCGTCGACTCCTCCGCGAGGTCCACCGTCGCGTAGTAGTTCTTCGGGACCTGGGCCGGCGCAGGCACCAGCCACACGTACTGCACGAACGCGCCGGGCAGCAGCGGTGCGTCGGTCTCCTGGGTGCCGACGTACATGCCGGTGGCGTCGGTGCCCTCCCACAGCGACACGGGCACGCCGGCTGGGATGCCGATCGAACCCTCGTTGCGGATGGTGACGATGATCTGGAACTCCTCGTCGAGGCAGTTCTGCAGGCCGACCGCGACGTCGATCGAGAGGTCGGGCCCGTTGAAGATGCCCTCACCCTGGGCGTTCTGCCGGAAGTTGTTCAGCCCGGGGTTCAGCCAGTTGGTCTCTTCGACCATGGGCGGGATCGCGGCCGAGGTCGCGTTGGTCACGTGGTACGTGTGCTGCGGCCAGACCGATCGGGTGCGGACCCAGCGGTCGTTGGCGTCGCCGTACACGAACACGCCCTGGCGGTTCTCGTAGCCCGGAATCGCGGAGCAGTTGCCCGGCGTGGTCGCGGCGGCGATGACCACGAACTCCGAGTTGCCGTCGCCGTCGACGTCGGCGACGACCGGGTACTCGTGGATCGTCGGCGACGAGTTCTCGACCTGCAGCAGGACGGCGCCGGTGGAGCCGTCGTAGACCCACGCGTAGCACTCGTCCTGGTAGAGGACCTCGGCCGCGCCGTCGCCCTGGAAGTCGAACACCGAGGAGCCGGTCACGTTCGACGACAGATCGCGGGTCACGGCGAACCACCGCACGTACGCATCGCCGGGGCCCGGGGGCAGGGCGCCGGCGGGCTGCACGACGTCCTCGTCGGTGCGGTTGAAGTCGTAGACCGCGTACGCCGTGGCGCCGGCGACCCCGACCTCGGGTCGGCCGTCGCCGTCGAAGTCGGCGACCGTCGGCGGACCACCACGGCCCACCGCGCCGCCGAGCCCGTCGGCGGCCAGCGTGACCGGCTGCGTGCGCGCGGCATCGTTGCCCGCACACGCGGCGCCCGTCGGGTCGCGGCCGCACCACAGCTCGCCGGTGACCGAGTCGAGGATGCGCAGCTGACCGTCGCAGTCGGTGCAGCCGGCGCTGACGAGGATGACCTCCGGCGTGCCGTTGGCGTCGAGGTCGGCGATCGCGGGATAGCCGTCGTCACCGCCCGCGGTCCACAGCTGCACGACGTCGACGATCGGGTTGCCGACGCCGGGGTTGGTCCACGTGATGCCGAAGGCCTCGCGACCGGTGACGATCTCCATGTCGCCGTCGCCGTCGAGATCGGCGGCGGTCCCCATGCTGCCGATGTAGCTGTTCTGGCCGCCGAACGCCCCCGAGCCGAGGTTCAGCTCGTTGTTGAACGCGTCGGAGACCACCAGGCCGTTGTGGTCGTAGATGGCGATGCCGATCGCGAACTCCGTCTCGGCGTCGTCGTCGAGGTTGGTCGCGAGCACCGACGCGTTGCGCACGTAGGAGTAGTGCGGCGTGTTGTCGGCGTTGTGCGTCCCCCAGATGTACTGGCCGAGGCCATCGATCGCGTGGAGCTGCGAGCGGTTGAAGTTCGGCTGGTCGCCGGTCGGCAGGCCCGCGTAGATGATGTCCGCCAGCCCGTTGCCGTCGACGTCGCCGAGCGCCGGCGTCGCGCGCATGTACGACCGGAACTGGTTGTTCGCGGGGTCGTCGCCGGTGCGGAACTTCTCGTCGCCGGTCACGCCGTCGAGGATGACGATGTCGCCTTCGAACGTCGTCGCGACGTCGCGCGTCTGCACGATCACCTCCGTGTCGTTGCCGCCGTCGACGTCGCCGATGAGCGGCATCGTGTGGGTCGCATCGACCTCCCACGACCACTCGAGCGTGAGCTCGATTTCGGTGAAGTCGGGGACGATCTCGCAGGCGACCGGATCCTGGTTGGGGAGGCACTGGCCGAGGGTCGGCTCGCAGAACTCGCCGTCGGGGCAATCGTACGAGTCGACGCAGGGGTCGCCGGGGGTGACGCAGTTGGGCTGCAGACACACGTCGCCCGCGGGGCAACACACGTCGAGGGCGTCGCCGCAGCGCACGTTGGTGTCGCACGCCGCGAGGCATGCCCCGAGCACACACTCTTCGTCGGCGTCACAGCACTCTTCGCCGCATTGGATCGTCTCGCAGGACGGCGGAGGGGGCTCGCCGCTGCTGCTGGTATCGGGCGACGCCGTGGTCTCGGTGGTGTCGGCGCCGCCGCTGCTGCTCGTGTCGACCTGCGTGGTCGTCGTCAGCGTCGTCGGGTCGCCCGAGGTGCTGCCCGCTTCGTCGGACGCGGCCCGGTCATCGCGACAGGCGACCGCAGAGAGGGCGAGCAGGCCGAGCGCGGCGCGTCGGAGTTGGAGCACCCGCGCGGGAGTCGATGATGTCTGGGTCAATCGCATGGGCTAAGGCAACCCTCCGTGTTGCAGGATAACAAGCTCGCGGTCGCACGGCACGTGCCCAGGGGCACCTTCGCCCCCGCGCACGCCCCGTGCATCGGGATCGCGAACCTTCGACACGGCGGATACGCTCGAAAAGGTGTGGCAACCTGCCCCGAGCCGAAACGGGACGCGGCGCTCTATGACGTGGACGTCGCGGATCGGGGGCGGCGCCCGACCGTACGCCGCACGTCGCGTTCGACGAGGCCGAAGCGCCGCAGATCGACGCGGCCCCGTGCATCGAACACGATGCCCTCCGCGAGCAGTCGGGCGCGCTGCTCGGCGGCCGCTTCGCGGACGAGGCTGATGCGCCCGTCGGCCGCGATCACCCGGTGCCACGGTACCGCGCCTCGACCTCCGCCGTCCCCGAGCTCGCGCAGCGCGAAGCCGACCTGTCGCGCGCGGCCGGGCAGGCCGGCGAGCGCGGCGACCTGTCCATACGCCGCGACGCGGCCGCGTGGGATGGCGCGCACTGCCCGGAAGATCCGCGCGTAGGCCGAGCCGTCGGAGGTCATGCTCGGGCCCATCGTACGGCGCCTCGCGTCGCGCCGGGAGCCCGACGCGAAACCCGCGACATCCCGGGCGAGGCCGCGCCTGCGCCGTCGGAATCCCCTCGCGCAGTCGGTGTCCAACGCCGACACTCTCGCCCGTTCAGGATTCCGCATGCCGAGCCGACTGCCCCGCCTCGTCCTCCTCGTGCCCGCCCTCGCCCTCGGATCCAGCTGTGGCGGCGACGGGGAAGCCCGCGGCACCGCGGACGATGCGGGCGCTGGCATCTCGGTCTCCCTCGACGGTGGGCTGGACGGCGGCGCGAGCGGGGACGACACCGAAGATCCGCTCGATCCGATCCCCGATGTCGGCGATCCCGACACCGGCGGCGGCCCCGGTGGCGACGAGGAGTGCGCGTCGCAGACCACGACCGCCGAGAACAAGAAGCAGCCCGCCGACATCCTCGTGATCGTCGACAACTCGGGGAGCATGGACTTCGAGGCGGCCGCGGTGCAGACCAACCTCAACGCGTTCTCGCGGCAGATCGTCGACAGCGGGATCGACGTCCGCGTGGTGTTGATCTCCAGCTACCCCGGCGACGGCAACGGCATCTGCATCGATCAGCCGCTGGGCAGCGGCGGATGCCCGGACAACGATACCAACCCGCCGCTGTTCACCCACGTCGATCAGCGCGTGAGCAGCAACGACGCGCTGGTCCAGATCCTCGATCACCAGCCGCAGTGGGGCGCCGTGGTGCGGCCCGAGGCGGCGCTGCACTTCATGGTCGTCAGCGACGACGAGTCGGAGATCGCCGCGCTGGACTTCGACATGGCGCTGAAGGCGTTGAGCGCCACCTACGGTCTGTACAAGCTCCACGGCATCGTCTGCACCACGCAGTGCGCCGAGACCGCGGCGATCGGCAACGTGTACATGACCCTGGGCCAGCTCACCGGCGGCATCATCAGCGACCTCTGCCTGCAGGACTTCCAACCGGTGTTCGATCAGCTCGCGACCGAGGTCATCTCGGGCGCCGAGATCGCCTGCGAGTGGGACGTGCCCGAGGCGCCCGATGGCGAGGACTTCGATCCGACCAAGGTGAACGTCGAGTTCGACGACGGCATGGGTGGCGGGTTCGAGATCGGGTACGTCGAGTCGCCGGCCGCCTGCGTCGAGGTCGTCGACGGCTGGTTCTACGACAACCCGGCGGCACCGACGAAGATCATCGCGTGTCCACAGACCTGTCAGAAGATCCAGGGCGTGGACACGGCGCAGATCAACATCTCGCTCGGCTGCGACACGGTGCCGGCCGGCTGAGGCCCGCCGCTCAGCGGACCTGACGGCGTCGCGGCCACGTGACGCCGAGCGCGAGGAGCACGAGGACGCCGAGTGTCCCGCCCGCGTCCGAATCGATGGCGCAGCCCTTCTTCGTCGGCTCGACGGGCGGCGGACCGCCCTCGCCACCGCCACCGCCACCGTCGCCCCCCGAGAGCGTGTCGAGGGCGTCCTTCGCGGCCGAGTCGGCCTCGGGCTCCTTGCCCTCGTCGCCCTCGCCACCGTCGGCCGGCGCCGCGGGTGCGGGCGTCCAACCGAGGGTCACCTTGCCGGACGCGAGCTTGAAGTCCTTGCCCTTGTCGTCCTGCTGGGTGATCTCGATCGTGTACGTCTTGTTCTTGTTGAAGCCCTTGCTGCCCTCGAGCTCGAGCTCGAGGCTGAGGTACTTCCCGCCGTCGTAGCCCTCTTCGGCGACGCTGTACGCGAGATACGACTTCCCGTCGGGGAGCTTGCCGTAGAACTCGATGTTGAGGCCGCCGGGCGCGCCCTTGTCGAGCTTGGCCCACAGGTGGACGATCCAGACCTCTTCGCCGGGTTGGCTCGGGATCTCGTCCTTCGCGGCGCTGCGACCGGCCTCGGTCAGCTTGCCATCGGCGTCCACGGCGAGCGCGGCGGTGCCGATCTTGATCTCGCCGGCGCGGGCGGTGGACGACGCGAAGAGCGTGAGGCCCAGGGCCAGTGCGCCGGCAGCACCCGCGAGGGACGCAGCGAGGCCGCGGCGATGGGCGTGCGACGAAGACAGGAGTGGATTCCTCGAGGATGACGCCATGGCGAGGCGGACCATAGCATGCCCGACGCGGTCGTCGCGACTGCCGCCACGGCGCTAGGGCCCGTGCGCAGCGGCCACGAGGCCCGCGAGCTCGCCGCGCTCGTCGAGCTCGGCGATGTCGTCGTAGCCACCGACCGCGCGGCCGCCGATGAAGACCTGGGGCACCGTCGTGCGTCCGGTGTGCTCGACCAGCCACGCGCGCGCATCGGCGTTGCCGTCGACCGGCACCTGGACGAACGCGAACGCGCGGGAACGCAGCAGTCGCAACGCCATCATGCAGTAGCCGCACCAGCGCGTGGTGTAGATGACCACCGGCTCGGTGAACGCCGACGGCGGCGCGAATTCTGGTTCGTCAGACATCGTCGCGGAGCAGGGCGAGGATTTCCTCGTCGAGCTGGGCCTGGTGCTCGCTGGCGTACTTGCCGACGATCACGTCGCGCCGCTGGGTGATCGGCGTGCCGACCTTCACCCCCGCGCCACCGATGCCTCCGACCGCGCGTCGGCGGATCCGGCTGGGGCCCGGGCTCGGTCGCGATTGGCCATGACCCGCCGCGGCGGCGGCCACCTGCGCGCGGGCCTCGGCGGCCGCGAACACCGGGTGCGACAGGCTCGGATCGACCGTGGGTCCGGGGCGGCCGGTCTGCAGCGGCGGACCCTGGGGCTCGACGTCGCGGGGCTCGGGCGGCGCGCGGCGCTCGGGCCGGGCGGTGGCCGCGTTGTCCGGCGGCAGCTCGGTGATCTCGCGGTTGTCCTCGACCGGATGCGCGCCGATGACCCGCTCGATCTTCTCGTCGAACTCGCCGTTGCGCAGCGAGCGGATCATCGCCTTGTGCGAGTCCTGCATCAGCGCGATGACGACGGGCCCGACCTCGGCCTCCGAGAGGCGCTCGCGGTACTCGGTCTTCCGGCTCGCGATGATCGTGCCGTCGTAGAAGACGTGCGTGAAGATGTGGGCCTTGTCGACGCCCGAGTCTTCCGTCTGCACGTGATACAGCCGGCCGCGATGCGGGATGTTGTGGTTGTATCCGAGCTGGGGAGACGGAGATTTCATTGGGCCGACGGGCGCCCCGGCCCTCGAAAGGTATCACGATCGCGGGCCGGAGGCGCGGCCCGAGTCGTGCCGACCCGCGGTCGCCCCGGGCGGATCGGGACGCGCGTGCCGCGGGCCCCTCGGCCACGCGGGCGGTGGGCCCGAGCCCCCGCGGCGCATCGCGGGGCCCACCGGGCGAAATTCGGGGGGTCGCACGGCGGTGCCCCCGGCCCGGTTTCGTGCTAAGCCCCACCCCTTCCCGAGGCCTCGCCGTGGTGACGCCGAGCACAGAACTCTGGGTCGCCGAAGACCTCCTGGCTCCGCTGCGCGAGATCGCGGCGATGCAGACGTACCCGCACAAGTCCGTCACGGCCCAGGTCGCGGCCCAGGCGAGTCGGATCGCCGAGGTCGATCCGGCGCGGGTCTACGAGCTCGTGACGCCTCCGCTGTGCAGCAAGGTCCCGCACCTCGTGCTGCAGTGGATGCGCGACACGGGGTTGCTGCACGCGTTGCTGCCCGAGCTCGACGCGACCGTGGCGTTCTCGCAGGAGGCCGATCGCAAGCACAAGGACGTCTGGGAGCACACGAAGGCAGTCGTGTGGCAGGCGGTGCCGCGCCCGACGGTGCGTTGGGCGGCGGCGCTGCACGACATCGGCAAGGTCAGCACGCGTCGCTTCGCGAAGGACGGCAAGGTCACCTTCCACGGCCACGCCGAGGACGGCGTGCGCATGTTCCGACGCGGCGTGGTCAAGCGCATCGGCTTCCCCGACGACGTGCGCGAGCGGGTCGAGATCCTCATCCTGCACCACCTGCGTCCCGGTCAGTACGACGGCGACTGGTCCGACGCGGCCGTTCGCCGCTTCGGCCGCGAGATGGCGCCGTTCCTGCGCGACCTGCTGGATCTCTCGCGCGCCGACGTCACCAGCCGCCGGCCCGGCAAGCGCAAGCGTTGCCTCGTGATGATCAGCGAGCTGGCGCGGCGGATCCAAGCGCTCGACGAGGCCGATGCGGTGGCCAAGCCGCTCCCGCCGGGCCTCGGCAACGAGTTGATGGCCGCCCTCGGGCTGCCGCCGGGCCGCCACCTCGGCGAGCTGCGCACGCGCCTCGAGGCGTTGCACGCCGACGGCGAGATCCAAGGCGGGATGCCGGCTTCGTACTACGTCGAGCAGGTCCAGGCCCGTGATCTGCTCGCCGGCATCGAGATCATCGCGCCGCGGAACTTGCCGCCGCGCGAGCCGCCGAAGTGACGCGCGAGCCGCCGACGTGAGGCGCGATGCGGCGACGAGCCGCCGAAGTGATGCGCCGCGTCGGCGCTCGGCTATGCTGGGCGCGCGATGCGTTGGGACCGCGACCACCAGTCGAGCGACGTCGAGGATCGCCGCGGCATGGGCCCCGCCGGCGGCGGCGGGGGCGGCGGCATCATGCTGCTGTTCACGCTGTTCCGGATCTTCGGCTGGCCGGGCCTCGTGATCGGGCTCGTCATCTTCGGCGGGCTGCAGTTCTGCGGCAGCTCCAGTCGTTCGCTGTCGCGCGACGAGGCGCCGGCGCGCGCGGGCGTGCACGACGAGCTGGGTGCCTTCGTGGGCTTCGTCCTCGACGACGCGCAGGCCCAGTGGGAGAAGAACTTCGCCGCCGTCGGTCGCCGCTACGAGCGCACCAAGCTGGTGCTGTTCACCGAGCGCGTCGACTCGGCGTGCGGGTTGGCCTCGGCGGCGACGGGCCCGTTCTACTGCCCGCGCGATCGCAAGGTGTACATCGACCTGTCGTTCTATGCCGCGTTGCGCGAGCGCCTCGGTGCGCCCGGAGACTTCGCCCAGGCCTACGTCATCGCGCACGAGGTCGGGCACCACGTGCAGAACCTGCTCGGCCAGCTCGAGCACGGCAACGACGAGGGCGCGAACCGGGGCTCGGTGCGGACCGAGCTGCAGGCGGATTGCTACGCGGGCATCTGGGCCCACGGCACGCGGCAGCGCGACGTGCTCGAGCACGGCGATCTCGACGAGGCGCTGCGGGCGGCCGAGGCGATCGGCGACGACACGCTGCAGCGGGCGGGCCGCGGGACCGTGCAGCCCGAGAGCTGGACCCACGGCTCGTCGGCGCAGCGCCAGCGGTGGTTCCAGCGCGGCTTCGAGACCGGGCGCCTCGACGCCTGCGACACGTTCACGGCCGCCGATCTGTGAGCGCGGGCCCAGTCGACGGCCCAGTCGCGGGCGTCGTCGCCGGGTGTGATCGGGCCCACGCTCGGTGTTGACGGATCGCGGCGCGGGGTCCCACTCACCGGTCGAAATGACACTTCACCGCCTGTTCTCCCGCGCCGCGATCCCGATGCTCGTCCTCGCCACCGCCGCCGTCGGCGGCTGCAACCTCGACCTCGACGACCTCCTCGACGATGGGATGGACACCGAGGCGGCCGACACCGACGGCGGTGACACCGACGGCGGCGGCACCGACGGCGGTGGTGCCGACGGCGGTGGTGCCGACGGCGGTGGTGCCGACGGCGGTGGTGCCGACGGCGGTGGTGCCGATGGCGCCGGCGCCGACACGAGCGGTGGCCCGGCGGATCCCTCGGGGGAGCTGCCCGCGGAGCTCGTCGGCATGTGGGAGGTCGGCCTCGAGGGCGCGGCGATCGGCTTCGAGTTCTTCGACGACGGCAGCTACGTCCAGATCATCTACCAGGAGTTCGACGATGCCGGGTGCGCGACGATCTCCCAGGAGGTCTACGCGGGCGTCGTCGAGATCGACGGCGCGAGCATGGTGCTGTCGCCGGTCGAGGGCTACCAGTCGCTCGATCAGTGCGGCACCGTCTCCGAGGGGACCGAGGTCCCCGACGCGGTCGCGCTGGCGTGGAGCCTCGGCACCGACGATCTCGGCGACGCGCTGACCCTCGACGACGGCACCGACACCCTGGTGCTGCGCCGCAGCGCGGACGACGGCGGCGGAACCTGAGGCGGCTCGGTCAACGTCGCGCGCGTCGGATCGGCGCGGCGACGTTGGCGAATCCCTCGCGCACGAGCTCGGCGATCACTTTCCAGTCGGGCTCGAGCGCAGCGGGGCCCCCGTCGAGGTACACGGCGACCCAGCCCTTCCCTCCGACGTACGGCGGGATCCAGTAGCGATCGGGCGCCGCCGCGAGCAGCTCCTCACGGAGCTCGAGCGGCGTGGCGATGTACGCGGAGACGTGCGCGGCGCCGTGGTGGTGATCGTCGAACATCACGAAGACCTTGCCCTTGGGCCCGGTGAACCACGTCGGCTCCCCGTGCGAGAGCTTCTCGACGGCGCCGGGCATCGCCAGGCAGACCTCGCGCAGGCGATCGAGCGGCGCGCGGGGCTTCGGTCTCGCTGCGGTCTTCGGCTTGCTCGCCGCCATGGCGACATCGTACCCGACCGGCCCGCTTCGCGGCGCGAGGGCGCTGGGCTATCGTCGTGCCGTGCTGGTGCGTCCGCTGTCCCCGTGGCCGATCCTCGGACTCACCGCGATCGTCGGTGCGGTCGCCTGGTCGTCGCCGTGGCTCGACGATCTCGCCGGGCTCGCCGCCGTGGTCGGGGTCTGCGACGGGTTGCTGTGGCTCGGCCTTCGCGGTGATCCCCGCGCGCCGCCGGGCACGGGCGCCCGAGTCGCCCTTGCCCTCGGCGGCGCGGTGCCTGCGGCTGCCACCGCGCTCACGTTCATCCCGTGGTTCGCGGATGGCGAGGGCATGCAGGGCCTCGCTGTGGTGGTCGGCATGCTGATCTTCGGTCTGCCGCTGGCGATCGCCACGCTCGCCGTCGCGCTGTTCCTGCTCACGCGTCGCGCCCGCATCGCAGCGTTCGATCGCGTGCTCGCGGTGATGGGCGGGTCGATCGCGCTGGGCTGGGTCGTCGCGATCGCATGGGCGATCACGGGCGGCGGGTCGACGGACGTGGCGGTGAACGTGCTCGCGTTCCCGGGCTTCGCGACGGCGGCGTTGGTCCTGCCGCTGCTCGAGCGTCCGTCGCTGCGCGCCGTCGCGTCGGGAACCAAAGCCCGCGCTGCGGGACAGACCCAGGCATGAACGACGATCCCCGATTCCTCGAGCTCGACGACACCGAACTCTCGAACGTCCACGGTGGTGGCATCGTCGAGGGTGACTGCATCCCCTGGCCGAAGTTGCCGCAGGAGCCGGAGCTGCCGCCGATCATTCTCGCGTGAGACGCGGGCTAGCGGCTCGCCTCGACGTCGAGGCGGGCCAGCTCGACGGCGGCGGCGTCGACGAGCTCCTGCAGCACCGGCGTTTGCTGGGCGAGGTTGGCGGCGAGGCGGAGCGCATCCCGGGCCGTGTCGCGCCGGTCCAGCCGGGCGAGCGCGACGCCCTCGGCGAACCAGAGCTCCGAGTGCATCACGCGGGCGGCCTGCTCGTCGCCGAAGACGTCGCGGGCGCGACGGTAGTACCCGGTCGCGAGCTCCCACTGCTCGGCGGCCGCCGCGGTCTCGCCCAGGCCGAAATAGAGATGGCCGCGATCGCCCGGCCTCGTCGCGAAGCCGAGCGCCTCCTCGTAGCGCGCGCGTGCCGTGTCGAGGTCGCCGGTCGCAGTCGCGACCTCGGCGAGGCCGACCAGCGGGAGCACGGCGTCGGGGTGACGTTCACCGCGGGTCGTCGTGATCGTGCGGGCCGCGGCCTCGTACTGCGCGCGGGCGCCGGGCCAGTCCCCACGGTTGGCGCGCACGCGCCCGAGATCGTACTGCGCGCTGCCGAGTCGATCGAACAGCTCGGTTCGCTCGAGCACCGCGATGCCGCGCACGAGCGCGTCCTCGGCCTTCGCATACTCGCCGAGGTCGTCCCACGCCGAGCCCAGGGCCACGAGCGCGACGCCGACGTCGGGATGATCCGGTGGTCGCAGGTCCTGGGCGATCGCCAGGACACGTTGCCGCGCCGCGAGCTGCCCCTGGGCGTCGCCCATGTGCCGCAGCGCGCTGCTCTGGAGCATGTGCGCCGTCATCCTCGCGACCGGATCCTCGGCGAGGGCGACGGCGTGATCTTCGAGCAGCAACTCGACCAAGTCGCGCATCGTGACCCAATCGCCCCCGTGCTCGGCGGCCCTGGCCAGCGCCGTGATGGCGCGCACCCGCAGCCCCGCCGGCGCCTCGCCGCGCTCCAGGGCGACGAGCAGCGGCCGGCGCCACTGCGCTGCGAGCCGGGGCGCCCCGAGCGAGCCGGCGGTGACGAGGATGATCTCGATGGCAGCGCGCGCGGCGAGTCGATCGTCGCCCGCCGCCTCGGCATCGAAGTAAGCGTCGTGCAGCCGCGCGATCCCGGACGCCGCCGCGCCCGTCAACGCCTCCAGGCGACCGAGGGCCAGCGCCGCTTCGATGCGCGCCTGCGGTCCGCCTTCGCGACGCGCCGAGCCGTCGTACTCGCGGGCCAACGCGAGCGCCCCGGGGTAGTCGCCCAGCGCCTCTGCGACCTCGAGCCGCACCGCCGCGTGGCGCAGCTCGTCCTCGGTGACGCTCGCCACCGAAGCGTCGCGGCACGATCGCGGGGCGCCGATCGCCTCGAGGAGCCGATCGGACTGCGGCGCGGTGGTGGTCGCCTCGAGCTGCTCCACCGCCGCCGCGAGCGCGACGTCGTGATCGATCAAGCAGGCCTCGATCGGCGCGCGATCGGTCGAGGGCATGGCGCACGCGTCGTCGCGGGCGAGCAGCCACTCGGCCGCCCGCCCGTCGAGCTCTTGGGCCACGGCTGCCCACACGGCCTCGCCCCGGGGGCCGAGTCGCGTGAGCGCGCCTTCGGTCCGCGCGCGTGCCCCTTGGTGCCAGGTCGCGTCGACCGGAAGGGCGCAGGTCGATGGGTCGGGCGACGAGGTCACGGCGAGCACGACGGCGCCGCCGAGCAACGTCGTCGCCGCGAGACCGCGCGTGCGTCTTCCGCGGGCCGCGGCCGCGAACGCGACAACCAGATCGTCCATCGCACAGCGTCGATCCGGATCGACGTCGAGTCCCCGTGCGAGTGTCCGCGCGACCGATCGCGACCATGGCCCGTCGTCGCCCACCGCGCGCAGCTCGAGCGCGGTGACACAGAGCGCATAGACGTCGGCGGCGATTCCCGGACGCGCGCCGGCGACGAGCTCCGGCGCGCGATAGCCCTCGGTCCCGCCGCGCACCGGTTCGAGCCCGACGGCGGTGGCCAGCCCGAAGTCGACCCAGCGGGGGTGTCCGTCTGCGCCGACCAGGAGGTTCGCCGGCTTGACGTCACCGTGCACGAGCCCCGCACGGTGCGCCGCCGCGAGGCCCGCGGCGGCCTCGCTCAACCATCGCGCGAGCACTTCGCCGGTCGGCCGCGTGCGTCGCACCAGCCGGCCGATCTCGGGGCCGTCGACCAGCGCCATCGCGATGAACGCGTCGTCGCCGTCGCGACCGACGTCGTACACCTGCACGATGTTGGGGTGGGTGAGCCGCGCGAGCGCACGCGCCTCGCGGAGGATCGCGTCGTGGCGATCGGCCTGGGCGCGGTGCAGGACCTTGAGGGCGATGCGTCGCTGGAGCGCGTGATCCCACGCGACGAAGACGGTGCCCATGCCGCCGGACCCGCGCCGCGACAGGACCGTGTAGCGGCCGATGCGAACGGCCGCAGGGGCCGCGCCGAACAGCGCGGCGGCCACCTGCGCGAACAGGTCGCGTTGCACGAGGTCCGCCGTCGGTCGCAGCGCGGCCACCCGCTCGGCGAGATCGAGGTGCGGCTCGACCACGTCGCTGGCCGGCTCCGGATCGACGGGCGGCGCCACCTCGATGCCATGGTAACATCTCGTCCCCGATGCCGAGCGACGTCGAGCTGCTCGAGGCCTGGCGCGCCGGCGATCGCCGCGCGGGCGAGGAGCTCTTCGGGCGACACTTCGACGCGATCGCTCGGTTCTTCCGCAACCGCCTGGGCGACGACGTGCAGGACCTCGTGCAGCGCACCTTCCTCGATTGCGTGGAGGGCGAGTCGCGGCTCGGCGACGGCGCGAGCGTGCGGGGCTACCTCTTCGGCATCGCGCGGCACCGCCTGGTCGATCACGTGCGGCGCCACCGCGCGCGGGACTTCGATCCGGCGGTCACGTCGCTCGCCGATCTCGGGACGTCGCCGAGCGCCGCGGTCGGTCGCCGCGACGACCAGCGCCTGCTGCAGCTCGCCTTGGCGCAGCTGCCGGTCGACCTGCAGATCACCCTCGAGCTCGCGTACTGGGAGGGCCTGAACGGCCCCGAGATCGCGCAGGTCCTGGGCATCGGCGCCAACACGGTCCGCGGTCGGCTCGCGCGGGCGCGGGAGGTCCTGCGGTCGTCGCTGGCGGTGTTGGAGGCCGACCCAGCCGCGGCGCAGCGGCTGGAGCAGCAGGTCGAGGCGCGCAGTCGTGGGTTCGAGCCGAGCGACTGAGTCGCGCGCGACCACGCGTCACTCGTCGAAGCCGTGCGTGAGGTTGTAGCGGAACTGGTAGAGGCCGTCGCCACCCGGCGCGAACGTGAAGCTCTGGGGCAGCGGACCGGCGATCGCGGGATCCAGCGCGTCGATCGTGTGCTGGTACACGTCGTCGCCGCCGTTCAAGCCGTCGTCGTACTCGAAGAACTCCACGACCAGTGGGTCGGCGCTGGTGAAGTGCAGGGGAGCGTTCAAGATGCCATCCATCGGGGCCTTGTTGCCGTCGTCGAAGTCGCCGATGAACGTCTTGTCGGCCACTTCGGTGCCGCCGATCGAGGCGGAGGCGAGCCACATCTCGTCGTCGTAGTCGAGGTCGACGCCGTCGTTCTCGGCGAGGCAGCGCAGCTGCAGGCTCTGGCCGCCCTGCGCCGCGCCGAAGAGGATCGTGAGATCGGTGGTCCACCCGATCGCAAAGTGATTGTACTGCGCGGGGTACGGCGCGGTGCCGGGGGGCATGCGCACCACCTTGAGGTACCGCTTCACGTTCTTCGTCTCGGTGGAGCGGATCGACAGCCCGAGGCCGCCTACGGCCGGCTCGAGGATCTTGTTGGAGTCGATCGGAGAGACGCCGTCCGCGTCGACGAGCTCGAGCTCGAAGCCGCCGTCGCTCGCGGTGTCGGGGATGGCCTGCACGAAGAAGCGCAGTTCCTGGGTGAGGTCGTTGGGGGTGGACTCGGTGTACAGCTCGAACCATGCCTCGTTGCCGAGGCCCCCGAGCGGGTCTGCGGGCAGGGCATGGGGCAGCGCCTCGCCCGGGCGCAGCGCGCAGGCCGTCTGCATCGAGAGGCAGTCGTGGCGCAGCGCGAGGAGGGAGTACTCGACATCACCCTGCGTGCGATCCGGATGGTACACGCGCACGTAGAATGGCGCGCTCGAGATGCGGAACTGCTCGCCCACGAACAGATCCTTGAACTGCACCTCGGTCGTCTCCTTCTTGTAGTTGACGACCGGCGTGGTCAGATCCGTGCCCTCGTAGACGCGGAACTCGGCGCCGTCGGGCCCCTGCAGGTCGAACGAGTACGTGCCGGCCTCGTCGAAGCGGTACCACTTCATCGTCCCCGGCTGATCGAGGTGTCCGGCCTCCTGCCCCAGCTCGCCGGGGTCGACGTCGACGACGTGTGCGGTCGCCGGACTGCAGGCCGTCGTGCGCACGTTCCAGTCGAGGTTCACGCCGACGTGGTCGGACAGCTCGTCGACGCCGCCGAGCCCGATGCCGTCCGGGCCCATGCCGGTCTCGACGTACGGAGCGCCCCAGTCGAGATTGCGGGCCAACGTCATGTGCTGCGCACAGCCGGCCTCGGGCTTGGTGAGGATGTAGTCGAGCCGCGCGCCGTCCGATTTGCCACCCCACGCGGTGACGTTGGTGATGCCACGATCGAACTTGCCGCTGGCGGCCGCGGGGGCGTTCTCGAACGCCCAGGCGTCATGCAGCACGTCGGCGAAGAACGACGCGGGGTCAGAGAAGCGCGCCAGCCACTCGTGGAGGTTCTCGGTGTTGTAGATCGTGTAGTTGCCCAGGTCATCGTCGGCGAGATCTCCGTCGATGTTGAAGTCGCCGAGGAAGAACACGAGTTCATCCGCGATGCGGCCGTCACCGACGGTGCCGCGCAGGAGCTTCTCGGCGGTTTCGAGCTGGGCCTTGCGATCGAAGTACCAATCCTTGGCGTCGTCGAGGTCCGCCTCCTCGTCGGGGTGATTGGCGGGGATGTAGCTGGCCTGCATGTGGGTGAACATCACGTTGATGCTCTGGTCGGTCAGCGGGTGGTGCAGACGCACCAGCGCGACGCCTTTTCCCGCCTTGCAGTCGTGGTCGTGGCAGTCGTCGTACTCGAGGAACGCGACGTTGTCGCAGTCGGCGTCGTACTCGTAGGGGACGCCCGATGCTGGGTCCGCCTGGACCGTCGGCCCGCTCGCGCGGCAGTCGGGCGGCGTGGTGCGGAACTGCGGATCGGGGAGCGGGTCGAACGCGAACTTGGAGTACAACGCCAGCCCGCTGTCCTCGAGGTCGTCGCCGTCGAGGTACTCGACATAGTGCGGATACCTCCCCTTCAGCCCGCTGGTGAGGATTTCGCGCAGATCCTCGTCGAAGACCTCGTTCAGCGCGATGAAGTCGTAGTCCGCCGCGAGGATCCGCTCGACCAGTCGCTCGCCGTTCTCCTCGAGCGTGCCCGCGTTGAACTTCGACGGCAGGAACTGGGCGTTGAAGGTCGCCATGCGCAGGCCGCCGCCGATGTTCGGAGCGCCGGCCTGCGGGTCGGGGGCGTTGCCGAGGGCGGCGTCGGAGCCCGGGGCCTCGGCGCTCGGGTCGTCCGACGTGGATCCACCGCCCTCATCGGGGGACGGGCAGGCGAACGACAGCAGGGGGAGGACGAGCGAGAAGCGGCGAGGCGACGTCATCGGTGGGGAGAGTCGTTCCCCCGCGCGGATGTGACCCTGCCCCGGTCGAGACGCGAAGCCGTGAGTTCGGCCACGCCGACCATGTCGATCACTCGGCCGTCTCGCGCGCCATCGCGATCATGAACACCACGAACTCCGCGATGCCCACCGTCTTGAAGGTGGTCATCGGCTTCTTCGCGCTCTCGATCGCCTGGGACCTCTTCTTGGTCGTCAACGGCGCCGCCAGCACGGCGCAGTGGGTCCGCATGGCGATCGGGATCGCCGTGATCGTCGGGCTCGTCCGCGGCAGCGAATCGACCCGGGCGATCGTGCGGGCGCTGTCCGTGCTGGGGATGCTCGGCGGCGCGCTCGCGCTGCTGCAGATGATCCCGCTGCTCGGCGCAGCGCCAGCGAGCCTGATGATCTTCGGTCTTGCGGCCGCGCTGCTCGCGGGGTTGGGATCGCTATTCTCGTTCTGGGTGCTCGGCCGCGAGGACGTCGAGATGTGGATGGCGCGGCGGTCGTTCGGCGCGAGCTGACGGCCCCGCCCGGGGTCACGAGCCGCCGGCGCGCTTCTTCTCGCGCAGCATGAACAGGTAGAGGCTCTCGACCTTGGCCCGTGCCCACGGCGTCTTGCGCAGGAACTTCAGGCTCGAGGTCACGCTCGGGTCGTCGGTGAAGCAGCGGATGCGCACCTGTTGCCCGAGCTCCGCCCAGCCGAAGTGAGCGACGAGCTCGGTGACGATCTGCTCGAGGGTGATCCCGTGCAGTGGGCTCTTCGGGTGGTCCTCGGACATCGGGGGGACGCGGCCAGCCTCGCACGGATCGGCGTCAGGTGACACGCGATCGCACCGCGGGCATGCTGGCGCCGGAGTCCGATGTCCGCGACCGACGCGCCGGCGCCCGACCGCCACGTCTGCCTCAACTGCGAGGCGTCGACGCACGGGCTGTACTGCCATCACTGCGGGCAGCGTGCGGACGCCGAGCGCTTCACGGTGAAGAACCTGTGGAAGCAGAACCCGAACGCCGTGCCGCAGGCGGACCACGGTCTGCTGCGGACGCTGCGGGATCTGCTGGTCCGGCCCGGCTCGATGATCAACGGCTACCTCGACGGCCGACGCGTGCCCTACGTCAACCCGTTCGCGCTGCTGTCGTTGCTCGCGGGAATCAGCGCGTTCGCGTACTCGAGCTGGCCGTTCGAGCTGGTGGTGGCGACCGACGGCATGCCCGCGGAGCGGGCCGCACGCTTCGCTGCGTTCAGTCGTCACAGCTTCGAGTTCTATTCTCCGAGCCTGCTGCTCTACCTCCCGCTCACCGCGGGGCTCACGGTCGCTTGCTTCGCGGGCGTCGGCCGCGGCTACGCCGAGCACCTGGTGCTCAACGCCTACCTGATGGCCGGCAGCACCCTGCTCATGCTGGTGCTGTTCCCGGCCCTGGTCGCGACCAGCGGTGGTCCTGCCTTCGCGCAGACATGGCGCTACGGCGTCCTCGCGCTGCTGGGCTACCAGTGCGTCGCGCTCTACCGTGTGTTCGCCGCGATCTCGTCGAAGAGGTGGTCGATCGCGCTGCGCACGATGATCGCGATGGCGCTGTACCTCGTGATGCTCACGGTCATCCCGGCGGCGTTCTTCGAGCTGGTGTACGTGCGGCTGTGACGGCGGTCCCGCGGGCGCCTCAGCGCCCGTACCACCGCGCGAACGCGGCGCGGGTCATCGCAGCGCGGCTCGGCGCATCGAGGCCCGACCACGCCTGCGGTGCAGCGCTCGCCCGCTGCAGCACGTCGAACAGCGCGAGGTGCCGCCGCAGGGTTCGCTGCAGTCGATGGGGCTGCATCGGGTCGAACCACCCGAGCGGTCGCACGAGCTGCCGGGGGTTCTTCTTGATCCACATCCACGAGCCGAGCTCGAGCGTGAACGGCAGGAATGGCTGGTCCTCTCGCAGGCGTTGCTGCTCGTCGTACAGGTGATCCCAGACGTCGCCCAACGCCGTGTACGAACTGGCCTGGGGCTCGATGCGGTAGACGTGGTTGGGCAGCGTGGCGTCGACGAGGTTCGCGAGCGCGAGGACCTCGGCGAGCTGGGGGATCGGCCGACGCGTGCGGGCCCACGGGAACCACAACCGGTCGACCAGTCCGAAGCCGGAGTGCACGTCGACGAGGATCGAGGCGCTCGCGCTGCTGACCCACCGCCGCACGAACTCGCACAGCGCGAGGGTCTCGGCCTCCATCGGGCCGCCCTCGGGTCCGCGGAACCATGGCAGGCGCGCCGACCACCGGTGGCCGCCGACGAGCGGCGTCGCGAGCCCGCCGACGCAGGGCGCGTTGCGCATGAGGTCGACGCCGTTGCCGTTCGAGCGCCGCTGCAGCGCGATGCCGACGGGGTTCACCATCGGCAGCAGGGCGATGCGGCAGCGGGTCAGGCCGGCGCGCAGCATGCCGTCCCACTGCAGCAGCGAGGCGAGCGTCGTCAGGTACGCGAGGACGACCTGGGTGCCGATCCGCTCGAGCCCGTGCACGCCGCCGACGAGCGCGAACGTCGGCGCGGTGGGCTCGCGCGCGCCGATCATCACCGCGAGGATGGGGACGCGCAGACCCTGGTGCTCGATCTCGGCGAGCTGCTCGACCCAGGCGTCGTCGCCGAGCCGATCGACGAGCGCGTGGAGCTGGTCCAGTTCCGGGAGATCATGCGGCACGGGCGACCCGCGCGGGGGCGCCGTGATCCAGCATCGCGATCATCCGGCGCTGCACGTCGCGGGCGTACGCACGGGGCTCCTGTCGCGCCACGATCGCCTCGCCGAACTCGACCCGCACGTGCAGCTCGGCGCGACCGAGGCTGCGGGCATAGTGCGGGAGGAACCAATCGCTGCCGACCCACGCCGCGCCGCGACCCTCGTAGCGCAGCACCACCGGGACGACCGGCACGCCGAGGCGCGACGCGATCCCGAAGATGCCGCGGCGCAGCGGCAACACCGAGTCTCCGTGCGAGGTGGTGCCCTCGGGGAAGACCAGCACGGGCACGCCCGCCTGCAGCGCCGCCATCGCCCGGCGCAGTGCCCGGGCGCCATCGTAAGGATCGCCACGGCGCACCAGCGTCACGCCGAGCGACGCGAGCGATCGTCCGAGCACCGGCCAGTCGCCGAGCTCGCGCTTGGCGATCGGCATCGCCGGGAGCAGCGACAGCAGCACCATGGGATCGAAGTAGCCGACGTGGTTGGCGACGAGCACGACCGGCGCGCGGGGCAGCTCGCCGACGCGCTCGATGTGCAGGCCATGGATCGCGCAGAGGTTCTCCGCCAGCCACGCGGCCCGATCGGCGCAGGCGTGGGGCGTGCGCTCCCCGAGGCGCCCGTCGAGCAGGGCGTCGGAGAGCAGGCTCGAGGACCGCGAGAGCCGTCGGCTGACGCGGGCGATCGCGGCGATGGCCCGGCCCGGCGCCTGCACCAGCGCCGCGGGACGCCCGGAGATGAGGCCCGGGACGCTCACGACGCCGCTCCCAACTGGCCGAGGATCGAGTCCATGACTTGGCCTGCGGGCGCGGGCTCGACCGCGCGCGGTCCGACCAGCCCGAGGCGCTGGTAGCGGCTGCGCAGCGCGTCGAACCGCGCCGCGTCGATGCACGACAGGATCCGGCGATCGCCGGGGCCGTAGTAGTCGACCACCGACGCGACCTCGCGGGCGCCCAGCGTCGCGTGCAGGGCCCGAGCCGCGGCGTTGTCCGGGCTGACGGTGAACCAGCACGCATCGACCTCGTCGACGATCGTTCGGACGAACGCCCGCAGCAGGAGCGCGACCGCCCGCGAGCCCTGGTGCTCGGGCACGACCGCGAGCGTGGTGCAGTGGGCCTCGCGGCCGCGGGTGAAGCACAGCAGGTAGCCGACCGGCTCGTCGCGGTGGAGCACCACGAAGCACGTGGGCGCGTAGACGTCACAGCACAGTCGCACGTAGTAGGGCCCGAGCACGCCGGGCGGCTCGTCCCCGAAGATGCGCCGCTCGAGGCTCATGATCGCCGCGAAGTCGTCGCTGCACAGGTTTCTCACCGCGTACTCGGACATGGCTGCCTCCTCCGACGGATCGCTCCGTGGAAGCAGGCTCGCGTGGCAGAGCGACGGGATCATGCCGACTGCGCGACATGTCGATCACGGGATGGGGGAGGGGGAGCGAGTTCACCGGGGCGTCGCAATGGCGCCGCCTCGGCGTGTCGGCGCGACGACCCCTCAACACGGGCAGTAGAACACCTCGAACCGCGCCGTGTCCCCCTCCAGCGCGTCCGTCTCGCTCACCAGGCTGGTCTCGTACAGCAGCTCGAACCGTCCGTCGAGGTCCGCGTCGAACACCGCGAGTGGCCCGATCGAGTGCGACGTCCGCTCGAAGCCGCCTTCGGTGACGAGGTCGACGGCGGTGATCGAGGTGTTGCCGTAGTCGCCGCAGCCCTCGGGCGCCTCGCCGAACTCGAGCTCGAGGACGCGCGCGGTGCCGCTCTGGTCGTGCCACTCCCGCACGGTCGCGGGGAGAGCCGCCGCGATCGTGTCCCAGGTCGGCAGCGAGTCGCGCTGCTCCTCGGGGAGCTCGCGCTCCCACTCGGCGTACTGCGCCTTGGTGTCCGCCAGCTCGGCGGAGGCCTCGAACGCCGCGAGCCGCTGCGCCGTGATCGATGTCGGGGAGTCCGCGACGTGCAGCAGCGTCGGCGCCGGCAGCTCGGCGTCGCGGGCCCACAGCCCGCCCGCGCACGACGTGTCGCTGACCAGCGGCGCCACCAACCACGGGCGGTTCTCCTCGGGGTCGAGCGCGGCCCAGACCTTCGCGCGGATCTCCTTGTCCGAGTGGACCCCGCGCTCGAAGGCCTCGTACGGATCCTCGTCGCCCTGCTCGGGATCCCACTCCTGCTCGTCGCGGCTGCCGTGGAAGACGTCGAACAGCGACGGGCCGTCGTGCTGCGCGAGGACCGACAGCTCGCCCAGTCGCGCGGTGCAGACCTTGCCGTCCACGCCGTAGATGTCGAAGCTGCGGCCGCGCTGCGCGACGTGGGCCGCGGGGAGCTTCGCGACGTCGGCGGACTTCGCCGCGCGGAACTGGCCCGGGCCGGCGTGCTCGCGGAGGCGACCCTGGCCCCACGCACGATCGGCCTCGGTGGTGAGCACGAGCCCGGCGTCGTTGACGAAGGCGAACCGGATGCGGTCGCTGTGGTCGGGCGTGGCCTCGACGATCGGCGCGGGCGTCGGCGGGACCACGGGCGCCTGCACGGCGGGGATCGTCGGCTCGACCGCGATCACCGGGGCCGCCACGGCCTGCTGCGGCGCGGTCACCTCGACGATCTCCACCACCTCGACGACCTCGGGCTCGAGGGTCAGGGCGTAACCGAGCGGCCCCAGCACCAGACCCAGACCCACCGTGAACTCGATCCCGCGTCGCATCTGCAGCGTCGACGCGCGACGGATTCGGCGTATTTCGGCGGTGGGGCGGGCCGACCGCGGCTCGTCGACCGCGAGCGAGTTCACCTCCGCGCCGCATTCTCGCCGCATCGGCGCGACGCCGCCCGCCCTAGGCTCCCGCATGCAACAGCAGTCGTTCGAGAGCTACGTGCGCCACGGCCAGACGCCGTTCTTCCGCCTGCCGGTCGTCGACGAGGGCCGCACCGGCCGCGAGCGCTACCTCGGCTGCGACGCGGCGCTGATCGGCGTGCCGTACGACGCCGGGACGACCTACCGCTCGGGCGCCCGCCTCGCGCCGTACCACGTGCGTCGCGTCAGCGCGCTGGTGCCCGGCTACCACCCGACCCACCGCCTCGATGTGTTCCAGACGCTCGCCGCCGTCGACTGCGGCAACGTGATGGCGCCGCCGTTCAACGCCGGGGCCATGCGCGAGCTGGTCCACGCCGAGGTCGCCGCGGTGCTCGACGCCGGCTCGACGCCGTTCGTCATCGGCGGCGATCACAGCGTCAGCCTGCCGGTGCTGCGGGCGCTCGCCCAGCGCCACGGCCCCGTCGCGCTGGTCCACATCGACGCGCACTTCGATTGTAGCGCCGCGGAGAACTGGGGCGAGAACTTCCACCACGGCACGCCGGTCCGCAACGCGGTCGAGGAGGGGCTGATCGCGCCGGGGCAGCTGTTCCAGATCGGCCTGCGCGGCCCGTGGGGCGGCGAGTCGGACGCGGCGTTGCCCGCGGCGTTCGGGGCGATGCACGTGCTCGCCGAGGAGTTCGGCACGACGGGCGCTGCCACGATCGCCAAGCGGATCGTCGAGCGCGTCGGTGATCGCCCGGTGTACCTGTCGATCGACATCGACGCGGTGGATCCCGCGTACGCGCCCGGGACCGGGACGCCCGTGCCTGGCGGGATGACGTCGCGCGAGCTGCTGGGGCTGCTGCGTGGGCTCGCTGGGATCCGGGTGTGTGGGTGCGACGTGGTCGAGGTGACGCCGATGCTGGATCACGCGGACGTGACGTGTCTGTTGGCGGCGTACGCGTTGTACGAGGGGTTGGCGTTGGCGGCGATCGCCCGGGTGTGACCCTCACTCCGGCCGCGGCCGCTCGTCCACCTTCTCCAACCCGCCCCCCGGCGGCACGGTCACCGGATCCAACCGGCTCGCGCCATCCGGGTGCCGTCGCACCGGCCCCGACTCCGCGCGCTTGGGCACGATCGGGATGATCGGCACCGACACCATCGATGCGCCCGAGCGATCCGCGAAGCTGCCCCGCAGCGGCGCGCTGGCGACCGGCGCCTCGCGGCTCGCGAGCCAGACGCCGATCAACCACACGATCACCGCCGCGGCGAGTCCCCACGTCGCGACCTCGGCCGCGAGCGTCCCGGGGACCAGCCCCGCGGTGCGCAGCTCCTCGCTGCGATCCGCCAGCGCCCGCCCCGTGAGCAGCGCGGCCACCACCGCCAGTACCACGCACAGCCCCGCGACCACGCGACCGATGCTGCGGGCGCTCGCGCTGAACGGCCGCCGCCACATCGCGAGCCCGAACACCGCCGCGATCGCGAACCCACCGCCGAGCACCACGCGGGTCCGCCACGCGCGGCGATCGAAGCTCGGTCGCCGCGCCGCCGCACCGGTGAGGCTGTCGCGGACCTCGCCGAACGTCCGCCCGTACAGCGCGGCCTCGTCGGCGAGGGCGCACTGCACCAACAGCGTGCGCGTCGTGTCGCTTGCGACCACGTCGGCGCGGTAGAACAGTCGCTCGTGCTCCCACGTCGCGCCCGTGCGCGGCGCACCGTCGGCGAAGTCCTCGCGCTTCGGCTCCGCGACATCGACCCCGGGCACACCCGCCAACGCGGCCGCGAATTCCCCGGCGTCACCGGCCCCGAACGCGCCGTCGATCTCGACCAGCGCGATCGTCTCGGCGAAGCCATCGCGCGCACCCGGCGTGTACACTGACAGCACGCGCGCGTCGCTGCGCCCCTGCAACCACCGACGCACGCGACGAGCCGCTTCGCCGTCGTCGTCGCGCTCCCAACCGATGGGGGCCCGCACCGCGACCTCCGCGTGGGCGACCGCCGCGGTGCCGAGGACGGCCGCCACCGCGACCGCCTGCACCGCCCCGGTCCACTGTCCCAGTCCGACCACGTCCATTTCCAGTAGAACACGCCCGGGGCTTGCCTGGGCAGGCATCGTGGCCTAGTATCTCCCAATCCAGATACACGGATAGACAGCCTTGTCCGACCTCGCCGCCACCAGTGGGCTCCTCGCCCTGTTCGCCGACCCGACCCGCATGCGACTGCTGCGGCTGCTCGAGGCGCACGAGCTGTCGGTGGCCGAGTTGACGCGGATCACCGCGGTGCCGCAGCCGAGGGTGTCGACGCACCTCGGCAAGCTCAAGGACGCGGGCCTGATCCGCGATCGTCGGGTGGGGACGTCGACCTTCTATCGCATGGACGCCGTCCGATTGCCCGAGGGCGTGCGCGTGGCATGGCGGGCCATTGCGGGACAGCTCGACGACGCGGTGCTCGCCGATGACGCTGCCCACTGCGACGAGGTCATCTCGGCGCGCGTGACCGCGACGCACTGGGCCGACGCGGTCGCCGGTCAGATGGAGCACCACTACTCCCCGGGTCGCACGTGGGAGGCGACCGCGCGCGCGTTCGTGGGGCTCGTGCACCTCGGTGACGTCCTCGATGTGGGGTCCGGCGACGGCGTCATCGCCCAGCTCCTGGCGCCCCGGGCGCGCCGGTACGTGTGCCTCGATCGCAGCGCCAAGGTGATCGACGCCGCCGCCGCGCGCCTCGGTCAGCTGGCCAACGTCGAGTTCGTCTGCGGCGACATGCACGCCGTACCGGTCCCCGACGCGAGCTTCGACCACGTGCTCTCGTTCTCGGTGCTCACCTACGCCGACGATCCGACGCGCTGCATCGCCGAGTGGTTCCGGGTGCTGCGTCCCGGTGGTTCGCTCGTGCTCGTCACGCTCGACGAGCACCGCCACCAGGAGCTCGCCGACGCCTACGAGCACCTGCACTGCGGCTTCGAGCCCGCGCAGCTCGCCGAGACGCTGGCGGCCGCCGGCTTCGACGTCGATCGTTGCGACGTCGCGGCCCGCGAGCGCCGCAAGCCCTACTTCGATGTCGTCTGTGCCTTCGCCCGTCGACCCGACGTGGTGACGCCGCGCGCCCCGAGGCGCCCGGCCAATGATCGCACCACCGCCGCGCCGCGCACCGGCACCGGCGGTCACGCCCCCCGGAGATCGCCGTGAACCGCCCATCCCGCCACGAGCTCGAGCGCATCCTGTCCGAACGCATCGCCGTCCTCGACGGGGCGATGGGCACGCTGCTGCAGCAGTACCGGCTCACCGAGGCCGACTACCGCGGCACGCGGTTCGTCGATCACCAAGGCGACCTGAAGGGCAACCACGATCTGCTCGCGCTCACGCGACCGGACGTGGTGCGCTCGGCCCACGAGGCGTACCTCGAGGCCGGCGCCGACATCATCGAGACCAACACCTTCGCGTCGACGTCGATCGCCCAGTCCGACTACGGGCTCGCCGCGCTGGCGTACGAGATCGCCTTCGAGTCGGCGCGCATCGCCCGGGCCGCGGCCGACGCCTACTCGACGCCGGAGCGCCCGCGCTTCGTCGCCGGCGCGATCGGCCCGACCAACCGCACGCTGTCGCTGTCGCCCAAGGTCGAGGACCCGGGCTATCGCGCGGTGAGCTTCGACGAGGTCCGGGCCGCGTACGCCGAGCAGGCCCGCGCGCTCATCGACGGCGGCGTCGACGCGATCCTCGCCGAGACCGTCTTCGACACCCTCAACCTCAAGGCCGCGATCATGGCGATCCACGACGCCTTCGCGGCGACGGGGATCGAGCTGCCGATCATGTTGTCGGTCACGATCACCGACAAGAGCGGCCGCACGCTGTCGGGTCAGACGATCGAGGCGTTCTGGGTCTCGGTCGCCCACGCCAAGCCGATCTCGGTCGGGGTCAACTGCGCGCTCGGGGCCCACGAGATGCGCCCGTACGTCGCGGACCTCGCCCGCATCGCCGGCGTGCACATCAGCTGCTATCCCAACGCGGGCCTGCCCAACGCGTTCGGCGAGTACGACGAGACCCCGCCCGAGACCGCGCGGTTCCTCGCCGAGTTCGCGACCGCGGGCCTCGTCAACGTCGTGGGCGGCTGCTGTGGCACCACGCCCGATCACATCCGCGCCATCGCGGCCGCGGTGAAGGGCATCGCGCCGCGCAAGACGCCGGTCATCGACGACCACGTCGCGCGCTTCTCGGGGCTCGAGCCGCTGACCATCGAGTCCGGCGCGAACTTCATCATGATCGGGGAGCGCACCAACGTCACCGGCAGCAAGCGCTTCGCCAACCTCATCAAGTCCGGCGACTACACCACCGCGCTCGAGGTGGCGATGGATCAGGTCCGCAGCGGCGCGAACCTGATCGACGTCAACATGGACGAGGGCATGCTCGACTCCGAGGCGGCGATGGAGCGCTTCCTCAAGCTCGTCGCGAGCGAGCCCGAGATCTCGCGCGTGCCGATCATGATCGACAGCTCGAAGTGGTCGGTCATCGAGGCCGGCCTGCGCTGCGTGCAGGGCAAGGCCATCGTCAACTCGATCTCGCTCAAGGAGGGGGAGGCCGACTTCCTGAAGAAGGCCGCGATCGTCCGCAGCTACGGCGCGGGCGTCGTCGTCATGGCCTTCGACGAGCAGGGCCAGGCCGACACCGCCGCGCGCAAGGTCGAGATCTGCGAGCGCGCCTACCGGCTGCTGCTCGACAAGGCCGGCTTCGAGCCGGGCGACATCGTCTTCGACCCCAACGTGCTCGCGGTCGCGACCGGGCTCGAGGAGCACGCCAACTACGGCGTCGACTTCATCGAGGCGCTGAAGGAGATCAAGCGCCGCTGCCCGGGCGCTCGCACCAGCGGCGGCATCAGCAACCTGTCGTTCGCCTTCCGCGGCAACGATCGGGTCCGCGAGGCGATGCACTCGGCGTTCCTGTTCCACGCGATCAAGGCGGGGCTCGACATGGGCATCGTCAACGCCGGGCAGCTGGTGGTGTACGAGGACATCGAGCCCGAGCTGCTCGAGCACGTCGAGGACGTGATCCTGAACCGCCGCGCGGACGCGACCGAGCGGCTGGTGACCCTGGCCGAGCGCATCAAGGGCGGCGGCACGAAGAAGGCGCTCGACGTGTCGTGGCGCGAGAAGCCGGTCCGCGACCGGCTCGTGCACGCGCTGGTCCATGGCGTCGTCGACTACATCGAGGCCGACACCGAGGAGGCCCGCGCGAGCCTGCCGCGGCCGCTCGACGTCATCGAGGGCCCGCTCATGGACGGCATGAAGGTCGTCGGCGACCTGTTCGGCGCCGGCAAGATGTTCCTGCCGCAGGTGGTGAAGTCGGCCCGCGCGATGAAGCGCGCGGTCGCCTACCTCGAGCCGTTCATGGCCGCCGAGAAGGCCGAGGGCGCCGTCTCGCACCGCGGGCGCGTGCTGCTGGCCACGGTCAAGGGCGACGTCCACGACATCGGCAAGAACATCGTCGGCGTGGTCCTCGGCTGCAACAACTATGACGTCGTCGACCTCGGCGTCATGGTCCCGCCGCAGAAGATCCTCGATACGGCCAAGGCCGAGGGCTGTGCGATCATCGGGTTGTCTGGCCTCATCACGCCGTCGCTCGACGAGATGGTCCACCTGGCCGCCGAGATGCAGCGCCAGGGCTTCTCGGTGCCGCTGCTCATCGGCGGCGCGACCACGAGTCGCCAGCACACCGCGGTGAAGATCGCCCCGGCGTACCAGGGCCCGACCGTGCACGTGCAGGACGCTTCGCGTGTGACCGACGTGGTCGCGCGGCTGCTCGATCCCGACAAGCGCGCGGCGCTGGAGGTCAGCAACCGCGAGGACCAGGGCCGCATGCGGGAGATCCACGCCAACAAGAACTCGCGGCCGCTGGTGCCGATCGGCCAGGCGCGTCGCGGTGCCATGCCGGTCACCTGGCGCGCCGAGGACCTCCCCGTGCCCGAGTTCCTCGGCCGGCGCACGATCGAGATGCCGCTCTCCGAGCTGGTCCCGTTCATCGACTGGACGTTCTTCTTCACCGCGTGGGAGCTGCGCGGGCGCTACCCGCAGATCCTCGAGCACCCCAAGTACGGCCCCGCGGCGCGCGAGCTGTTCGAGCACGGCCGCGGCCTGCTCGATCGCATCGTCGCCGATCGCAGCCTCACGGCGCGCGGCGTGTACGGCTTCTGGCCGGCGAACGCCGAGGGCGACGACATCGTGCTGTTCACCGACCCGTCGCGCAGCGCGGAGCTCACGCGGTTCTCGATGCTCCGGCAGCAGCAGCACCGCGCCAGCGACGAGGCGTACCTGTGCCTGTCGGACTTCGTCGCGCCGCGACGCACCGAGCTCGCGGATCACGTCGGCGCGTTCGCGGTCACCGCGGGCCTCGGCTGCGACGAGCTCGTGGCCCGCTACGAGGGCGAGCTGGACGACTACCAGGCGATCCTGGTCAAGGCACTCGCCGACCGCCTCGCCGAGGCCTTCGCCGAGAAGCTCCACGAGCACGCGCGCCGCGACTGGGGCTACGGCCGCGACGAGGTCCTCGCCAACGACGACCTCATCGACGAGAAGTACCGCGGCATCCGGCCGGCCTTTGGCTACCCGGCGTGCCCCGACCACACCGAGAAGCGCAAGCTGTTCGCGCTGCTCCAGGCGGAGGAGATCGGCATGTCGCTCACCGAGAGCTTCGCGATGTCGCCGGCCGCGAGCGTCAGCGGCATGTACTTCGCCCACCCGCAGTCGCGCTACTTCACGGTCGGCCGCATCGGACCCGACCAGATCGAGGACTACGCGAAGCGCAAGGGCATCAGCGTGGCCGAGGCCGAGCGGTGGCTGGCGCCGAACCTCGGCTACGATCCCCAGGCCTCACTGGTCGCGGAGTGAGCGTCGAGCTCCACGGGCGCTGCCAATGCGGCGAACATCCGGTTGGTCCTGCACTGGGCCGGGGATCCCACGCGATTGCGGGTCTCCACGTCGTCGAAGTCGCGGACGCTACACCGCGCGACGCAGGGTCGTGACGCGCTCGCCCAGCGTTCGCCAGGTCATGTCGTCGATCTCCCGCAGCAGGTCGGCGTAATGTCCGTCGCCGCGGGACGCGGCGTCGATGAGCTCGAGCAGCGGCGCGGCCTCCCGACGGACCTCGGCATCGATCTCGAGCAGTCGCATCGACCAGCCGGCGAACAGCGCCCGCTCGACGCGGTGGCTGCGGATGAGGATGACGTCGCGGTGGCGGGCATCGGCGACGATGCGTCCGAACAGGCCTCGCACCGCGTCGCTCGGCCCCTCGAGCACCTGCATGAACACCTCACCGAAGGCCACCAACATGCCGGTCACGCCGAGCTGGGCGTTGCGCCGCTGCGCGGCCTCGACGAGCGCACGCACGTCCGCCGGCGTCATGGGGCGCGCGAAACGACTGACGTACTTGAGCCGCGTGAGCATCACGAGCGACATCGACCGCGCGGGTGAGGTCCTTGAAGCCGGGCGCGTGCGGTCGGCCGCGGCGGCGGCCGGAATCGGCCCGGCCTCTCACCCCGCCGGCGGGTTCACGACGAGGTTCAGCCCGGCGCCCGTCATGTCGGAGTAGGTGTACGGCGCCACGAGCCCGCCGACGGTGAGCAGGACCTGGTACGTCTCGGGGTCGACCTTGAACGCCGCGTTCGCGCCCTGGTCGACGACCCAGACGTAGCCCTCGACGTCGATGCTCACGCCGACCGGCGCGATGCATCCGGCCAGGGCGATGGCGGGCGCGACCAGCTGCTTGGTGCCTACGTCGACGACCCCGAGGCCGCAGCCGAAGGCGCCCGAGGCGTCGACGGCGAACCACGCGCGGTCCTCCTTGTCGACCATCACGCCGCGCATCGATTGGTTGCCGGTGTGGACGTACGTCCACTGCTGCGTCGCGACGTCGAAGGTCGCGGCTGCGCCGGCGCTCGCGACCCAGGGGTTGCCGTACTGATCGAGCGACATGCCGTAGCTCCACGACTGATCCTGCGGCGGCGGCCCGAAGGCCCAGCGATCGACCTGCAGCGTCTGGCTGTCGATGCGGATGAGCGGCCCGGTCTGCCAGCCCACCGCGAAGAAGTCGCCGTCGGCATTGACCGCGCCGCCGTACGGGCCGTAGTCGAGGCCGTTCCACGCCGGCACATCGACCTCGTCGAGCGTGGCCCCGGTTGCGCCGTCGAGGCGCCGGAACTTGCCGGTGTTGGCGGCGTAGTCGTACCAGCCCATCCACAGCCGCGGGTTGGCGGCCGCGCAGCCGCCGTCGTCGACGACGCCCTCCCATGCGGTGGGGCGCGGACCGTGCTGATAGATGTCCGAGGCGATCTCGACGTTCCACAGCACGCACTCGTCCATGCCCCACGGCTTGACGTCGGCGGGGCCGGTGCTGGTGTCGATCATGCCGTTGACGTTGGTGTCGATGCAGTCGTCGACGCGCGCGGCGATCTTGGTGACGCCGCCGGCGCCGCCCGTCTGCGAGCCGCGGTTCGACACCGCCACGTCTCCGTAGAGGTTGACCGAGGTGCGCGACGGCTCGGCCTGCGACGCGGGCCCCGTGGCGTAACGTCCGACCTCGATGCCGGTGCGGGTGTCGATCTTCGACACCGTGCCCACGGGGCTGTTGGCGATCCAGATGTAGCTGAACTCGACGTCCTCACCCATCATGCCGCCGCCGGGGCAGTCGCCGCCGTTGCCGCTGCCGAGATCGAACGCGGTACCGACGTCGATGTTGATCGAGTCGTCGCTGCCGTCGGCCGAGGCGCTGCTGGCGTTGGTGGTGATGCCGCTCGTCGCGGTGATCGACACGACGCCGGCCGATCCGTCGCCGGTCTCACGCTCGCGATCCGTTCCGCAGGCCGCCACGAGCGCGAGGCCGGTGGAGGGCAGCCATGCGCGCAACGAGGGGGAGAGGCCGTGCAAACCCATGCCGGCAGCAGAGCACGGCCCCTCGCCGCATGTCGAGCCACCGAGGTGGCGGGCTACGTATTTCGGGGGGACGACGTTCAGGCGCCGTGCAGGCGCCAGGGCGCCGGCGCGGCGTCCTCGGTCCAGGCCAGGTGCGAGACCGGGAGCACCTCGAGCCGGGCGACGCCGACTTCGAGGGGACCAGCCTGCGCATCCACGTCGTCGACCGTGACGACCCACCGCAGGTCGCGGTCGATCTCGAGCTTGCGCGCCGCGGCGTGGCGGCGCGCATAGCCGACGCACGCGACGACGCCGAGGGCGTACCAGCCGAACGCGACGACATCGACGAGGTTGTGCCAGTCGGGATCGTCGAGCATCCGCAGCGAGAGCACGAGGGCGACTGCGACGAGCGACGCCACGGTGGGCCATGCCGCGCGTCGCAGCCGCTGGATGTGCGCCCCGAGCTCCGCGCGCTCGTCGGAGGTCAGGCTGCGTCGCTGCAGCCGCATCGCCGAGTCGACGCTCGCGCGGACGATGCCGCGGGGCAGGTCGGTGCGGTAGGCGTGGGGCTGGGGCGACGCGATCTCGGCGGTGCGCGTCAGCTCGACGCGGCGCGACGGCGCGCCGTTGCGACCGAGCACGAGCTTGGAGGAGGGCAGGACCTCGAGTCGGGCGCTCGCGTTGGCGTAGACGTCGACGTCGCCCCGCCGGAGATCGCCGAGCACCCGCGGCAGCCGGGCCAAGAGCGTGATCCGATGCCACGCCGCGAGCGCGAGGGTGCCGGTCCCGAGCAGGACGATCGCGACCCACGGCGTCCGCAGCCACAGCGACGACGCGAGCTCGGCGGGGGCCAGCGCGGTCGCGAGGAGCGTGAGCGCCAGGGCGACGAGGCCGCCGATGCGTGTCCACGCGCCGGTGCCCGCGGGCCACCGGCGCAGGCAGAGGCCGAGCACGCCCACGCCCCCGAGCAGCGACAGGCCGATGCCGACGCCACCGCCGAAGGCGTGCGAGAGCCCCGGCGCCGCGCCGTGCAGCCACGCGGCCGCGAGCACGACGGTTCCGCCGACGCCGAACGTGGTGGCGACCGTGGCGATCACGAGCCGGGAGCAGCGTCGTCGCCAGCTCGCGCGCTCTGTCGCCCGCAGCTCGCGGCGCGACGCGAACGGCAGGCCCTCGGCCCAGCGCCGCGGACCGCCGCAGGCCTCGCCGTCGTCGGTCGACGGATCGATCGCGGCCGACGTCATCGTGGGCTCGGATCGATCGGCGTAGCTGTGGGCCATGACTAGACCACCCGGCGCATCACGATCGCGGAGATGTTGTCGGGACCGCCGGCCTTGTTCGCGGCCTCGATCAAGCGACGCGAGGCGTCGCGCACGTCGCGTTGGCCGACCAGCGCGATGATCTCCGCGTTGCCGACGACGTCGCTGAGGCCGTCGCTGCACAAGAGCAGGTTGTCGCCGCGATCGAGGACGTACTCGGTGATGTCCGCGTCGCACTTCTGCTGGCCGTGGCCGAGGCAGCGGCTGATGCGACCGCGGTACGGGTGCACGGCGGCCTGCTCGGGGGTGAGCAGGCCCTGCGACACCAACTCCTGGACCATCGTGTGGTCGACCGTGATCTGCTCGACCTGGCCGTCGCGCACCCGATACGCCCGAGAGTCGCCCGCGTGGGCGACCCAGAAGCGATCGCGGATGCCGAGCACCGCGACGCACGTGCAGCCCATGCCCTGGGCGGCGGGGTTGGCCATCGCGTGATCGTCGATCCGCTCGTTCGCCAGCGTGAACGCGTCGCGCAGCAGGTCGGGGATCGCCTCGGGGATCTGGGCCTTCGCGAAGTTCTCGGCGAGGTACTCGCCGATCACCTGGACCGCGATTGCCGACGCGATCTCGCCGGCACTGTGGCCACCCATGCCGTCGCAGACGATCGCCAGGTGGTAGCCGCGACCGTCATCCTCTTGCAGGGCGATCGCGTCTTCGTTGTGATCGCGCGCGATGCCGGTGTCGCAGGCACCGGACATCTGGACCTCGAAGATCCCCGGGACATGTGTGCGCTTGAAGAGCTTGTACATGAACCCGCGAGGCGCCCGAGGTTGACTCGACGCGGGGATGCCGAGGAACCTCGGCAACCCGCATCATCCGTGGAGCTGAGGGGGATCGAACCCCTGACCTGTGCATTGCGAACGCACCGCTCTCCCAGCTGAGCTACAGCCCCAAAAGGTGGCGGGACACTAGCCCAAGCCGTGGGCGGGTGCAAGCGCCTAAGGCGGTGTGTGACCGTGGGGAATTGCCGCGTGCCCTGCGGTTGGGGGCCCCGCGGTGGGGAGCACCGGTGTGCGCGGCGCGCGGGCGTCGCGGCGCGAGAGCAGGGCCCCGAGCACGACGTAGCCCACCGCCAGCGCCAGCAGTGCGAACAGGACCCGGTCCTCGGGGGTGGCGAGGCGGTGCAGCAGCTCGGTCATGCTTGCGACGACCCGAGGGTGACGGTAGCACACCGCATCGGATGGCGACGAAGGAGCGCATCGATCGACTGCTGGTCGCGCGTGGCCTCGCGGACAGTCGCACGCGCGCCGCGGCGCTGGTCATGGCGGGCAAGGTCGTCGTGGATGGTCAGCGCGTCGACAAGCCCGGGGCCATGGTCGCGATCGCGGCCGAGCTCCGCGTGCGCGGCGACGACAACCCCTTCGTGTCGCGCGGCGGGCTCAAGCTCGCCGGGGCGCTCGCGCGGTTCGTGCCCGCGGGCCTCGTCGTCGCCGAGCGCGTCGCGATGGACATCGGCGCGTCGACCGGTGGCTTCACCGATTGCCTGCTGCAGCACGGCGCCGCCAAGGTCCACGCGATCGACGTCGGCTACGGCCAGCTGGCGTGGAAGCTCGCCTCCGATCCGCGTGTGGTCGTCCACGACCGCTGCAACATCCGCACGCTGGCGCACGATGCCCTGGGCGAGTTGGTCGCGCTCGCGGTGATCGACTGCTCCTTCATCGCGCTGGCCAAGGTGCTGCCCCACGTGCCGCCGTTCCTCGACCCGCAGGCCGACGTGGTCGCGCTGGTGAAGCCGCAGTTCGAGCTCGATCCGTCGCGCGTGGGCAAGGGCGGCATCGTGCGCGACGACGCCGACCGCCTTGCCGCGCTCGAGGCCGCGGGCGCCGCCGCGGTGGCGTGCGGACTCACGATCGTCGATCACTGTGAGTCACCGATCGAGGGCAAGACCGGCAATCGCGAGTGGTTGCTGTGGCTGCGTCGGGGGCTTTGCAGTAGCATCGCGGCTCCGTGACCGCGCCCCCGAAGATCTCGACCCGCGCCCGCGCGCACCTGCGCTCGCTCGCGCACCACCTCGAGCCGGTGTCGCAGATCGGGCACGAGGGACTGACGGAGGCGTTCATCGAGTCGGTCAGCGCGGCGCTCGAGCAGCACGAGCTGATCAAGGTCCGCGTCGCGACCAACTACGAGGGCGATCGCCGCGACGCGGCCCGCCAGCTCGCGGCGGCACTCGGGGCCGACCTCACCCAGACCATCGGTCGCGTGATCGTGCTGTACCGTCCGCGGACCAAGCCGACCAAGAAGGACGCCAAGCGTCCGCGCATCGTCCTGCCCGACTGACCCTGACGGGCCCGTCGCGGGCCCGCGACGGCCATGTCGTGCGGGACCCGCAGGAGGCCGTTGGGGGCACGCATCGGGCCTGCGGGATCATTGGCGTTTGGCGCTGTGCGACAATCGGTCGCAGGGTGGCTCCGGCGCTGCATGCGACGGGCCCAAGGCGCCATGCAACGACTCGATCCCTCTCCGTGGAATCTCGCTTCGGTGGCCGCCCGGGCCGTGCCGCTCACGATCCTGATCGCCGCCTGCGGACCGGTGGTCGCGGTGCCCGGCGACACGGATGCCGACACGGACGTCGACCCGACGAACCCGACCGACCCCAGTGACCCGAGCAATCCGTCGAACCCGAGCGACCCGAGTGATCCCACGACGCCGGGGCAGTGCGACGCGGAGAACCCCTGCGGGTACGGCTACGACTGCATCGATGGTGTCTGCGTCCCCGACTACTACTGCGCAGACGGGTGCTGCTACGGCGACGGCGGGTGCTGCTACGGCGACTACGGGTGCTGTTACGGCGACGATGGCTGCTACTACTACGATTGTGCCTACGACGCCGACTGCGGCGCGGGCTACGTCTGCGGCGACTTCGGGAACTGCGAGCCTGCGACGACGGTGCCCGAGTGCCCGACGCCCGTGTTGTCGCAGTCGATCCCGATCGAGATCGGCGCGCCGGTGCTGTCGCTGTCGTTCTTCGACGGCAACGGCGACGCGCCGCGCGAGCTCGCCGTGGGATTCCAGGACGGCGCCACCGTGGTCCCCGGCGCGAACGCGGGTGCCGCCACACCGCTGCCGATCACCCTGGGCGCACAGGTCGACGACGTCGCGGGTGGCGATCTCGATCTCGACGGCGACGTCGATCTGCTGCTCTCGACCAGCGGCGCGGCCTCGGGCTTCTCGGCGTTCTACAACGACGGCGCCGGTGGGTTCGGCCTCGGCATCGGACCCGGCGGCGTGTCGCGCCGCTTCGAACTCGCGGACATGGACGGCGACGGGCTGCCCGACGTGGTCGGCACCTTCGATTTCGGCGGGCCCTCCGAGCAGCTCGCGATCGTGCGCGCGCTCGGCTCCGGCACCTACGACGCGCCCTACATCCACGAGGTCTCCGGGGTGCCGGTGCTCGATTTCGAGACCGCGCCGTTGTTCGGCGGCCCGGGCTCGGAGCTGCTCGCGTTCGACTCGGACATCATCGCGATCTGGAATCATGGGCCGCTCGACGGAACCGCGGATCAGTACCTCTGGCTCAGCGGCGGCTTTGTCCCGGGGAGCCTCGCGGTCGGCGACTTCGACGGCAACGGCGCCCTCGACGTCGTGCGCGCGCAGTACTACTCCGGCGGGACGATGCTGCGGTACTTCTACGGAGACGGCGGCGGCGGATTCTGGCTGGGCGACCCGGTGTGGCTGACGACGGAGTACGACGCAGCCGGGGCCGGTGACGTGGACGGCGATGGCTACGCAGAGGTCTTGCTCGGCGGTAGCAGCGGGGGCCTGCTCGTGTTGCGATCCTCCACTCCGACCGGCGATGCCTGCAGCTCCTACACGCTCACCGACGGGGGCAGCGGACTGCAGTCGGTGGGCGATTTCACCGGCGACGGAATCGCCGATGTGGCCCATGCCGAGGGCACGCGCGTGCGCGTGCACGCGCTATGATCGGCGGCATGACGCCTGGCTCGATCGATGTCCGCCCCTGGAACCTCGGGCTGCCGCTCGCGGTGCTGACGGCCTGCGGGCGCACGCTGCCGCTGCTGCCGGGCGCCGACGGGGGCGCCGACACCGAGGCGACCGACACCGAGGCGACGGACACCGAGGATCCCACGGTCGATCCGACGGTGGGCGGCGAGTGCAACACCCAGGACGACTGCCCGCCCGGCTACTACTGCTACGAGAACGCGTGCATCGGCTACTCGAGCGACACCGACTACTGCCTCGACGGTGGCTGCTGCTACGACGGCTGTTGCTACGGCGGCTGCTACTACTACGAGTGCTACGAGGACTTCGATTGCGGTGACGGCCAGGTGTGCGAGGGCTACGTCTGCGTCCCCGCGAAGGATCCGCAGGAGTGCCTCGAGATCCCGGTGTCGTTCCTCGATCCGCTCGCGCTGTACGATCACCAAGGCGGGGTCAGCCTCGCGTTCGTCGATCTGCCGGCACCGGCGGGACGCGAGCTGGTCATCGCGGATGCCGCGTACGTGCAGCGGGTCGGTCCGTCGGGCACGACGTTGATCGCCGAACTCGCGACGCGCGGGGTCGCCGTCGGTGATCTCGATCGCGACGACGATGAGGACATCGTCGCCATCGCCGACGATGGGCTGCATGCGTTCGTCTTCGACGAGCAGCAGGGCTTCGTCCCCGGTTCGATCACCGCGCTCCCGCCCGACATGACCGGGGCGATCGACCTGCTGGACTTCGATGGGGACGGAGACGCGGACGCCTTCGTGCGGAACGCGACGTCGACGCTGTACTTCGCGGGGCTCGGCGACGGCAGCTTTGCCGAGGGTGTGTCGGTGGCGGGCCCGGCGTGTGGCCTCGCCGCGGCGCGCAGCTTCAACTTCGGCCCACCGACGCAGGACGTGGTCTACGGCGAGGGCGGCTCGATCTGGGTCGCGTCCGGGGGCCCGAAGGCGAGCTTCGATCCCTATGGCCCGGCGGCGTTCGGCCTCGGTCCGGTGTGTCCGCTCGGCAGCGGTGACTTCGACGACGACGGCACCGCCGACGCGGTCGTCCTCGACGCCGCCGGCACCGGGGCGGTCACGTGGTGGACGGCGATCGCGACGATTCCACCTTCGTACTCGTGGAGCCCGCCGGACCTGCACCGCGCGCTGGCGGTCGCCGATCTCGACCTCGACGGCAAGGACGACGTGGTGCTCGCGGGCGAGTCCGGCACCGTGGCGATGCGCTTCGGCCGACACCCCGACCTGCCCGGAAGCGATCCCTTGGGCTGCTCCACCAGCGTGAGCCCGGGCATCTCGGCCTCGGTGCTCGCGGTCGGCGACCTCGACGGTAGCGGCCGTCCCGACCTCGTGTTGGCGGACCCGAGCACCGTCTGGGTCATGTACGCGGCGCCCTGAGGGGGATCGGCCTGCCGCTTCGGTGAGCTTGTCGGGCGGCCGCGGTCCAGGCACGGTCGTGCCGGATGTTCGTCACCTACCAAGGCAGCGTGCTCGGGCTGATGACGTGGCAGTGGCGCGCGCTGCTGGTGTACGGCGTACTCGCGGGCACGGTCACCGCCCTCGATCGGGTCGGCGGTCAACACTGGTTCGAGGTCGGTACGCTGCCGCTCGGTGTGCTCGGCGGTGCGATCGGCATCTTCGTCAGCTTCCGCACCAACTCCTGCTACGACCGATGGTGGGAGGGCCGTCGGCTCTGGGGCCAGCTCGTCAACAGCTCGCGCCACCTCGCGACGCAGATCCTGCACTACGTCGACGCGCCCGGCGAGGTCGAGCATGACATCCTCCGCCGTCAGATCGCGTACGTGCACGTGCTGCGTTGCGCGCTGCGGGGCCAGGATCCGTGGGCGGACGCCGACGTGCAGCGCTTCGTCGACGAGCCGACGCGCACGCGCCTGCGCGGCGAGTCGAACCCCAACCACGCCATGCTCGACGATCAGACCGCGGCGATCGCCGGGCTGGTGCGTGCCGGCAAGCTCGACGGCTTCCGCCTCCAGGCGCTCGATCGGACGATCGCGACCATCCTCGACGTGCAGGGCGGCTGCGAGCGGATCAAGCGGACCCCGTTCCCGCCGGGCTACGGCTTCCTCGCGACCCGCCTCATCATCGCCTACAGCGTGCTGATGCCGATGGGCACGGTGTCCGACATCGGCTGGGCGGCGGTGCCGCTGACGATGCTGATCTGCCTCGGCTTCGTGCTCATCAACGAGGTCGGCCGCGTGCTCGAGGATCCGTTCACGATGTTCTGGCCCGCGCTCCCGCTGTCCGCGCTGGCGACGACGATCGAGATCAACCTGCGGCAGCGGCTGGGTGAGACCGGCCTGCCGGCGCTGCCCAAGCCCGATGCCCGCGGGATCCTGATGTGACCCCGTCACATCGGGGGCTCTCGCGACGTTTCCGTGGTGTAATCCGTCGACGTGAGTGATCCCGATCCGAGTGATCCCGATCGCGCGCCCGATCGGGGCGGTGCGCCGACCGAGGCCGCGACGGAGGAGACCGGCCTCGCGGCGGGGCGGCGGTTCGCCCGGCGCTACCTGGTCGAGCGCCTGCTCGGCCGCGGCGGCATGGGCTCGGTGTGGGCGGTCGTCGACGCGGACCTCGGCGAGCGCGTGGCGTTGAAGACCCTCGATCGCGCGGACTCGTCGGAACAGACCGTCGATCGGTTCCGCCGCGAGGTCCGGCTCGCCCGCCGCGTCACCCACCGCAACGTCGCGCGGATCTTCGACATCGGCGAGGCCGGCGGCGTGCACTACCTGACCATGGAGCTGGTCGACGGCGAGTCGCTCGCCGATCGCCTGCACCGCGCGCCGCCCGGCGTTGCCGAGGCGTGTCGACTCGCGGCCCAGATCGCCGAGGGGCTCGCGGCCGCCCACGCCGCCGAGATCGTCCATCGCGATCTCAAGCCGGGCAACGTGCTCGTCGATCGCAGCGGCCGCGCCGTGATCACCGACTTCGGCATCGCCTGCGCCGTGTCCGGCGACGTCAAGCTCACCGTCGACGGGGCGGGCTTCCTCGGGACGCCCGCGTACATGTCACCCGAGCAGGTCCGCGGCGATCCGGTCGAGTCCGCCAGCGACGTCTACTCCCTCGGCGTGATGCTCTTCGAGCTGCTCACGGGGCGACTGCCGTTCCACGGTGACTCGACGATCGCGCTCGCGCTGGCGCGGCTGCACCAGGCCCCCGACGATCCGCGGGGAACCGCGGGGGTCGACGATGGCCTCGCCGAGCTCGTGCTGCGGTGCCTCGCCCTCGATCCTGCAGCGCGACCTGCAGACGCCAGCGCGGTCGCCCAGCGCCTGCACGAGCTGCACCCGACGCTCGAGGTGTCGGCCCGACGCCGCGACCCGCACCGCGCTCGGTTGCCGCCTCCACGACGCGCTCGGCCGCAGCGACCCGCACCGGACCGCGGCCAGTCGACGTGTCGGTGGCCGTTCTTCTGTTCCGCTACCGCGGCACCGCCGGCGAGGAGTACGTCGCCGAGGCGCTCACCGACGAAATCATCGACCTGCTGTCGCGCAACCGCGGCCTGCGGGTATCTGCCCGTGGCGCGACCGCGAAGTTCGGGCCCGACGCCGATCCCCGCGCGGTCGGCAGCGAGCTCGGCGTCGACGTCGTCGTCGACGGCAGCGTGCAGCGCGGCGGCGAGGCCATCCGCATCAGCGCGCGGCTGGTCGCGGTCGACAGCGGCGTGCAGCTGTGGAGCGAGCGCTTCGACGGCCGCCTGGTCGACGTCTTCGAGCTGCAGGATCGCCTCGCGCGGCAGATCGCAGAGACGCTCCGCGTGCAGCTCGAGTCGGCGTCGCAGCGCAACGAGGTGCCTACGGAGGCGGTGTCGATGTACATGCGCGCGCGCAGCCTCATGCGCTCGTACCACATGGGCGGGATCGGGCCCGATGGCGCGGTCGGGTTGCTCGAGCAGGTGCTCGCGCTCGCGCCGACGTTCCGGCCGGCGATCGCGGCGCTGGCCGTCGCGACCGAGCGCATGTGGTTCTCGCCGGCGACGCGCGGCGAGGTGAAGTGGCGCGACCGCACCGTGGCCGCGGTCGAGCACGCCCTGGCCGAGGCGCCCGAGCTCCCCGAGACCCACCTCGCCGCGGCGCGCCTGGGCATGCAGCGGGCCGACTACGCCGCCGCGGTGCACTCGATCAGCCGGGCGCTGTCGCTCGCGCCGACCTTCGCCGGCGCGCACGAGGTCCTCGGCAGCCTGCAGTGCGAGGCCGGTCGTCCCGAGGAGGGGCTCCGGCACCTTCGAATGGCGGTGACGCTCGATCCGACCCTGCTCACGGCGCGCATGTACGAGGCCCGCCACTTCGAGATGCATGGCCGCCACGCCGAGGCCGACGCGCTGATGGCCGAGGCCGAGCGGCACAGCCCGCGCTTCGAGATCACGGTCGTCGCCACCGCCGCCCGCATCGCGGCGTGGCGCGGCGATTTCGAGACCGTGGCTCGCCAGCGGACCAAGCTGGTGACCGCAGGCAACGACGGCGGTCTGTTCGATGTCCTGCTGCAGGGCTACCTCGGCCTGACGTCGCTGCCGGAGGCGCTGGCGAACCTCCGCACGGTGCTGCACCCCGACTTCGGGCCGCGCTTCGTCACGCTCGGCAAGCAGCTCGCGATCGAGGCGCTGGCGCGGATCGGCGAGGTCGACGTCGCCGAGGAGCTCCTCGGCGAGGCGGCCGATGGCGCCTTGGTCGACCTCGATTGGCTCGACTACTGCCCGATGCTGGTGTCGCTGCGCGACCGCCCGGGGTTCGCCGCGCTGCGTGCGAAGGTCCGCGCGCGCGCCGAGGCGATCTGGGTGGTCGAGTAGATCGGCTTCCTCGGCGAGCGGCCCGCTGTCGTTCGCTCTCAGCGCGGCGGCATGTCGGCCGGCTTCTCGGGCGGCTTCTCGGTCTGGCCCGCACGATCGTCGCCGGCGAGCACGCGCAGCCACAGCGGCATGACGTCGGCGATCTCGCGTCCGCCCTGGGCCGGGACCACCGCGTGCGCGAGGCCGTGGTTCGACATGTACGAGACGATCGCCGCGGCGCCATCCCGCACCTGCGCGGCGACGTCGGGCTCCAGCGTGAGCCGACCGATGCGGCCCGTCGGCGCCGGGAAATGGAACGCCTCGGCGGCCTCGGTCGGGAGCACGCCGACGACGTCGAGGCGGACCTTGTCGACGAAGCGCCGCACCGCGTCGTAGATCTCGCCCTTCGGCTTGCCGCGCAGCGACGCGACGGGCAGGCCCGGGGGCCGCGGCGCTGCGGGAGCCGTCGGCTTGCCACCACCGCCGCCGCGCGGGCGGTTGCGGGCCGCCTCGGCCTTCGCGATGTCCTCTTTGCTGACCAGCCCCGCGGCCGCGAGCTTCGCCTTCAAGTCGAGCACGGCGCCGAGTCTACCCCGCCCCCGTGACGATCACGAGGGACCGCGACTAATTCCCGTCGGTGCGCATGCGCCCGACGCGGTCGATCTGACGCCGCGCCGCCGTCTCGAGCGCGTCGAGCCGGGCGATGATCCGCATCACGTTCTCGACCTGGGTGCGGTGGGCGTCGCCGAGCTGGTTGACCATCTCGCTGATGGTCTCGACCGCGCGCGTGATCTGCCCGCTGCCGCGGGTCTGCTCCTGGGTCGAACGCTCGACGTGCCGGGTGATGGCCTTCATCTTCTCGGCCGAGCGCATGATCTGCTCGCCGCCGCGGGCCTGCTCGGCGGTCGCGGTCGCGACCTGCTGTACGGTCGTGGCCACGACGTTGATCGCGTCGGTGACCTGCTTGCTGCCCTTGGTCTGCTCGACCGTGGCGCGGGCGATCTCGCGGACCATCTGGGTCGAGCGGCGCGCGGCGTCGGAGATGTGCTTGAGCGCGTCCTCGGCCTGGTGACTGACGCGCACGCCGTCGTCGACGCTCTTGCTGGAGCGCTGCACCGCCGCGACCGCGTTCCGGCTCTCACGCTGCACCGCCTTGATGATCTCGGCGATCTCCTTGGTGCTGGTCGCCGAGCGCTCGGCGAGATCCTTGATCTCGTCGGCGACGACGGCGAAGCCCTTGCCGTGCTCGCCGGCCTGGGCCGCGATGATGGCGGCGTTGAGCGCGAGCAGGTTGGTCTGTTCGGAGACGTCGTCGATGACGCTGAGGATCTTGCCGATCTCGTCGATGCGATCGCCGAGTCGCCCGATGACGCTCACCGCGTCGGCCGCGGACTTCTTGATCAGGTTGATGACCTCGATGGTCTGACTGATGGCGTCGACGCCACCCTCGGCCGCCCACACCACCTCCTCGGAGAGCTGGGCGGTCTCGTTGGCGTTGTTCTCGACCTGCTGGATCGAGATGTCCATCTCGTTCATCGCGCTCGAGGTCTCCTCGGCGGTGGACGAGAGGGCCTCGATGTTCTTCGCGACCTCCTTGACGGAGAAGGTCATCTCTTCGATCGAGGTCGCGGTCTGCTGCACCGAGGCCGCGAGGTTGAGCATGCTCTCGGCGACCTCGTCGTTGGCCGCCGCCATCTCGAGGATCGAGCTCGAGCTCTCCTCGGCGTTCGACGCCAGCGACTCGACGCTGGTGCTGATGCCCTGGAGGTTGTCGCTCATCGTCGTGAGCGCCTGGCGGGTCTCGTCGATCTTGCGCAGGTCGTTGTCGAAGTCGCGCTGGAACTCCTCGAGCAGCGGGGCGAGGGCGGTCCGGGGCCGCGCACCGATCTCGCGCTCGAGCTCGCGGTTGCGCTTGATCAGCGCCTCCAGCTGGGTCTCGAGCTGGGCCTCGCGCTCGCGGTTGCCTCCGCCACCGGAGGCGTCCATGGGCGAGGTCGCGGCGAGGGCCGCGGTCGCCGCGGCGAGGCGCTCGCGGAGGTCCTGCAGCTCCGCGGTCCGACGGGCGTCGTCCGCCGGCGCAGGGGCGGGGAGGGACTTTGCGAGCTTCAGCTCGTCCTCGGCGGCGCGCAGGCGATCCTGCAGGCGCTCGTGGCCGCGCACCATCGCGAGCGCGTCGGTGCCGAGCAGCCAGCCGGCGACGCCGGCGGCCACCGCCGCGACCCCGACGATCTGGGGCTGTACCCCGCCGAGCGCCGCGCCCAATCCACCCAGGCCGAGCAGAGCCGGGATCCACGGGGGCATGCGGAGGGTTTCGCTCGAATCGGCCACGTGGGGCCGATCATATACGTGGCCGGTGACGCAATGACAAATCGCCGGCCCGGCCCGGCCGTGGCCGTCAGAGCAGCTCGAGCTGCGTGGCGTCGGGTTGCAGCTCGACCGCTGCGCCCGCCTCGGTCAGCACGCGCGCGCCGCTGGTCACCCACGCCGCGTCGCCGCGGAGCAGGACGTTGGGCTCGCCGCACGCGCGCCAGAACGCGAGCAGTTCGTCGGTGCGCAACCTGCCGGGGCACGTCACGTCGACGAGCTCGATCTTTTCGCCAGCCGCCTGGCGCGCGCGCCATTGCTCGGCCTCGCGTCGGATGGGCTGGGGCGCGTCGACCATCACGAGCGCTGCGATCTCGCGGCGACGGAGGCCGGCTCCGTCGAGCGCGTCGTGGGGCCAGAGCAGGATCGGCGAGTCGGGATCGTGACCCTCGATGTGCGGCGCGAACCTCGGGTGGGCGGCGACGCGGATCTTCGAGTGGCACGCCCGCGCGATCTGGATCGCCCCGGTCGCGGTCGCGACCAACACCACGACCTCGCCGCCGAGGGCCGCGAGCAGCTCGAGCCCCTCGACCCGCAACGTCGGCGGGCCGGACAGGAGCGCCCACTCGGGCTGGGCCCGCAGCAGCAACCAGTCGCACTCGACCGGTCGTGCGCCCGGTCCGAGGCCCCACGTGTAGAGGCACGTCACGCCGCCGGTGCGGTGGCGCATCCGCAGCGACGCCCCGCCCATCGGCAGGCCCGAGGGCACCGCGTCGAGCTGCAGCCGGCCGATGCCGAACTCGCGGTCGTACTCGACGAGCACGGCGCGCGCCAGAGACGTCCGCTGCGGCGGCGAGATGTTCGCCAGCGCCAGGGCATAGATCAGATCCCGGTGCCCGACCCAAGGGCCCGGCAACAGCCGCGGCTGCGCGCCGATGTGCGAGAGGAAGCACGTGCGGCCCGGCTGCGAGTCGTCGATGCTGAGCCGCTCGCGGGCGAGCATGCGCTGCACGGCGCCGAGCTCGTCGGCGCGCGCGGCCGGGGTCTGTTTCTTGCCGCGGCTCATGCGGGCTCGACCCCGGCGTCGTGGCGGTCCGGGGCGCGCCGCCGGTCCGCGTGTCGGCGCGCACGCGCGTCGCGGAAGAAGGATTGCAGCACTGCGGCGCAGGGCTCCGCGAGCACCCCGGACACCACGGCGACGCGGTGGTTGAGGCGCGCGTCGTCGCAGATGCAGTAGAGCGATCGCACGGCGCCGGCCTTGGGATCGGCGGCGCCGTAGACCAGTCGGGCGACCCGGGCGTTGACGATCGCCCCGGCGCACATCGGGCACGGCTCGAGCGTGACGTACAGCGTCGCGCCGTCGACTCGCCAGCGCGCAGCGGCGCGGCAGGCATCGCGGAGCGCGACGATCTCGGCGTGAGCGACCGGGTCGTCGTCGACCTCGCGACGGTTGCGACCGACGCCGACGATGCGCCCGTCCTGGACGACGAGCGCGCCCACCGGGACGTCGCCCGCGGCGGCGGCCTGCTCGGCGATCGCGAGCGCGTGCCGCATGAACACCTCGTCCTCGGCGCTCGGCTCGAGGGACGGGACGTCGCGTGCGCGTGGGCTCGACATCAGCGACGTCCAGCTTGGCCGGTTCGGCGTCGCGCTGCAATCGTCGCGGGCTGCGTCCATGGTGCGGCCCACGGCGGCGACGCCCAGCGCTCGGCGAGGAACTCGACGAACAGCCGGACCTTGGCCGACAGGTGTCGATTGTGCGGATACACCGCCCAGATCGTCCCGGACTCGTCGGCATGGGGCAGCACGCGCTCCAGCGTCCCGTCGGCGAGCGAGGCGTTGACGATGAAATCGGGCAGCCGCGCGATGCCCTGGCCCGCCTTCGCCATCCCGCGCAGCGCCTCGCCGTTGTTGGCGGTGACGCGGCCCTCGCCGGTCACCGTCACCTCTTCGCCGTCCTCGGTGAAGCGCCAGGACTGGCCGGTGGGACTGTACGCGTACTGCAGGCAGGAGTGCTCGCGCAGGTCTGCAGCGCGCTTCGGGCGGCCGTGGGCGTCGAGGTACGCCGGGCTCGCGACGAGCACCATGCACGTCGACGCGAGTTTGCGCGCGATCATGCTGGAATCCGAGAGCGCGCCGATGCGGATCGCGAGATCGAAGCCCTCGCCCAGCAGGTCGACCCGTCGATCGGACAGATCCATCTCGACGTGGAGGTCGGGGTGCAGCTCGAGGAACCGGGCGATCTCGGGCGTGACGTGGTCGACCCCGAAGCTCATCGGCAGGGCGACGCGCAGGGTCCCGCGCGGCGAGGTCTGCAGCGACGTCACCGTGCCCTCGGCCTCGGTGAGCTCGTCGAGGATCCGGCGGCAGCGGTCGTAGAATCCGCTGCCGACGTCGGTGAGCGTGAGCTTGCGGGTGGTGCGGTTGAGCAGCCGCGCCCCGAGGCGATCCTCGAGCGCGCCGAGCTGGCGGCTCACGAACGACTTCGACACGCCGAGGCTCGCGGCGGCCGCGGTGAAGCCACCGTCCGCGACGACGCGGACGAAGACCTCGAGCTGGGCGAGTTCGTTCATCGTGGCCATGGGGCTCCTTCAGTCGGTCCGGATCACGTCGTGGATCTTGCTCACGTCCATCTGGAAGCGGCCGGGTGAGTGCGGCGAGATGATGTCGACGAAGCGGTGGTTCCAGCGGACGTCGTGGAACTCGTAGATGTGGCGGGCGTGGACGGTCTGGGCGAACGTGCCGTCGATGCCGGTCAGCGTGACGATGAACATCACCTCGTCGGCGGCCAGCGAGGCCTCGTCCTCGCCCCACAGGGGGCTGTTCTCGTCGATCTCGTGCAGCACCAGCCAGCTCATGCTGAACAGCGGTGACGAGTTCCGATCGAGCTTCAGCTCGTGGAGCCGCCGGAGGCGGTGACCCTCGGCCGTGACCTCGCTCTTCAGCATCGTGATGTGGATCGAGGCCTCGACCAGATCGTTGCCGCGCGTGTTTGCGAGCCGGAACTGCAGCGTCGGTCGGCCGTTGCGGCGGTTCACCGTCATGACGTGGCTGAAGGTCACCCGCGCGCTCGGGCGCGAGAACTTGGCGAACACCATGCCGGTGGCCAGGGCGGTGTACATGATGCCGAACAGCGCCTCGAAGGTGACCAGTAGGTTGGCGTAGAGGCTCTTGGGCGCAACGGCGCCGTAGCCGATGGTCGCGAAGGTCTGCACGCTGAAGTAGAACGCCTGCGCGAAGTCGAGGTGCTCGGCCCCCGAGAACCCGGTGGGGTCGAGGCTGAAGGCTGCCGCGAACGCGAGGTTGATGACGAGATAGGCGGCGGCGAGGAACCCGATGAGCCAGCGCCAGCGCCGGCGCATGAGATCGTAGTAGAGGTCGGACAGCGGCCGCCGCGTGACGCCGATGCGCACGGTGTTGGTCGGGTCGCGGCGGATCGGCTCGGGCATGCGCGCGGGCATGGTGTCCCAGGCGCCCAGCCCCGCACAAGCGGCCGCGCCGCTCGAGCGGCGACTGCCCCGCGGGCGCTCGCGCATTCATCCAACCCATTCGGGCAGGCGCAGGGATATCGTGGTGGAGGCGATGTTGCCCGTCGCCCCGCACCGCCATGCGCCTCCGATCCGTGTCCCCCCTGCGCCCCGCGTCCGCGACCCGCCTCGGCGTGCTCGCGTTGCTCGCCGCCCCCGCGTTGCTCACCGTCCCCGCATGCAAGGACGACGGTGACGCGACCGAGGGCGCGACGACGTCGGCGACCGACGCGTCTGCGACCGGTGGCGCGACGACGACGACCGGCGATCCCGATACCACCGGCGGTGATCCAGGCGCGCCCCCACCGACGCCGACGCTGATGGCACCGCTCGACGGCGCCGAGTCCGTCGCCATCGATGCCGAGCTCTGCTGGGAGCCCGTCGAGGATCCCGACGGCGATCCGGTGCGCTACCGCGTCTATGTCGACGGCATCGAGCTGATGGCGGGCCGACTGTCGGACGAGGGCTCCGAGGGGCCGTGTCTGCCGCGGCTGTTCAACTACGAGCAGCGCTACGAGTGGCAGGTCCGCGCGTTCCATCCCGACTTCCCCGAGAGCGAGTCGGAGCTCAGTGAGGCGTGGTCGTTCACGACCATCACCGATGGCTTCACCCACACCGTGTTCGAGGATCCGTTCGACGACGATCTCGGCTGGGAGGTCGGCGGCGACGCGGTCGCCGGCGCGTGGATCCGCGGCGAGCCCGAGGCGACGATGGACTTCGCCGAGGTGTCGCAGCCGGGCCTCTGCTTCGGCGGCACCGCCTGCTACTTCACCGGTCAGAACCCCGACGGCATCGTCGACCAGGCCGACGTCTCGGGTGGCAGCACCACGCTCACGTCTCCGCCGTTCGACCTGACCGGGAACGAGACGGCGAGCATCGAGCTGACCCGGTTCTTCTACAAGTCGCGGACCGAGTCCGGGACGCTGCTCAAGGTCGAGCTGCTCACACCCGACGCGGACGAGCCCGACGGTTTCTTCCACCACACGCTCGAGCAGCTCGAGTCGCCGGCGCAGGTCGTCGGCGCGAACACGTGGTCGCCGGTCGAGTACGCCGCGTGCGGCCTGCCGATGGTCGCCGGAACGCGGCTGCGCATCACCGCGACCGACCTCGGCACCGGCATCGTCGAGGGCGGCATCGACTCGGTGAAGGTCCGTGCGCACAACGGCGATGGCCTCTGCGACGGCGGTGCGGGATCGGTGTGCGACCCCAACGCCGGCGCGACGGCGTGCGCCGACGGGCTGCTGTGCTGCTCGCAGGGGGCGGTCAACGCCGGCGTGTACCGCTGCGCGCCGGCCGAGGCCGGCCTCGACTACGCGAACCCGCCGGCGAGCAAGGACGATCCGGGCAACGGCCTGCTCGGCTGCGCCGGTCCGGATCTGTTCGTCGACGAAGCCGAGCTGATGCCGGAGATCGACACCATCAACGTCGGCCAGGACAGCTGCGAGCTCCTCGAGATGTGCGTCAACGGCACGGGCCTGCGCACGGTGCTGCGGTTCAACACCTTCACGCCCAACATCGGCTCGCGCGACATGGCGATGGGCGTGCCGTCGAACCACCCCGATCTGTTCCACTACAGCGACTGCCACAACCACTATCACTTCGATCACTACGCCGGGTACGAGCTGCTCGACGCGACCGGCGTCGTCGCGACCGGACACAAGCAGGCGTTCTGCCTCATCGATCTCGAGCCGTGGGCGTGGGCCGACGACCCGGGCCAGTTCGACTGCGGGAACCAGGGCATCAGCCGCGGCTACGCCGACGTGTACGGCGCGTACCTGCCGTGCCAGTGGATCGACGTGACCGACGTGCCCGCCGGCACGTACACGCTGCGGATCGCCCTCAACAACCCGCCGCCGGGGACCTCGTTGCCGGTGATCAACGAGAGCAACTACGCCAACAACGTCGCCGAGGTCGAGGTCGAGATCCCGTAGTCGGGGTCACGTCGGCGACTGCACGCGAAGCGGGCGCGACCTGCGGCCGGTGGGGTCCGTGGGTCGTCCAGGGGGCCCCGACCCAGGCGGCGACACCGTCTATCTCCTTGTTTTCGGGGTCCCAGGGGCCCCTGGCGCGCTGTCACCCTCCCGACACATGCGCGACATTTGCCAGGCACAGGCGCCTTGCACAGTGGGTCCACGTCCATGAGCCGCCCCATGCAAATCAACCCACAGATGCCGCGGATCGAGCCGCAGCTGTGGATCAGTGCGGTCGGTGCCCTCGCGCTGGCTGCGGTCGCGATCTTCGTCGCGCTGATCTAACTGCGGCCCCCGCTGCGGCCCCCGCTGCGGCCCCCGTTTCGTTTCAGCCCCCGCGGCCCTCGCCGCGGATGCGGGCCAACACCAGCTTCGCCGTCGTCGACAGGCCGTCGGGATCGAGCGCCGCTTCGAGCTTGCGCAGCTCGAGCGCGAGCGCGGCGGCCTCGATGCGGCCCGCCGCGTCGAGGTCGTGCCACGACGGCGCGTCGCGGATCGTGCCGTCGGGGGCGACGCTGCGGAAGGCAGACGCGGTGGCTTCGACGAGATCGCGGTGTTCGTCGGCGGTCATGCGAGCTCCTGGGCGACGTCGATGCCATGGGCGCCGAGGCAGGCCGCGAGCAGCTTGCGCGCGCGGGTGAAGTTCTGCAGGAACGTGTTCGGGCGCATGCCGAGATCGTCGGCGAGCTCGGCGTCGGCGCGCCATGGACCCTCGAGTCGCGCGGCGAGGGCCGCCGCGGGCTTGTCGGGCAGGCGCTCGCGGCAGCGGGCGATGATCTCCCGCAGCCGCGGGTCGGGGATCTCGGGCTCGACTGCGGCCTCGGCTTCGCGCTCGAGTCGGAGCACCACCGCGGGGTCGACCCGACGCCGCCGGGTCTCGCTGATCGCGAGGTTCCGGGCGACGCGGATCGACAGTCGCAGCAGCACGTTCGGTCGGCCGTCGGGCACGAGCTCGGGCGCCACCTGCCAGATGCGCAGCAGGCACTCCTGCACCACGGCCTCGACGTCGACGACGGCGGCGAACGACGCGAGGCTGTGGCGCAGGCGGGTCTCGGCACCGGCGACGAAGTGACCGAAGGCGGTCGCGTCGCCGGCGACGATGGCGGGCAGGTGGGCGTCGAGGTCGATCATGGGCGCAGTAGCAGCAGCAGGCCGGAGGTGGCGACGGCGAGGGTGAGGGTGCCCTGGGGCGCGCCCGGGCACACCAGCTTGGCGCGCATGCCCGGCAGGAGCCGAGCACCACGCGTCGAGCGGGTCGGGTCGATCGCGACGGTGACGAGCGTGCCGTCGTCGAAGCGCAGCTCGATCGTCGGCGGCAGGGTCCAGTCGATGCCGCCCCCGGGCGCGTCGGCGGGGATCGTGAACTCGAGCACGAGCGTGCCGTCGGCCAGGCGCGTGACGTCGGCGTGGACGTCGAGCACCGCGCTCGCGGTGCCGGCCTGGGTGAGCCTCTCGCTCTCCCCATGCGCGCCTCGGTCCGCGCTCGCCCCCTCGTCGTCGTCCGTCGCGCGCGCCCGCGGTGGCGGACCGCTCGGCGCGCTCGCCGACGCGGGCCGCGGCGGGGCGCTGGGCACCGGCGCCGCGCGGCGGACCGATCGCGCCACGATCGGGCTCTCCATCTTCTTGGCCTTCGCCTCTTCGCGGGCCGAGCCGTCGGCCGACGCGGCACCGAGGGAGACCTCGGCGAGCAGCTCCATCGTGCCGCCGCTCGCCTTCCGCAGGCCGACGCCGGTCGCGGACATGCCGTGGGGGAGGGCGTGCGGCATCACTTCGTGGCGGGTCGGTGCGCCGGGGTCGACCGAGACCACGCCGTCGACGGCGATCCACGAGGTCAGGCGCGTGGCGATGCCGAACGACAGGCCGGTCTGCTCGATCTGCGGGTCGAGCCCGCGTTCGCCCGCGGCGATCCGCAGCTCGAGATCCTCGACGCGTTCGCGGCCGAAGCGGGTGACGATCGCCGGGTTGCCGTCGGCGGCCCCGGTCGCGGGCAGCTGGAGGCGTTGTTCCCAGGCGCCGCTCGCCGTGCGGCCGCGGACCCGCAGCGCGCCGCCCTCGGGCCGCACCCGCACGGCGATCGTCGCGGGGTGCCCGGCCATGAGATCGGGCAGGTGCATCGGCGCGTGCTCGAGCAGCGCGTCGCCGTCGAGTGCGACGTCGACGACCAGCGGTGCGTGGGTGTGGATGCACAGCTTCGCGATGGCGCGCTCGGGATCCTCGTCGATCCCGATCACGATCTCGCAGCCCCGACCGGCCCGGGCCGCGGGCGCCGTCAACGATCGATTCACGGCCGAGCCGACGCCGACCGTGTGGACGCGACAGCCCGCCGGCAGCGCGCCGTGGATCTCGGCGACGATCTCGGACTCGAAGCCGATCTGCCCGTCGGTCACCAGCACGATCTGCCGCTGGGCCTCCGGGCGCAGCGCGGCGAGGGCGGCTCGGATGCCGGTGCGCATCTCGGTGCCGCCGCCGGCGTGCAGCGATCCGACCCACTGCTTCGCCGCGGTGCGCTGCGCCGCGGTGGCTGCGACCGGCCCGGCCTGCCACGCCCGCGCGGCGGTGGAGAACTCGATGAGCTCGAGGCGGTCGCGCTCGTCGAGCTGGTCGACCAGCGCGCACGTCAGCCGCCGCGCCTGATCGAGCGGCGCCCCCGACATCGAGCCGCTGGTGTCGAGCAGCACGATGAGGTCGCGGGCCACGTGGGGTTGGTTCGTCGCGGCGGCAGGCGGCACGATCGTGAGCAGGGCGAAGGCGTCGGCGGCCATCGGGTGGCCTTGCGCCGGTCGGGCGCGGTGCACGACGGTCGCGGCGTGGGCCCCCGCGACCCGCCACCGCACGACGACGTCGCGATCGAGCGTGGCGTTCGCCTCGGCGAGCTCGACGCGGGTCCGCGCGTCACCGCCCGCGTCACCGCCATGGATGCGGACGCCGTGCGAGGGGCACTCGATGCCGTGCTGCACGTCGTCGATCGTGAGCTCGAGCGCGGCGGTCACCGCCAGGGGATCGAGGGTGGTGCGCGTGGTGACGCGGTCGGCGTCGGCGACCCGCCCCGGCGCGCCGAGGTACCGCGGCGCGACGACGGTGGGGAAGCGCCACTCCCACGTGCCGCCCTGCTCGGACGTCCACACCAGCGGCTGATCGATCTGCAGCTCGAGGTCGATGGTCGCGCCCGGCGGGAGGTTGCCGATCTCCTGCGTGAACACGCTGGTGCGATCCTGTTCGAGCAGCGCCGCGGTGCGTCCGTCCAGCACCGCTTGCACGAAGCGCTCGCGCGCGTCGCTGCGCCGCGCGACCTCGCCGCGGATCTCGCGATCCCCGATGCGGAAGCGATAGCCGCTCACCGCACCATCGGCGGGCAGCGGCACCTGGTACGTGACCGCGAGCGGCTCGGCGTGCGGGTTGGTGAAGCGCTGCGTCAGCACCACCGCGGCGAGCCCACCCCCGGCGCGCACGCGCATCGCGGTGCTGCGCAGCGGGAGCGTGCGGCCGTCGGTCGCGACGAGGATGGCTCCGGAGCCGTTCGCTCCGTGGACGTGCTCGCTCGGGCTCGGGGACGGGGACATGGGGGCGTGGGCAATCATGGTGGACCTCTCGCCGCGCGGGGTGGTGCGTCGCGGCGGGCAAACAACGCGGGCAGCCCCTGGTTTCGTGACAGGGAATTTTTCGCGGTCGGATGGCTCCACGTACGGGCGCGGTCCGGCCGATTTCTTGCCCTGGGACCGGGGTTTTGGCAGCGTCTGCGGATGCCTGGCACCCCACGAGGCCGATGCATCGCGCTGGCGGTGCTGCTGTGCACCGGGTGTCATCCGCTGGCGCCGCTGCTGCTGCCCAAGGCCAACTCCGGGATCCAGGTCGCCGCGGTGCCCACCGGCGACGGTGCGCAGTACGTGTCGGTCACCAGCGACGATGCGATGGCGGCGACCAGCCTGCGCACGCGGTGGAAGAAGGCCGCGGGCCACGCGTGCGACGGCGACTATCTGGTGCTGTCCGAGAGCGCGTCGCAACGCACGACCGCCGGACGGACCTCCGGCAACACCCACGAGGGCTTCGTCCGCTGCGTCTCCCCCGAGGGCACGCTGCGTGACGAGGACAAGCCCGCGACCGACAGCGGTCGCACCGGCGGGCTCACCCGCGCGAACGCGCCCTGATGCCGAGTCGTCAGGGCGAAAGCTCCGCCGCGACGTTGCATCCGAGCGCGACGCGTCGCAGCCTTGGAGTCATGCGCCAAGGCGGGATCGTGCTCGCGTCGTGCCTGATGGTGATCGCGTGCGATCGCGATCACGTCTCGGCGCCGGCGCCTCCGCCCGATGCACCCGCGGCCGAGGCGAGCACGCCGACGACGCCAGCCCCCGCGCCGACTCCACCGGCGCCGCCCGAGATCCCCGGGGGCGGCCCCGATCCGCTCGCGCTCGATCCTTCCTACTCGACGTCGAAGGGCAGCCCCAACGAGGGCAGCCTCGAGGGCGGCGTGCCGCTGCCGCTGTCGGGCCCGGGCTACCGCTTCACGCCGCGCAAGAAGCCCGAGCGCCGCCACGGCACCGTCGAGCTCGTCGCGGCGCTGGTCCGCGCCGCGGTCCACGTCCACGAGAACCAACCGAAATCCGAGCCGCCGTCGGTCCTCACGTTCGGCGACATCGGCATGCCGCAGGGCGGCGAGATCGCGGGGCACGGATCGCACCGGGCCGGCCGCGACGCCGACGTGATGTTCTACCTGCAGCGCGAGGACGGCACGCCGTTCGAGGGCAAGGCCATCCCGCTCGATCCCGAGGGCCGTGGCACCGACTACGGCGACCTCGCCGATCCGAGCGACGACATCCCGGTGCGGATCGATCTGCCGCGCACTTGGGCGTTCGTCGCGGCGCTGCTCGCCGACGACACCGTGCAGATCCAGCAGATCTACGTCGTCGAGCACCTGCGCACCATGTTGCTCGCGCAGGGCAAGCAGGCGAAGGCGGACCCCGCGATCCTGGCCCGCTTCGGCGATGTCACCTGCCAGCCGCGGTTCCCCCACGACGACCACATGCACATCCGGGTGTTCTGCACCGCGCAGGACATCGCCGGCGGCTGCAACGACGTCGCGCCGATCTTCCCGTGGCAGCGCGCGTTGTTGAAGTCGCAGGGCGCCGCGCCGGTGGCCCCGCCCAAGCGCAAGACCGCGAAGCCCAAGCTCACCTCGGTCGAAGAGGCGCGCGAGAAGGCGGGGCCGATGGATGCCGCGGTGACGGAGTTCCTCGATCGACGCCGCGCGTGGGCCAAGCCGCCGCACCCCGGCCGCCGGTGGTGCAAGTAGCGTTCACGCGACGACGCGGACGTCGGGCAACCACACGCCGCCCGACGGCTCCGTGATCCGACGCTGACGTTCGCTGGCCGCCGTGCCCGCGGGCACCACGATCACGCGCGGCGGGTCGAGCTCGCCGCGCTCGCGAAGGTACGCGTATGCGGGCGAGCGCAGGCGGAGGTTGTCGTCGATCCGCGTGGCGAGGCGGCGCGAGAGGTCGGGGCGCACCAGGCCCTGCAGCTCGATGCGGCACAGCAAGCCGCGGGGACGACCGTGCGACGTGCCTGCGCCGCGCAGCGAGACCTCGCCGAACTCGGTGTCGCCGAGGCCGTCGCCCATGCGCGCCGACGACGGCGATGGCGCGACGTGGACGCCGAGGCTCTGTGGGTCCGGCCCGATCTCGGCGGCGACGAGCGCAGGATCCTCGCGGGCCAGGGCCTGGCGCACGGACGCGGTCAGCCACGCGCCGGCGACGGTGCAGCCCTCGAGCGCGACGTCGGCGGGTGGCGTCGACAGCCGGACCACGCGCGCGCGCGGGAACGGGGCCGCGGCCGACGGCGGATCGAAGCCGACGACGCGCACGTGCTGCTCGGTGCGCAGGCGCAGGATGCCGAGCGCCGACGACACCACGACCTCGTAGCGATGGCCGAGGAATGCGGCCTCGGGCAGGATCGTGTGCTCCGCGTAGACGCGACGGCCGTCGTCTTCGGGGTTGGTGTACGGCAACAGCTCGAGGAGCTGCGAGCCCACCGCGAGCGTGGTCGAGTCGTCGGGAGCGTGCGGCGTGGGCAGCCCGCAGCGCAGCCCGCGGAGGAACCACCCCACGCCGAGGACCGGCACGTCGGAGCGCGCCGCGTGGGACAGATCGTGCTCGCACAGCACGGCGCGCAGCGACGGGAGCTGCCGACGCAGCGTCACCCGCTGGGATCGCTCGAGCCATCGCGTGACCAGTACGCTCGGGGCGACCAGCAGGTCGGGATCGAAGCTGCGCAGGCGCTCGAGCACGCGCGCGCCGTCGTCGATCCGATCGAGCACGAACATCTCGCCGCCGAAGGCCCGCAGATCATCCCGCAGCGTGCGCTCGGCCAGCGGATCGTGGCCGTGCGCGTAGAGCAGCGCGGTGCGCTGCGGCGGGGCCTCACCGAGCCGTGCGCGCCAGACGGCGAGCACCGCATCGCGCTCGCCGAGCGCCCCGGTGAGCTCCATCGCGGCGGGGTCCGCGTCGTCGATGACACCGAAGCCGAGGTGGTTCTCGACCTCGCGCTCGTGTCGATCGCGATCGAAGATCGGAACGCTCGCGCGGAAGTCGTCGAGCGAGGTGATCGTCGGCAGGCCGAAGCGCTGGCCGACGCGCGTCGAGCCGAGCTGGTCGAGCAGCAGGCGCAGGATCCGTTCGCGGGCGCCCGACACCGACCGCTCGCCTTTCAGCGCCCGAGCTCGCGCCGCAGCTGCGCGGCGACCTCGGCGGCGGACTCGCGGCGGTGTTCGATCTCCGGGGCGCGCAGCTCGGGGGCGACCGCTGCGATCGCGGCGCAGAAGCGATCGAGGTGGGCGAGCGCCTGCAGCTTGCCGCCGACCTGCAGCAGCGCCCGCGCCAGCCCGTAGTGCGCCTCGGACCAATCGGGGCAGGTGCGCAGCACGTGGCGGTAGGCCGAGATCGCGGCCTCGGTGTCCCCGCACTGCAGCGTCAGCTCGGCGAGGTTGCACTGCGCCTCGGGCTGATCGGGATCGCAGCGCAGCGCCTGCTCGAAGTGCTCGCGCGCCGCATCGACGTCGCCGAGCTCGGCGTGCAAGCCACCGAGGTTGGTCCACGCGGCAGACAGCGTCGGGTCGAGGCCCAGCGCCGTCTCGTAGGCGCGGCGCGCCGCGGCCAGGCCGGCGATGTCGCTGGGAGCGCTGTCGCGCTCGGCCTCGAGCTCGCAGCCGCGGCGGAACCAATCATGCGCAGTGGTCGGCTCGTCGGGCTCGGCGTTCGACACGGGCAGCGTCAGCACGCTGGCCGCCTGCTCGCGCAGCGTCGAGACCGTGAAGTCGAGCACGACCTGGCCGCTGTCGGCCTCGAAGCGGTGGTCGCCCTCGTCGACGACGACGCGATCGTGATCGCAGCGGATGCGCAGCGCCGACAAGGAGGTGTCGACGCCCGGGAGGTTCGCGCGCAGCGTCGCGAGCGAGCGTCGGATCTTGCGCAGGCTCGCGCCCTCGTCGACCAGGGCCTTGGCGACCTTGACCGCGATGAGATCGCGGAAGCTGTACAGCGTGCGGCCGCCGTCGCGCAGTGACGGGACGATGAAGCCGGTCTGCGACCAGTAGCGCAGGCGGTGCTCGGGGACTGCGAACAGCCGCGCGACCTCGCGGATGCCGTAGCCGCCCGCGTCGTCGCGTCGGGTCTCAGCGTCGAGCGTCATGGGGCGGAGGGTAACAGCGTCGGATGTCATGGACACGAAGAGGGGCCGGATGGGGAGTTGCGCGGCCATGCGACCGCATCGCCGTCGACGAGCAGGGCCATCGCCTCGCTGCGGATCGAGGTGTCGACGCTCAGCTCGATCGCGTCGACCGGGAGGCGGGCGAGCCGCGCGAGGTGCGGGCGGGCGAGCTCGGTGAGCCGTGCACGGACGGCCTCGTGTTCCCGCATCAGTTCGGTCAGTCGTTCCGCGGTCGCGGTGTCGATCGGTTCACGGACGCGCCGGGCGCAGCGGGCGAGATCGATGGTCATCATCACCGTCGCGTAGATGCGGCCGTTGCCGGCCTCGAGCGCGATCGCTTCGCCGCCCTCGACCACGAGCTCGCCGTGGGCGAACAGCAGATCGATCGCGCCGGGGCTGAGCCGCTCGCGGACCTCGCGGTGGATCAGCGCGATGCGTTCGACCTTGGCCCACCGCGGCGCCACGAGGCCCGCGTGCTGCGGTGCCACGGGGCCGCGGACGGGCGCGCCGGGGCGCGCATGCACGGAGGAGGTCTTGCGCGTTGCCAAGTGTAGGCGACTATCCTACTGACGGCGCAGGGCGATCTCAAGAAACCGGCGGGCGCGGCGGAACCGGGATCTCGACCGGCTATGCTCGCGGCCCATGGACGTCCTGTTCGTCTGCGATCCGCCCGAGACGTTCGCCCCCGCCGCCGACTCGACCCTCGTGATGATCGATGAGGCCCTGCGTCGCGGTCATCGTCCGTACTGCGCGATGCTCGAGGATCTCGCGCTGCGCGAGGACCAGGCGTGGGCCCGGGCCGACCTGCTGCGGATCGAGCGGACCGGAGCCGGGCTCGTCGCGCACCGCGGGCGCGCCGCGACATGGCGATCGATGGCGGAGTTCGGCGCGGTCATCATGCGCAAGGATCCGCCATTCGATCAGGGCTACCTGACCGCGACGTGGATCCTCGATCGGGCCTGCACAGGCGTCTTCAATGCCCCCGCAGGCCTGCGCGACTTCAACGAGAAGCTGAGTCTGGCGCAGTTCCCCGAGCTGTCGCCCAAGACCTACGTGGTCCGTGAATCCGGCGAGATCCGGCGGATCCTGGCCGACCTCGGCGGGCGCATGATCTTGAAGCCGGTGTTCGGCTACGGCGGCCGCGAGGTCCTGCTCGCGCGGCACGACGACCCGAACCTCGGCAGCTTGATCGACCTCGCGACCGCCGAGGGCTCGCGGTGGACGATCGCGCAGGAGTACCTCCCCGACGCGACCCGCGGTGACAAGCGCATCCTCATGGTCGATGGCGAGCCCGTCGGCGCCGTGCTGCGCGTGGGTGTACCGGGCGAAGTGCGCAACAACTTCCACGCCGGGGGCAAGCCGGCGGTCTCGGAGCTCGACGACGCCGATCGGCGGATCTGCGCCCGCGTGGGCCCGGTCCTGCGCGAGCGGGGCCAATTCTTCGTCGGCCTCGACGTCATCGGTGGCCGACTCACGGAAATCAACGTGACCAGCCCGACAGGGATGCAAGAGATCAACCGCCTGGGTGCGCTCGTGGACGACGCCACCATGCAGGCTCGCTTCTGGCAGGCCCTCGAACGAAAGCTTGGCGCGCGGACCTGAACGTGACACTCTGACGCCGAGCCCAAACGCTAATGGCCGACGCAACGAGTTCGATTCAACAGCTACTGCGCCAGGAACTGCCGCGACTCTACGCATTTGCCTATCACATGTGCTGCAGCCGCGACGAGGCACTCGCCTCCGTGAAGCAGCTCGTGGCGGATGTGCGAGCCCAGGGCGAAGCGAAGTTCCTCGGCGCCGACAAGCCCTCCGACGCCCTGCTGGGCCTCATGGCGCGCTCGCTCGAGGAGTCGCTCGGCCGCAAGTCCGAGTACACCTTCGAGGGCCTCGACGAGATCCTGCGCAGCGACATCACGCGACCGATCGATCTCACCGGCGGTCCGCTCGGTGGCGATCCGGTCAAGCTCCACACGATGCTGTGGGAGCTGAAGCGCACCTGCCTGACCGCGACGCTGTCGTGTCTGCCGCCGGGTGTTCGCGTGTCCTTCGTGCTCACCGATCTGCTCGGCTACGGTCCGGTCGAGGCCGCCGATCTGCTGGGCATCAAGGAGAGCGCCTATCGGGTCCGCCTCACCCGCGCGCGCAAGCGGGTCGAGGACTACCTGACGCCGCGGTGCACCCACGTCGACGGGCAGAACCCATGCACCTGCACCGGTCGCCTGCTGATCGCGATCGAGGCCAATTTCGTGAAGGCGCCGCCGCACCGCCAGGACATCCCGCACGAGCCGCACGACGCCGATGGTCCGCGGCGCGACATGGGCAGCCTGTACCGCAGCCTGCCGGTCGTGCAGCTCCTCGACGCCGATCTCGCCGCGCTGGTCCCCTGAACCACGGCGGATCTCGGGGGACGCGATCGGCGTCCCCCGTCCGAGGCCCGCGACGTCGGCCCCGTCACTTCGGGGGGACGACGAACACCGGGCAGCTCGCGTGGCTCGATAGCTCGCTGCCGGCGCTCGCGAGGAGCAGCCGCTCGAAGCCCGAGAGTCGCCGCGAACCGGTGACGATCGCGGTGGCGTCGCGGGCCCGCGCGTGCTCGGCGAGCTGGACGACGATCGCCCCGAGCTTGGCGACGCGCGTCGCGTCCGCGAGCCCGTTCGCCGCGGCCCACTGCGCGAGCTTGGCCTCCGCCTCGGCGATGGTCTCGGCGCGCAGCTTCGCGAGCGTCGACTCGGGGAGGTACTGCGCGCTGTGGTGATCCGGCGACGGGGCCACGTGCACGAGCTCGACCGGCCTCGAGAACCGGGTCGCGAAGTCGCGGGCGAACTCGGCGGCCGCGAGCGCGTCGTCGTCGAGACTGCACGCGAGCAGCACCGGGCCCTTCCCTGCGGTCGCGAGGCTGAAGTCCGGCGGCACCACGACGAGCGGCGTCGGTAGGGTCCGCAACAGGCGACGCGCGACGCGACCGAGGCGGATCAGGGGATGTCCGTCGCGCGGGGCATTGCGCCCGACGACGATGCCGTCGCAGCGGCGATAGGCGGCGGCTGCAGCGAGGGTCTCCTCGGCGGTGCGGCCCTCGATCACCTCGAGCACGCTGAAGTTCGCGGTCGCGTCTGCGGCGGCCACCTTGGCCCGCGCGGTGGTCAGGGCGCTGGTCTCGAGCTCCGCGAGGTGGTGGTAGCGCAGCGCGGCGTGGAGGTGGGCCTCCTCGAGCACGTGGACGCCGACGAGCTGATCACCGCCCTGGTCCGACAGCCACTTGCCGAACGCGATCGCGCCGTCGCTGCGGGGCCCGAGATCGAGACCCACGATCCATTTCTTCGCTGCGGTGGACATTGCGTTCGCTCCACGGCGGCGCAGTGCCGCACGGCGCCATGGTCGTGCGAGCGGACGCGGGTGTCAACGACTCGTCGGCGCGAGGGCGTCGTCGTCGGCGCTCAACGCAACGGGGTCGTGAGGCGTCCGAGCTCGAAGCCCACGGTGCCGACCTGCGTGCGCGAGCCCGGGACCAGCGCCGAGACGCCCTCGGGCGTGCCGGTGAACACCAGATCGCCCGGCTCGAGGGTCATGCACGCGGCGATGTACGCGAGCACGTACGGGATGTCGAAGATCATCACCGAGATCGGCGCGTCCTGACGGAGCTCGTCGTCGATGAAGCCCTGCACGCGGACGTCCGGCGGCAGCGGCGTGCCCGGCGGATGCATGCGGATGAGCGGCCCGACCGGCGCGAACCCGTCGAAGCCCTTGGCGCGCGTCCACTGCTTGTCGAGCTTCTGCAGGTCGCGGCACGAGATGTCGTTGCCCAGCGCGTAGCCGGCGACGTGGTCGAGCGCCTGGTCGCGATGGAACGCGCGGCCGGTGCGACCGATGACCACGACGATCTCGGCCTCCATGTCGATGCGCTCGAAGCCGCGGGGCAGCGGCAGCGACTCGCCGGCGGCGAGCAATGCCGAGGCCGGCTTGGTGAACAGCAGCGGCTCGGTCGGGATGTCGTTGCCCATCTCCTTGGCGTGCGCGGCGTAGTTGCGACCGACGCACACGATCTTGCCCGGCCGCAGCGGCGGTCGCAGCGTGAGCTCCCCCAGGGGCGCGACCACGCCGCCGGTCTTCGGAGGCAGCGTGGTGGCGAGCTGGTACGCGTCGCCGTGGTGATCGCCGCCCGTCGCCGGCAACGCCAGCGCGAACGGATCCGCGATCTCGGTGGCGGTGTCGCCCGTGTCCGGCGCGGCGCCGTCGGTCTCGATCCGAACGGTGCGCACCGAGGCCTCGCCGGGCAGCGATACGCGCCCGATCCAGACCACACTCGTCATGACCCGACTCCCGACGTCCGTGGCATGCGCCCGAATCGTAGTGCGGGGCGGCGCAAAGATCCACGGGCGCGTGCGGCCCGCGACGCGCGCGAGGTGGATCGCTATACTCTGCCGCGCGTGGAGTTCGGGGCACCGGTACCGCTGGTCGTCGACGCTGCGGATCGCGTCGGCGCCGTGCTCCGTGCGGTGCTGCCCGCCTACGCGCGCCGTCGCGGCGTCGTGGTGATCGTCCACGGGCGCGGGCCGTCGACGCCGTGGAACCCGAGCGATCGGCTGATCGCCGACGTCGTCGAGACGGCGGTCGATCTCGGGATCGCGGCGCGCTGGGCCGCGATCGGCCGCGGGCCGACCGCCCTCGGCGCGCTCGGGCGCATCGCCGGACCCGACGGCGATCGGCGCACCATCGCCGTTCGCCTCGGGCACGCCACCTGCGAGTTGCCGCGGGCGTGGGTCGGGCGGCACGCGATCGTGCTCGCCCCCGCCGTGCTCGAGGCCGACGCGGGCGACGGACCGTTCGCAGCGGCGCTCGCCGCGATCGCGGTGGCGGCCCATGCCCACGCCGACGGACGGGCCGTCGAGCCGGTCGAGGTCGGCGCTGCGATCGTCGCCCAGGTCTTCGCCGGGTTCACGTGGGTCCTCGACGCCGAGCGGGCGTTGTTGCGATCGCGGCGCGCGACGGCGCCGTCGCGGGCCTTCGACGTGTCGCGCGTCGCGGTCCACGGCGCGACCGGCCTCGACGACGCCGAGGTCGGCCGTCGTGCGCGGGCGATCGACGCGTGGACGCAGCGCCGCGTCACCGCGTCGTCGGGTGAGCCGGGCGCGGGGGTGGGACTCGAACTCGCGGGGGCCAAGGCGGCCGATCCCTGGCCGCGCAGCCGCGGCGAGGCGCTCGGCGCCGACGGCACGCCGTGGTCGACGCGGCCACGCGCCCGTGAAGCGAGACGTCCGTGAGCCGACTGCTGCGCCGCACGCTGTACGCGATCGTGGCGGGCGCGGTGCTCTACGCCGCGGCGATGATCTACTTCGACGCGCGCACGATCGCCGCCGAGCTCGCCGACTTCCCGTGGTGGCGCTTCGGCGCCGCGCTGGCGCTGTCGTCCGTGAACTACCTGCTGCGCTTCGCCAAGTGGGAGCTCTCGTTGGGTTGGCTGGGCGTGCGCCGCGACGCGCCACGACTCACCGTCGGCCGCTCGCTGGTCATCTATCTCGCCGGGCTCAGCATGTCGATCTCGCCGGGCAAGCTCGGCGAGGTGCTGCGCTCGGCGCTGCTCAAGGCCAGCGACGACGTCGCGTTCAGCCGCACGGCGCCGATCGTCGTCGCCGATCGCCTGACCGATCTGGTCGCCCTCGTCGTGCTCAGTCTGCTGGGCGTGTCGCGATTCGGCGAGTACCTGCCCATCGTCGTCGTCACGGCGGTGCTGGTCGTCGTCGGCGTCGTCGTGCTCGGCACGCCGGCGATCCTGCGGCCGCTGTTGCGGCGCATGGGGGCGCTGCCGGTCGTCGGTCGGTTCGCCGCCAAGGCCGAGCTGCTCGTCGACAGCGCCGCGGTCGTGCTGAAGGTCGGCCCGTTGCTCGTGCTCAGCGCGTTGTCCGTCGTCGGCTGGGGGCTCGAGTGCGTCGGCTTCTGGTTGGTGCTCGGCGGCTTCGCCGGCACCGAGGCGTCGCTGACCCTGGCCGCGTTCCTGTGGGCGACCGGCACCTTGGTCGGTGCGCTCAGCTTCCTGCCCGGCGGCCTGTTCGCGGCCGAGGGCAGCCTCGCGGTCGCGACCGTGCGCCTGGTCGCCGGCGCGACCGCCCCGATGGCCCTGGCCGCGACGATCCTCGGGCGGACCGCGACGCTGTGGTACGGCGAGCTGGTCGGTGCGGTTGCCCTCGCGATCTTCTTGCGCAATCCCGAGGTCCGCGCCCGGGCTTTTGCGGCCGCGCCCGAGCGGCCACGCCCGCCCGACGACGCGCCGGGCGGTGGACAGCGCGCGGCCGGGTGAGGCAGCCTCGCCCGAGTCCATGAAGTACACCATCGAGGACACCTTCGACGTCTCCGCCGCGCGCTACTGGGAGGCGTTCTTCGACGATGCCTACGGCGCGGCGCTGTGGCCGGCGCTCGACATCAAGTGCGAGCGGATCAAGTTCGAGCGCGTCGGCGAGGGCGACTCCCTCGAGATCCACCGCGAGCAGAAGCTGGTCCCGAATCGCGAGGTGCCGGCGTTGATGCAGAAGTTCGTCAAGGGCGGCTTCAGCTACGTCGAGCGCAATCACTACAAGGCCCGCGACAGCGCGATGCGGACGGTGACCACGCCCGGATTCATGGCGGACAAGATCACGACCGTGGGTCTGTACCGCGTCGAGTCCATGGGCCCGACCCGCTGCAAGCGAATCTGGGAGGGCGAGGTCGACGTCTCGATCCCGCTGCTCGGCGGCAAGGTCGAGAAGATGCTGGTGGACGAGGTGCGCGAGAGCTACCGCAAGGCCACCGAGTTCACCCGCCGCTGGCACGCCGAGCACCCGGCCTGATCGCGGACCGGCGCGGATGACGCCGGGCGTCCGCGGACCGTGGGCGGGCCTCGGCGGCAACTTCGCGCCGACCTCGTAATCCCGGGGACGCTCGCGCAACCTGGAGATCGAGGCGCCCCCTCGCTCCGCCGATGCAACGTCAGCCCACCGACCCGGCCATCATCGTGGCGCTCCCCCGGGCCACCCCCGGGAGTGCGGCCAACGGCGACGGGGCCCCGCGGCTCGAGGCCCTGGTCACGGCGGCCCGCCGCGGCGATCTCGACGCATGGTCGCGGCTGTACCTCGAGACCTTCGACGCCGTCCTCAAGCACGTCTGCTTCCTGACCGGCGACTCGGCGCTGGCCGAGGATCTCGCCCAGGACGCCTACGCGCGGGCGATGACCAACATCGGGCAGTACGACGGGCGCGCATCGTTCGTGTCGTGGCTCCGTGGGATCGCGCTCAACGTGGTGCGCATGCACTGGCGACGCTCGCGGACGACCGACCGCGTGCACGATCGCCTCCGCACCCTCGCCGACGTGACCCACGGTGGCGTGGCCCAGGGACCGGATCGCGCGCACCAACAGGACCAGCGCATGCGGCTGCCCTACGAGCTGCTCGCGACGCTGCCCGAGAACCTCCGCGAGGCCTTCGTGCTCCGCGAGGTCGAGGGCATGCCGGCGTCCGAGGCCGCGGCGCAGCTCGGCATCACGGAGGGAAATCTGGCGGTGCGTGCCTCTCGAGCGCGCACCCGCATCCGCCAGGAACTCGAGCGACTCGGGTGGACGGAGGCGTCGTCGTGACCGACTTCAACCATCAGGATCATGCGGATCCGATCGACGCGCTGGTCGATGATGCCCGCGGCTCGCTCTCGCGGGCGCTCATCGCGGTGCCGCCGGATTTCGCCGCCGTCCTCGCGCGGGTCGAGGCCCTCGCGGGCCGGGAGTCGGGTTCTTTCATGGTGGTGCCCGCCGATGCCGATTCGACCGACGAGGTCGTGGTCGACATCCGTACGCGACCGCGCAGCGGCACGGCGGACGCGCTCGATGGCCTCGTCGCCGATGCCCGCGCGGCGGTCGAGCGGATGGCCGAGGGTGCGCGCATGCGGGCGACTCCCCCGATGCCCCGAGTTCGTCCGCGCCGCACCGTCCGTGTGGTCGCGGCCGGCGTCTTCGGCCTCATGGCCGCGGCGGCCGCGGTCACGCTCACGATCCTGCAGGTGTCGGAGCCGGCGCGCGTCGAGCCGACGACTCCGCTCGATCAGGCGTTCCGGATCGCCGCCGATGCGGCGACGCGGGGGAATGCGGTGAGCCCGGAGCCCGAGCGCGTGCTGCCCCGGTCGGTCGCGCCCGCTGCGGTGTCTCCGTTGCCCGAGGTCCCGATCATCGAGGCCACGCCGCCGACGATCGCGACGCCCGAGACCGTGGCCGAGCGGCCCGCGGCGCGACCGATCGATCCCGATCGACTGCGCGCGCTCAGCGACGATGCGCGCCGGCTGTGGCGTTCCGGCGATCGCGGTGGTGCCGAGGCGAAGTTCGTCGAGGTGGTTCGCGTGGGCGGCCGAACGACCCTGGCCGAGCTCGCCTGGGGCGATCTGTTCGCGCTCGCGCGGCAGATGGGCGACGACGCCCGGCTCGCCAAGCGCTGGCGCGGCTACGTGGCCAAGTTCCCGCGTGGCCGCTACGCTGACGATGCGCGGGCTGGCCTGTGTCGCAGCTCGAAGACGCCGAGCGCGTGCTGGGCGGCGTACCTGCGGGACTTTCCGCGGGGCTCGTACCGCAGCGAAGCCCGACTCGCGATCACGGATGGCGGCTGAATGGCGGTGGATCGGATGACGCGCGGACAGATGCTCGGGTGTGTGCTCTTGGGCCTCGCGATCGGCGGTTGCGGCGTGCAGCCGTACGTCGTGATGGCGGCCTCGACGACGGGGAGTACGACCGAGGCTACCGACGGAACGCCCACGGGTGGCGACACCGACGGCGACGAGGAGAGCTCGGGCGCCGATGGCCAGGGCACCGACGCGGACTCCCAGAGCTCGACCGCGGGTAGCAGCTCCACCGACGGCTCGCCGGGCGACTCGTCCTCGGAGTCGGGGACGAGCGCGTGCGCCACGGACGACTGCGACGATTCCGATTCGGATGATGATGCGGACAGCGATTCGAGCAGCGGGGGAGATGACTCCACTGGCTCGAGTGGTTGACGCCGGGAATTGCGACGCCGCGGTGTAATCGAGCGCGGCTGGGGGCATCTCTGGGTCCGAAGCTCGCCGCTGGGCGCCATCGGGGCGCCCGGGCCTGCGCGCCAGGACCACCCACCATGACGACCTGCGCGAAACTCCCCCGTCTGCTCGGTCTCGCTGCGTTGCTCGGTCTCGGGTTGCCCGGGTGCGAGGTCATCGGCGGCGACGGCAGCAGCAATCGCGACGGTGGCGTCGAAGACTCGGACGAGGACTCGGACGAGGATTCGGACTCGGACGAGGATTCAGACTCGGATTCGGACGAGGACTCGGACGACGAGGCGACGGGCGGAAACTCGGACGACGAGGCGACGGGCGGGGACTCGGACGACGGAGTGACGGGAGGTGACTCGGACGAGGACTCGGACGACGAGGCGACGGGCGGAAACTCGGACGACGAGGCGACGGGCGGGGACTCGGACGACGAGGCGACGGGAGGCGACTCGGACGACGAGGCGACGGGCGGAGACTCGGACGACGACGCGGACGACGCCACCGGTGGCGAGGACTCGGATGACGGCGACGACGCGGGCGGCGGCGACGCGGACGGCTGAGGTCCGCCGCGGGCGCGAACGCCAGCCCTTGCGAGACCGAGGGATCCGCGGCAGCCTGCCCCGGGTCCCTCTTCGCGTTTTGCAGTCTCCCGGATGAACGCGATCCTCCTCGCGGCGACGCTCGCCCAGACCGGCGCCCAGACCCCAACGGCTGCGCCTGCCCCCGCCGTCGCCCCCCGAGAGCGCGTCGAGGTCCTGCGCCTGAGGACCGCCGGCGTGGACGCCGGGGCCTTCGCCCGTGAGCTCTCGCTGCGCCTACCCGAGATCCCGGTGGTCTCGCACGAGGCTCCGCTCGAGGCGGTGGGCTTCCTCGTCTTCGTCGATCTACAGCCGTCGACCAAGCCGGAGTCGTTCACGCTGACGCTTGTCGCGAGTGATGGCCGGGCCTACGACCGCGCGATCGATGCCGACCCGAGCTCGTCCCCCGACGACATCGTCCGCCTGCTCGCGGGAAACGTCGCGAACCTGGTCTCAGCGATCGAGGCCGGCACGGAGACGGCGGATCGCCGCGACGTGCCGATCCCCGCACCCGCGGTCGCCCCCACGGTCTGCCCTGCGTGTCCCGAAGTTCCACGGGCGCGCGTCGATGACTCGCCGCCGGTGCCCGAGGCACGCGTCAGCGTGCGCCCGCGGTTCGAGCTCGGCGTCGGTGTCGTCGCGACCTCGGCGACGGGCTTGGGGGCGCCCGCGGACGCCGACCGCTTCGTCGGTGCTGGCGGCAACGTCGGCCTCTGGCTGCGACATCGATCGGGTCTGATCGTGGGCACGGAGCTGCGGGTCCTGGGTCGCCGTCTGCCGCTGGACACATCCTTGGTCCGCACGCGCGTCGGGCTCGCGCTCGGCTACGCCTGGCGGCGCGGAGCCTTCGAGCTCGCGACGGCCGCTGCCCTCGGCGTGGAGCCGTGGTGGGTTCGCGCGGCCGGTCGCGCGAGCGATCTCGGCGACACCTCCGGTCGCGCGGCGCCTCGTCGCCCGCTCGTTGGCGGCGGCGTGTCGATCGTGCCCGCGCACCGGTTCTCCGCGGGAGGCGTCGATGTCCGCCTCGGGCCGCGCCTCGAGGTCACCGCGAGCTCCGCTGCCGGTGACGGTGGTCGCGTCGCGCAGCTGCTCGTCAATCAAGCTGGGCAACTCCGCACCGTCGGACGGCTCGGCGGCTGGGAGCTCGCGCTCGGCGTCGACGTCGTGATTTGGATCCCGTTGCGGACGACGGCCGGTCGCGCGTCGACGACGACCTCAGCTCGCTGACTTCGCGTCGGTCTCTTCGGCGGGCAGCGGCGCCTCGATCTCGCCGAGCACGCGGCGCAACAGCCCCTCGACCAGCAGCGCGCGCTCGCCCGAGTCGTAGCGTCCGTCCTGGTAGCGGGCCTGCACGTCGTCGAACTTCTCGTGGGCGTCGCGGATGACCTTCTTCAGCGGCTTCACCCGGCGCATGACCTCCTTCTGGTTGGACCAGAAGAACGAGATCAGCGTGGCCGCGGTGAAGCCGGTGAGGATCATGCCGAGCGGTCCGCCGATGAGGTACTTGAGGCCGACGCGCAGCGCGACGACACCGGCGGCCCCGAGGGCGAGCTCCTTGACGCCGCTCTTCTTCATGCGGCCCCAGGCCATCGGGAGCAGCTCACCCGAGGCGATGACCAACGCCACGAACTCGGCCCGCTTGGCGCCGTGGTCGTAGGTTTCCTTGATGACCTGCTGCATGAACGCGTCGAACGTCTCGTAGACGTCGGCGGGGTACGCGGTGTGGGATTTCTGCGAGTCGGCCATCGCGCCTCAGGATAGCACCGCCTACCCGGCGGGCTGACGGGCTGTTCCCGGGCCGCCGCACGGGCCGTGCGTGCTAGAAAAGCGCGCAATGTCGCGGGCCTCATCCCTGGTCGCCCTCACCCTCGTTCTCGTCGCGTGTCGACCGTCCACCCCGTCCACGCCCCCCGAGCCGCCGGTCTCGCCCGATCCGCCGGCGCCGTGGGTCGCCGAGGGCCCGTGGCAGGCGATCGCGGGCACCGAGTACCCCGGCAAGCAGGACGACGTGGTCTTCGTCTCGCCGAAGGTCGGCTTCTACGGCAACGGCAGCGGCGCAGTGCTGCGCACCGACGACGGCGGCGACACCTGGCGCGAGCTGTGGAAGCAGCCGGGCACGTACGTGCGCGCGCTCGGCTTCCTCGACGAGCGACGCGGCTTCCTCGGCAACCTCGGCCCCGACTACTTCCCCGGCGTCACCGACGACACGATGCTCTACCGCACCGACGACGGCGGCGAGCACTGGACCAAGGTCGCGCTACCCGACACCGAGGGCGCCCGCGGCGTGTGTGCGATCGACGTGCTGTCGGTCGACTTCATCAACGCCGGCGTCCGCGGCCACAAGGAGATCGTCCACGTCGGCGGCCGCGTCGGCGGGCCGGCGTCGCTGTACCGCAGCGACGACGCCGGCGACACGTGGAAGCGCATCGCGCTGCCGCCCGAGGCCGCGATGATCCTCGACGTGAAGTTTGTCGACGTGAACACCGGCTTCGTGTTCGCCGGCAGCGATCCCAACGTCGAGGTCTCGAACGCGGTGATCGTGAAGACCACCGACAGCGGTCGAACGTGGCGCGTGGTGTATCGATCGGCGCGGCCGTTCGAGCTGACGTGGAAGGCGTCGTTCCCCACGCGCGAGGTCGGCTACGCGACGCTGCAGAGCTACAATCCGGACCCCGCGCTCGCGCAGCGCTACGTGCTGAAGACGGCGGACGCCGGTGACACGTGGCAGGAGCTGCCGCTCGTCGTCGATCCGAAGGTCCAGACGTTCGGCGTCGGCTTCGTCGACGAGCGCCATGGCTGGGTCGGCGGTGTGCCCCAGGGCTTCGAGACGAAGGACGGCGGCGCGACGTGGACGGCGGCGCCCGAGCTCGGCGTCGCGGCCAACAAGATCCGCGTCGTCGTCGACGGTGACGCGCGGGCCGTGTTCGGCATCGGCAAGGATCTGCGGCGCCTGCGACTGCGGCGCTGAACGCCCCGCGGAGGTCCCCGAGCGCGACCAAGGGCCGCGCCGTGCCGCGCGGGTTTGACACCCCGCGGGCGCGCTTCCACAATCCTCGGCGACGATGCGTTCGCGGTCCGAGTTCCCCTCCTCCGGCCGCGCGTGGGGCTCGATCCCGCTGTTGCTCCTGTTGGCGTGTCGACCCGAGGCCGCGACCAAGCCGCCTGTCTCGGACGCGCCGGCCAACGACCCGACCGATCCGACGCAGGCCGACCCCCGTGAGGGCAGCGGCGAGGCCGACGGCGCCGTCGAGGAGCCCGACGCGCCGGTGGCCGAGCTGCGGCCGCGGCCCGCGGCGACGAAGGTCGAGGGGCGAGACGCGGCCCTGGCCGCGGTCGTGCGGGGCAACCCCGAGGGGGCGATCGAGGCGCTGCGCGGGCTGCTGAAGGCCAAGCCCGGCGACCTCGAGGTCCGCGTCGCCCTGGCCCGGGCGCTCGCGACCACGGGGGCGAACGACGACGCGCGCGCGGTGCTCGAGGATCCCAAGGGCAAGCCGCTCGACGTCGAGGTGGTGCAGCTGCGGCTGTGGCTGCTGCGGGCGCGGGGCGATCTCGCCGGCGCGCAGAAGCTGTTGGACGAGGCGATCAAGCGCCACCCGGACGCGCTGCCGTTGCAGGGCGAGCTCATCGCGCTGCGCGTCGACACCGGGCTGCGCGAGGATCCGAAGACCCGCGCGCTCATCGACGCGATGTACGACGCGTACGACGCGGGCAAGGCCAAGACCACCGCCGAGCTGCTCGCGGTGGCGATCGCGGCCCAGTCGCGCGGCGGCAAGGGCGGCTACCACGACGCCAACATGGTGCTCGAGGCCGCCGAGGTGCTCGACCCGGTCGAGGCGGGCACGTGGATCGGCGATCGCGTGCGATTGCTGCGCGGCTCGGTGTTCCTCGAGAAGTACGCCGGCGACGAGGCGGCGACGACGTTCGAGATGCTGCTCGCGCGCGACCCGTGGCACGTCGAGGCCATGGTCGGTATGGCGATGGTGAACGTCGAGAACCTCCGCTTCGCCGCGGCATCGCGCGCCGCGACCGAGGCATTGATGGTCGACCCGCACCACGCCGACGCGCACGCGGTGCTCGCCCGCATCGCGCTCATCGAGGGCCGGCACGACGAGGTCGCCGCGCACACCCGCGGTGACGCGCTGGCGCGCAACCCCGGGCACGTGCGCTCGCTGGCGGTGGTCGCCGCCGAGGCGATCGCGTCGGGGCGACCCAAGGACTACGCCGCGGCCCGCGATCGCGTGCTCGCGGACAATCCGACGGGCGGGGTCTTCTTCCGCGATCTGTCGGAGATCCTCGGCTTCCTGCACCTGTATCCCGAGGCCGACGACGTGCTGCGCGAGGGCGTCGCGCTGGCGCCAAACGATCCGTACGTGCAGAGCGCGTGGGGCCTCAACCTGCTGCGCCTGGGCGACGAGACCACGGGGCGCGCCGCGCTCGAGAAGGCGTGGAAGGGTGATCCGTTCAACGAGCGCACGCGCAACGTCCTCGACCTCTACGAGAACAGCCTCGACAAGAACTACACCGTCGAGACCAAGGGCGATCTCACCATCCGGTTGCCCACCGAGGATCGGGCGTTCGTGCAGCCGGTGCTGATGGCCTCGGCCGAGCGCTCACGTCGCGCGCTCGACGGCTTCTACAAGACCCAGGCGGGCAAGCTGCGGCTCGAGTTCTTCGACGCACCGGACGAGTTCTCGGTGCGCACCGTCGGCGTGCCGAGCCTCGGCGCGGTCGCGGTGTGCTTCGGCCCGGTCATCACCTTCATCGGCCCGTACAGCGGCCGCGTGAACCTCGATCTGGTGATGCGGCACGAGCTCGCGCACGTCTACGCGATCCGTCGCAGCAAGGGCCGCGTGCCGCGGTGGTTCACCGAGGGGCTGTCGGAGTGGGAGTCCGAGCAGGCCGATCCCGCGTGGGCCCGCGAGAGCGCGTCGCTGCTCACCGAGGCGCGCAAGCGCGGCAAGCTCCGCAAGCTGTCCGAGCTCGAGCTGGCGTTCATCCGCGCCGAGAGCCCGATGATGATGGAGGCGGCCTACGCGACGGCGGCCTACGCGATCCGCTACCTCGCGGCGACCTACGGCCGCGACAAGCTCATCGCGATCCTCGACGGCTACGGCCAGGGAAAGCACACCGACGAGCTGTTCACCGCGCACCTCGGCAAGTCACTCGCGACCGTCGAGGGCGACTTCGAGGCGTGGTTCACCGCGCAGCTCGCCGCGAAGGTCCGCGGTTGGGCGCCCGGCGGCAAGCCCGACGAGCCGCGCATGAAGCTGTGGCTGGCCGCGGGCGAGCAGGTCGAGAAGGGCGAGCACGCCGAGGCCATCCGCACGCTCGAGGCCCTCGTCGCGAAGAAGGGCGACGGCTTCCTGCCGCGCATGGCGCTGGCCCAGGTGATCATGCAGGGCAAGAGCCCCGCGGCGGCCAAGCGTCACCTCGAGGCGGCGCAGACGTTCGCGACCGAGTCGATCGAGCCGTTCGTGAAGCTCGCCGAGCTCGCGCGCAAGGCCGGCGACGTGGCCGAGGAGAAGCGCGTGCTACGGGCTGCGCTGGCGATCGACGCGGATTCGATGGATCCCGCGGCGCGGTACCTGATGCTGTCGCTGGTCAGCGACGACGCGGACGGTGCGGCGCTGGGGACGTCGCGTGTGCTGGCGCTGGCGCCGTTGCACCCGATCGCGCTGGCGGCCCAGGCGATCGTGCTCGCGAAGGCGGGGAAGACGGCCGACGCGAAGGCCCACGTCGCGCGGGCGGACCAGGCGCTCGCGAAGGCCGAGGGCAGGGGGCCGGCGGACACCTCGGTGGTGCTCGCGCTCGCGCACCAGGCGGTGGGCGACCGCGCGGGGGCGGAGGCGATCGCGAAGACGCTGGGCAAGGCGGATCTGCCCGCGGCGGCGAAGAAGCGGCTCGGGGTGTAGCTCAGTGCTTCAACGGCTAACGCCACAAGTTCTTCGGTCAGCCGGATCGACGGAAGAGATGGCCAGACTATTCTGGCTGGCTGCCTTCATCTCGGCAGTCAAATATCATTGTTGAGCGCAGGCTGGCAGGATCAGCCGACAGCTTGATATGTTGCGCGCAGTTGATGGAATAGGAAGCCTGAACGGCGCTCACAGAGCCGCTCTGAAGACCCTGTTCATTTGCCCATCCAAGTACGGCCTTGCATTGTGAAGATCTACATTCAACGCGCTCGACTATCCCACCGTTGGTGCCAATAGCCGATTCGAGTCCTTCCTCAAGAGCGCGGCTCGTCGCGTGCGCCCATTCGGCATCTAGAGGATCGCTCTCAAACTCGTCAATTCGGCGGGTCCACGTTTCAAGCTCGCGTTGTGCTGTAGCGTCGGGCCCCTCGTCGAGCCGGCGTAGATCGCTAGCAGGCACCTGCTCGGCCGAAGCACCCGGACTAGCTTGCAGCGAAGGGGGAACCGAAGCACGTTGTTCAAGCTCGGCAAACCTCCGCTCAAGACGGATGAGTCGTTGCTGCGCGTCAGTGTCGTCGTCTTTCGCCAAGTTTAGTCTTTTTGCGTCTGTGAGGTTCGGCACTGCTCTTTCGTGCGTCGGCGTATCGCTTGACGCACGCGGGATTGCCCAGAAAGCAATACCCACGCCTAGTCCACCTCCAACGAAGGCAAGAGTGAGTTGGAGAGTGCGCGAAAACTTGTTCACCCTTTTCCCCCGTATGTGACAGAACGCCGACGCGCTTCGCCGAGCACGAAAGCTGCTGTAGTGCGGTTCAGGCCACGCAAGCGCCAGACCACGCCGAACCCTCGTATAGGTGCGGTGCCTTGCCTAGTTTGCCCGGCACGGAAAGAAAACGCTTCCTCGGAGACCCTACGTGAGGAAGGCCATCACCATCAGAACCGCCCAGTCTTGTTTCGTCGAGCCATGCCGCAGCGGCGGCCGGCGGAATCTTCAGTCGGTGGTGTAGATTCCTCGCAAGCCCATCGACCCGTTGGCATTGCTCCCCTTGAGCTTCACCAAAACGTAGGCGTACCCACTAATTGAGTTCCATTCCGAAACAGAGACTCCGAGACCAGTGGTCCCTGTGTATGCGTTCCCCGAGAACACCTCAGGCCCGCAGCTAAATGAACTCGCCGAGAAGTCTGCTCTGCAAGCCTTCGCCGAGGCCGACTGGGTGTCGGAACCGTCGGTCACGTACACGGTCAAGGACGCGACGCTGTTCTTGTAGAACGAGCTTGATTCCACGAACGGGCAAGTTACGTCTACCCAGTCGTCCCAGGATGCAACTCCGTACGAACTGTGGTAGGCATCGAAGCTCTCGCCATTGTCCGTGATTGCGCAGATCCCGGCTGGCAATCTCAGGGATTGTTGACGCCGGCGAGGAAGCGCGTGAATTCGCCGGCGAGAGTCGGACGAGGGGCCGCGGGGGTCACCGAGGCTTGGGTGAGCGGCGTTGGTCGCGGCGGAGCTTGGCGCGGAGTTCGGCCTCCTT
>JBIJCC010000092.1:0-41915 GCA_044344875.1 Nannocystaceae bacterium
TGGGATCCCGCCCGGCGAGCAGCTGGTCGATGGTGTCGTCTTGGATGATCATCGTCTCGGTTCCCTTTCGTCTTGGAAACCGTCTTCAACCAACCGGGCCGCCTACACAAAGTTTCTGACACGCCCCACCGAACGCCGTCTCGTGCTGACGCACTTCGATGCACGACGTGACGAGCTCAGGAACGAGGATGTCGAAGACGTCGAACATTAGGTCTTTGTCGAACGGTACGATGTCCGTCCAACGTACAGGGCGTCGAGCGTCGCTCGATGACCGCGTCCGTTGCAATTCGCCACCGCTTCACCCAACTCGATCGTCGTCGAACCTCTCGTGCATCCCACGCCCTCCCTCACTCCCCCAACTTCGCCTTCACCCGCGCAATCCTCTCATCCGCCTTCCCCGACCCCTTCTTCTTCGCCTCCTCATACTGCGCCAACGCCTCCCGATACCTCAGCACCTTGAAATACGCATCCCCCAGCTTGAGCCGATACGTCTGATTCCCCGGCGAAGCCTCCACCGCCTTCTCCGCGTAGTTCACCGCCTTCGTATCCGCCCCGGTGTCGAACGCGATATCCGACAACCCCATCAGGGCCGTCGCGTTGCTCCGATCAAACGCGATCGCCTGGTTGAACAGCGACGACGCCTCCGATCTCCGCCCGGCCCGCAGCGCCGCCATTCCTTGCTCCGCCAGCTCCTTCGCGCGCTCCGGATCCCGCTCCGCCCCGCCGAGCACCGCCCGCGGATCCACCCCGAGGTTCCGCCGCCGCTTCGCGATCTTCGACTCCTCCGCGATGACCTCCGGCTCGGCCTCCACCGCCGGCTCCACCACCGGCGTCGCCGGGACGCCCGGAGTCACTGCGGGCCCCGCCACCGCGACCGCCGTCTCCGGCACCCGCTTCTTCCGCCGGCTCCCCTCCACATCCAGCGCTTCCCCGATCATCACCGCCGCCTGCGGTGACAACCCCTCCATCGCCGCGTCGATCTCCTCGTTCTTCGCGGCCAAGAGCTGCGGATCTCCCTCCGTCTGCACCGTCGCGATCAACCCGAGCGCCAGCTCCGACTGCGTGAAGTCCCCGTCCTTCGCCCGGCGGATGAAGTCCAACAGCATCGCGTTGTCCACCCCAGCCCGGTCGTACGCGTGGCGGTTCCCCGGCTCGAACGCCAACGCCCACAGATAGTGATTCGTCGCGGCGAGCTTCGCTCCCTGATCCCACAACACGTCCGCCTGGCGCGTCAGCGTCGCGGAGAACTCGGACCGCAGCCCCGCCGCCCGCTCGTCCGCCACCGCCTCGGACGTCCCCTCGATCGCCTCGAGCTCGCGGATCTGTCGATACGCCGTGGGCGCGTCGGGCTCGCGCGGCGGCGGCAACACCCAGTTCAGCTTCGCCGCCGCATCGCGGGCCTCCGTCGCCAGCCGCTCCACGTTGTCGTCGACCACCGGCGCCGCAGCCTCGGGCCTGCGCCCGAACGCCAAGAACAGCCCGAGCGCGACCGCGGCCAGCGTGCTCGCCCCGGCCACCACCGGCCACAACCACCGGCTCCGCGTCGGCGCAATCACACCCGGCGTCGGCATCTCCCGCAGCAATCGCTCGCGCCGCGCCACGTCGGGCAGCTCCGGCAGCGGCAGGTCGTCCCACGGCGTCGACAGCCGATCGGCGATCTGCGCCTCGCACAGCGCCGCCTCGAGATCCGCCATGTCCGCATAGCGATCCTCGGCCCGCTTCGCCAGGCACCGCGTGATCACCCGCTCGAGCGCCGGCGCGGCCGCCAGCTCCGGTCGGCGCTCGCGCAGCGGCGTCGGCACCCCGGTGAGCTGCAGGTGCAGCAGATCCTCGATCGAGTCGGCGTCGAACGGCGGCGATCCGGTCAACAGCTCGTACGCCGTACAACCCAGCGAGTAGATGTCGAGCCGCCCCTCGAACGCCGCGCCGTTGATCTGCTCGGGCGCCATGTAGTGCGGCGTTCCGGCGACCGATCCGTCCGCGTTGCCCGCGGACAACATCGCCGAGATCCCGAAGTCGACGATCTTGATCGTGTCCGCGCGGCCGTTCTCGGTGATCGTGATGATGTTCTCCGGCTTCACGTCGCGGTGCACCACGCCGGCGCGGTGGGCCACGTGCAGCCCCTTGCAGACCTGCCGCATCATGCCGACCAGACGCCCGGGCTCGACCACCTGGCCCTCGGCGGGCACGAGATCGTGGCCCTGCAGCAGCTCCATCGCGAAGAACGAGCGGCCGTCCGGCAGCTCACCGAAGTCGAAGATCTCGACGATGTGGTTCGAGCCCAGGCGACTCGCCGCGCGGGCCTCGTCGCGGAACACCTGCACCATCCGCGGCTGGCGGCTCAGGTCGAAGCGGAGGATCTTCAGCGCGACCTTGCGCTCGATGTCGATGTGCTCGGCCTCGTAGACGACGCCCATGCCGCCCTCGCCGAGCCAGCGCAGGATCCGATAGCGCGTGCCCGGCACCACGCGACCCGCCGTGAGCCGCAGCTTCGGGGCCTCGGACCCCGGCTCGCTCAGGCCCTCGGCGCCCTGGATCCGCGTGCCGATGCGGCTCTGCGGGGTCGCGGTCGGGAGCAACGTCGGGCTGTTCGCGACGCTCGCCTCGTCGACCGCGTGTGCAGGGGCAGAGGGACGGGGCCGCGGCGCCGGCGGGACCACCCCGCCCGAGGCGATCCGCGTGGGCTGGTGGGCGCGGGGCGGCGACGGGGGATCCGTCGCCGCATTCGGAATCGGGGCCAGGGGAGTCTTCGGCATCAGGGTAAGGGATCCGACCGCAACCTCCAGCTTAGCGGATCGGGATCGGCCGATCGAATCGCAGCGCCGAACACGGTCGGGACCTGCGTCGGTGTCGCGCGACCGGCCACGCGATCCGTCAGCGACGCCGTCGCGCGCCGAGCCCGAGCAGGACGATCGCCGCGGCCCAGAACGGCCGCGGACCACCCCCTGCGGTGCCACAGACGCAACCTTCGGCGTCGTCGCCGTCGAGCCCGTAGCCCGGCGGCAGCGAGCCGTCGCCCCCCTCGTCGAAGGCACCGCCCTCGGCCGAGCCGCCGTCCGTGCCCGCGTCGCCGCCGTCGCCCCCACCGTCGCCGCCACTGGCCGAACTCGCCGAGTCTGCCGCCGAGTCCGCGGCCGAGTCGGCCGAGTCCCCCGCGTCGCCGCCGGACTCCGCCGCAGCGCCGCCGACGGTCACCGTCACCGTGTCGCTCATCGACACGTTGCCCGCCGCATCGAAGGCCTCGACGTAGAACTCGTAGGTGCCCGCCGGCGCGTTGTTGACCGTCCACCCGTAGGGCGTGGAGCCGTCGGTCTCGATCGCCTCGGCGTTGTTGTAGAGCGTCACGTGGTCGATCGCGACGTCGTCGCTGGCGTCCACGAGGATCTCGAACGTCGCGCCCTCGTCGAAGCTGTCGCCGTCGTCCGGCGACGTGATCGTCACCGTCGGCGACTGACTGTCGGGCATGGACGGGCCGAACAGGGTGAGCAGCTCGCGGTGCGAGTTCTGCGAGCTCTGCGAGCCGCACTCGGCCGCGTGCTGGGCCCCGCACACGACCCCGCCGACGACACCGATGCACACGTCGGTGAACGACGGATCACCGCCGGCGTTGAACGGGTTCATCACATCGCCGGGCTCGTCGACGTGCTCGAGACCGTAGGAGTGCGCCGCCTCCTGGCCGATCGTCGTCGCCTGCGTCGACGCGTCGAACTGATCGTTGGCGCTGTGGAACGCGTACACGATGTTGTTCGGGGTCTGCGAGTCGTCGCAATCGAGCGGTGCGATGCCGAGGACCCCGCCCCCGAAGGGGTTCGTCGGTCCGGTCATGCACATCGTGTAGTTGCCCGAAGCCGGTCGCACGTCGGTGACGATCACGTCATACGCGGCCCAGTCGTCACGCACGGCCTGGAGCGTCGCGTCGCGCTTGGCACCGTCGCCGTACGCCGCGAAGTTGCCGGCGAGCTCGTCGATCTGCGTGACGTCGTTGGTCGAGTCGTCGAAGCCGCCGACGAGCTGAGCCCCGTCGAAGTTGACGAAGATGCGGCCCTGCGTGGCGAACTTCGGGTCGTTCGGGGCGCGCAGGCGCGGGGCGTCGGCGGGCACCGGGATCGGCACGCCGCGGGACTGGCCGAGGCCGCGCGCGACGAGGTCCGCGGGGGCCTGGAGTGTCTCGTCGGCGTGGGCGATCGTCGCGGTGGCGATCGTCGTCGTGGCGATCGCTGCGAGGGCGAACACGGGGGCCGTGGCGGAGAGTCGGATGGGCAGTCGCATGGCGCACTCCTCGGGGGGAAGGAAGGCGGTGTGGATCCGAGCGACGCCACCACGGCATCGAACGGGACCAGGCCACGGTCACACCATAGGAGGCGTGGAGGAATCTGACAAGTCGAACGCGCGGCCTTGGTTTGTGCGGCTGCGACCCCGTCGAGGCCGTGAGCACCCATCGCAACGGGTGCACGCTGGCTGACTACTTCGGCGTCGGTGCGGGCGCGATCGCCTTCGGGTCGGCAGGCGTCGTGCTCGGACGGTACTCCGGCGCCCAAACGATGCTCGACGTCAGGCCGCTCGACACGAGGATCCGATCGTCGTGCGTGATGAGCACCGCCTCGAGATCGGGCTGCGCCTCGACGAAGGCCATTCCGCGCTCGGGGCCCATCACCGCGACCGCGGTCGCGAACGCGTCGGCGTCCGTGGCATTGGGCGCGACGATGGTGACGCTGCTGCATGAGTCGGCCTCGAGCAGGGGCTGGCCAGTCTTGGGGTCGAGGATGTGCGCGTAGCGGCGGCCCTCGAACTCGAAGTACCGCTCGTAGTCGCCCGAGGTCACCACCGAGATGTCCGAGCTCGGCAGGCCCGCGACCACGCCCTTGGCCCCCGGCTTCTGCACGCCCACCATCCACGGCTTGCCGCCCTTGGTGCCCGAGGCGTAGGTGTCGCCGCCGCCTTCGACGACGTGGTTGGCGAAGCCGCGCGCCTTCAGCAGATCCGAGGCGCGATCGACGGCATAGCCCTTGGCGATCGCGCCCAGGCCGACCTTCATCCCCGCGGTCGCCAGCCGACCGCGGCGCGTCGCCGCGTCGAGCTCGATGCGGCGCCAGTCCACCAGCGGGAGTCGGGCCGCGATGGCCTCGGCCGACGGCGGCTTCGAGCCCGGCGTGAAGCTCCACAACTCGCCGACGCCGTAGAACGTGACGTCGAAGGTGCCGTCGGTGATCTCGCTGACCTCGCGGCTGCGCGCGAGCACGGCGAACAGCTCGGGCGAGAGCGCCATCATCTCGCCGCCGGCGGCCGCGTTGAGCCGCGACAGCTCGCTGTCCGCCATCCACTCGCTGGTGAGTCGCTCGATCCGCGCGACCTCGTCCAGGCCGGCCTGGATCGCGACGCCGGCCTCGTAGGGCGTGCGATCGGGATCGACCCAGAGGTTGATGCTGAAGTGCGTCCCCATCAGCGAGCTCTCGGCGTAGACCGTGCCGTCCTTGCGCACCGGCGGCGCCTTGCCGCTGGGCTCGGGGACCAGCGGCTTCGGATCGCTAGGCGGTGCGGTCGTCGGCGTGGGTTCGCTCGGCGTCGATGCGGGCGTCGGGGTCGGCGTGGTCGCGACCGCGGTCGGGGGCTCAGCGCGATCGCAGCCGAAGGGTCCGAAACCGAGGACGAGCCCGACGGCGAGCGCGACGGAGCGGGGCGACGGGCGCGATCGATCGGATCTGGCGGACCTGGCGGACCTGGCGTTCACGGCCGGCCGAGCGTGGCGCAGCGCCGACGCCGAATCAACACCAGCACCGCGAACGCGCGGGCCGCCCAGCCGGGTCCACCCGCAGGGCTGCCCGTGGAGCCGCTCGCGACGCGACAGCCGCCGCCGTCGTCGCGATCGGGGTTGTCGACGCCGACGAAGATCTCGACCGGCTCGCTGCGCGACATCAGCCCGCTGGCGTCGATGCCGATGACGTAGGCCTGCCACACGCCCTCGGTGAGGCCGTCGACGGCCCAGGTGTACGGCGCCGCCGTGCGGCCGCCGATGTTGGCCTCGTTGACGAACAGCACGACGTTGGCGAAGTCGCGGCTGTCGATGCTCCGCGCGACGATCTCGAAGGGTTCGCCGACGTCGAGCTCGTCGCCATCACTGGGCGCGGTGATCTCGATGACGCCGTCCTCGGGCTCGACCGGCGTCGCGGGGCCGAAGCGGCGCAGCAGCTCGCGGTGGGCGTTCTGCTGGCCGTCGGGGCAGTGCTCGGCGTGCTGCTGTCCGCACGCGATCTCGGGGGCAGGCACGATCGGCAGGCATTGATCGAGGAACGCCGGATCGCCGCCGGAGCTGACCGGATACATGATGTCGCCGGCGTGGTCGACGTGCTCGAGCCCGTAGGAGTGCGCGACCTCCTGGCTGATCGTGTTGGCCTTGCTGCTCGCGCTGTAGTTGTCGTCATCGGAGTGGAACGCGAACACCACGTTGCTCGGCCACTCGTCGAAGCAATCGAGCGGCGCGATGCCGAGGACGGTGCCGGCGTCGCGGGGGCCGACCATCGCCATGGTGTACGCGCCGGCGCTCGGGCGGTTGTCGACGACGACGACGTCGTAGGGTGAGAAGTCGATCTGCACCGCCTGCAGCGTCGCGGCGCGCTGCGAGGTGCCGCCGAACGACGGGAAGGGGCCGGCGAGCTCCTCGAGGATCGTGCGGTTGCTCGTCGCGTCGTCCTGGCCGAAGGCCAGCGTCGCGCCGTCGAAGTTCACGTAGACGACGCCGCGCGAAGCGGCCTTGGGCGCGATCGGGGTCGCGAGCGCGTCGGTGTCGGTGATCGGGACGGGGTCGGCGGAGACGCGACGCGGCCCCGGGGCGTCGTCCGCAGCCCAGGCGCACGCGATCCAAGCCACCCACGCGATCACCGTGCCTTGGTCTTAGCGCGGGGCGTCGCGGGGCGCCAGCGCGGCGGTATGGCCGACGTCTGCGCGACCCAGGTCGGGGGCCAACGCGTCGTCCGCCGCGGGGCTCAGGGCTTGCGGCGCGGCGGCGGTGGCGGCGGCCCCGGGGGCACACCCGGCGGCGGCGGGAGCAGGGCACGGATCCGCTGCAGCGTGTCGCCGGCCGGCCGCGCGACGTAGTCCTCCGTCGGCTCCTCCTCGAGCTCGTCCTCCTCGAGCTCGGTGACGGACTCCCGCGTGCCCGCGAATTCCAGCACCTGGTCGAGCAGCGCATCGAGCTCGTCGGTGTTGGCCGAGGTCTTCACCGGTTGATCGAGCAGCGCGAAGATGGCGGCGTCCTCGGCCGTCATCGACGCCATCGACATCGACATCGCCGACATCGACGACGACGGCGACGGCGACGGGGCGGCCGGGGCACCGACGTTCGGCGCTGCGGCGACGGCGGCGGGCGCCTCGGTGTCCACTTCGATCTCGAGGTCGAGGTCGCCGCCCGCGGCCTGATCGCGGCGCTCGGCCGCCTGCCAGATCGCGTCGAGCTCGGGGAAGCGCCGCCAGTACGCGCCGGCGGTGTCGGCCGCGGCCTGGGCCGCCGCGCCCTGCTTGGGCACGTGGACGCGCAGCAGACCGGCCACCACCGTCACCCCGAAGACGTGCCCGGAGAAGTACGTGTCGACCGATTCCTTCAGGCGCCAGAACAGCTCCTGCGGCTTGCTGGACTCCCCGATGATGGCCTTCCACATGCGCAGGGGCCCGAGCTCGACGACCGGCGCGAACAGGAACTCGCGACCGCCCGCGAACAGCAGCTCGAAGCGCTCTTGCTCGACGACGAAGTGGTGCGGCGAGCAGCCGAGCTCGACCAGCATGCGCGCGAGCTCGTGGCCGGTGGGGCGGAGCTGGGCGAGGCGGCGCAGGCGTCGGACCACGTCGCGGAGCTCGGCGTCGCGGAGCACCTCGCGGTAGAGATCCTCGGCCTCGGCCCACGAGCCCTCGAGCGGGAGCGTCGCCAGGAGCTGGCCGCCGGGCTTGATGACCCGCAGCAGCTCGCGCAGCGCCTCGGACATGCTCGTCGCCTCGGAGAGCACGAGGTTGGCGACGACCAGATCGTAGCTCGCCGCCGGCATGGTCGCGACGTCGTCGAGGCCGCCGGCCTTGACGTAGACCCGGTCCTTCGAGTCCGACAGCCGCGTCTTGGCCAGCTCGCGCAGGTTGCTGTCGGGCTCGAGCGCGATGATCTTGGATGCGGGCGGGAGCCGATGCAGCAGCTCGGCGGTGGCCCGACCGGCGCCGGCGTGCACGTCGAGCACGAGGTTCGGCGCGTCCTCGGGGAGGTGCCGCCACATCATCCGCGCGAAGCGGTCGTGCCACAGCGGGGCGACCTCGCGATCGATGACGCGGGCGGTCCGCTCGTCGCGGGGATTCGGCGCGGCCGACACGGGCGGAATGTACCAGCTTTCAGCCGCTCGGCACCATGATCACGGACAGCTCGAGGAACCCGTTGAAGTCGGGGTTCAGGTCGGTGTCGCAATCGGCCTGGTTGGTGCCGAAGCAGTAGTCGAGGTCGAGGTTGACCACCCACGGGCGGGTCTTGAACGCGTCGTCCACCGGGTCGTTGGTCGACAGACGCAGACCGTGCGACATGGTGTCGTTGGTGCCGTCGTCGCCGAGCGCGTCGTCGACGATGACCGGCTTGTCCGCGCCGAGCGCGTCCGTCAGGTCGAAGGGCGAGGCGTTGATGAAGAACTCGAAGCTGTAGCTGCAGGAGTTGCCGGGGCAGTCGCCGTTGTCGGTGACCGTCACCAGGGGATCGCCCGCGGTGCCCAGCGCGATGCTGGCCTCGGGGTTGAACGTGCGCGAGATCGGGACCAGCGTCTGGTCGGTCTGCCCCGAGTGATCCATCGCGATCGGGTACGTGCCGGCCGCGGGCGCGTCGTTGGTGACGCAGTAGGGGAGGAAGACCTCCGCGCCCGATTGCGTGCCGCGCACGACGAAGGCCCACGTGCCCAGGCGCGTGTCGGTCAGCGTGCCCTCGACCGCGCAGGTCTCGGCGCCGACCGAGATGCCCGCGGGGATCTTGCCGTTGCCGCTGGCGTTGGTGTGATCGCAGGTGATGGGGGTGCCGTCGCCGGTGCCCGGGACGACGTGGGCGAGCAGCGTGTCGGCGCCGGTGATGCAGTACGGCACCACGTCGAGGGCGAGGTCGATCGCGATGCGCTCGTTGACCTCGATCGTGCAGCTCGCCATGCCGACGTCGCCGTTGGTGTCGGTGACGGTGACGTCGAACATCGCGGGCCCGGCCGTCGTGGGCGCGCCGGTGATGTCGCCGGTGGTCGCGTCGAGCACGAACCCCGCGGGGAGCGTCGCCGCGAAGGTGTACGGGCCCTCGCCGCCGTCGACTTCGAGCGTGTGGGCGAAGTCCGCTCCGACCGCCGCCTGCGGGATCTCGCCGCACCCGACCGCGAGCGCGCCGGCGCCGGTCGTGGTGCCGAGCTGGTAGTTGTACGGGGCGTCGAGGTCGCTGGTGCAGGAGGCGACCAGCGCCGCCGAGGTCAGGATCAGGCCGTAAGCTCGCATGCTCGCTCCGCGGGGCCCCCGGATCTGGATCGCGGCGGGGCCCACGGCGCCGAGCGTATCACGAACCCGTCGTGGGCCGGCCGACGAGGGCGCAGACGTCGTCCGGCGCCTTCGGGATCGACGCGCTGAGGACCACTGGGCCGGTGGGTGTGCAGAGCACATCGTCTTCGATCCGGATGCCACGGACGTCGGCGAACTGGGCGAGGCGCTCGCGGGACAGCGAGCCGTCGCGGACGAACGGGCCGCACAGCGTCTCGTCGCGGAGGATCGCGTCGACGAGGTAGAGGCCGGGCTCGATCGTGACGACCATACCGGGCTCGAGCTCGCGATCGAGCCGCAGGTACCCGAGGCCGAACTGCGAGTGCCGCGAGCGCCCGGGCGCGTAGCCGGCTCGATCGCCGAGGTCCTCCATGTCGTGCACGTCGAGGCCGAGGAGGTGACCGACACCGTGGGGGAACAGCATCGCATGCACGCCGCGCTCGACGAGGCCGTCCGGGTTGCCGTGGCAGATCCCGAGGTCCACCAAGCCGCGTGTCAGCACGCGCGCGGCCTCGAGGTGGACGTCGCGGTACCGCACGCCCGGGCGCACCTTCGCGATCGCGGCCTCGTTGGCCGCGAGGACGAGCTCGTACAGCGCGCGCTGGGTCGGCGAGAACGATCCGGACACCGGCCAGGTGCGGGTGACGTCGCTGGCCCAGCCGTCGTGCTCGGCTCCGGCGTCGGCCAGCAGCAGATCGCCGTCGGCGAGGCGGCGGTGGTACGTGTTGGCGTGCAGCACCTCGCCGTGCACGGTGACGATGCTGTTGTAGGCGCACTCGGTGCCGCGGGCGATGAACTCGGCCTCGATCGCGGCGCGCACGTGGTGCTCGAGGATGCCGGGCCGCGTCGCCGCCATGCCGGCGAGGTGGCCCGCGGTGGTGGCCTCGAGCGCGGTGCGGATCGCCCCGAGCGCAGCGTCGTCGTGGCACAGCCGCGCGGCGATCATCGCGTCGGCGAGCTCGAGGTCGACGGCGTCGAGGCTGCCGACGGCCGGTGTGGTGTCGTCGGGCCAACGGCGATCGAGGCACGCCCGCTGCCGCGCGCACGTGTGCGGATCGAGCGAGGGCAGCGTCGCGAGGTGGTGGGCGCCGACGCGCAGGATCTCGTCGTGGAACTCGGGCAGCGGCCGCACGCGATCGACCCCCGTGCGCGCGGCGATCTCGGTGAAGTCGGGGACGTGGCCGTGCCACAGCGCGTCGTCGTCGCCCGGGGGCGGCACGAACAGCTCGGAGCGGTCTCCCGACAGCCACAGCACCGCGTCGGGCAGCGGGGTGCCGACGAGGTAGAGGAAGTGGCTGCCGCAGCGGTAGGGGTAGACGTTGGCGGCGTAGTTGCGGCCGCGCCAGCCGCCCGCGAACACCAGCGCGCCGCGTGAGCCCAGCGTCGCGGCCACGGTGGCGCGACGGCGGCGGAAGACGGCGGCGCTCGGGGCGGAGGCGGGCTCGGGCATGGCGCGGGCACTGTAGCGCATCGGCGCGGCGCATCGGCGCGGCGCATCGGCGTCGCGCATCGGCGTCGGGCACCGGCGGCGCCCGGCGCATTTGACAAGGTCGTGGGCCTCGGACGACGCTCGCCGCCGCAACGCCGTGGACACCGCCGGGCCATCGTCGACGCGCGCCTGGTCGCTCGGGCCCGTGCTCCAGCCCAACCGGCGCGTCCTGCTGATCCTCACCGTGCTCGCGGTGGTGACCCGGCTGTTGTGGGTGCTGCTGGTGCACCCGCCGGGCGACTACATCTTCAGCGACATGCGCAAGTACCTCGAGCGCGCGACCGAGGTCGCGGAGCTCGGCATGGCCGTGGGGCACCGCGAGTTCGCGTGGCAGGCGTGGGGCACCCACGTGCTGTTGTCGATCCCGCTGCGGTTGTTCGGCGTCGATCGCCTCGACGCCGCCGCGGCGCTGTGGGGCCTCATGGCGGCCGCCGCCGTGCCGCTGTCGTACCTGCTCGCGGCGCGCGTGTGCACGCGGCCCAAGGTCCCCGAGTTCATCGGCATCGTCGTGCTGCTGTGGCACCCGAACGTGTCGAACGCGGGCTACTTCCTCAGCGAGACGCCGTTCCTGTGCTTCGCGCTCGCGTCGACGCTGGCGCTCGTGCGCACGCTGCAGACCGGCAAGGGCGCGCTGTTGGCCGGGTGTCTGTCCGCGATCGCGTTCGCGGTGCGGCCGCAGTCGGCGTTGTTCTTCCTGCTGGTCGCGGTGACGTGGCTCGTGAATCGAAGGCGGCTGCCTCACGTGCGACCGATCGCGCTCGTACTCGTCGCGCTGCCGCTGCTCGGCATGCTGGCGTTCTCGGCGTGGCGCTTCCACGCGCACACCGGTTACTGGGCCGGCGTCGCCGAGAACGCCAACATGAACCTCACCGCGGGGCGCTGTCACAACATCGTGACCCAGGCCTATCGCACCGAGGCCGAGATGCGCCGCGCGGTGGATCGCGAGAACACCAACGACGGTCGCCGCGTCAGTCTGCCGAACTTCCGCCTGGCGTGGAAGCTGCCGACGTGGCACCCGATGGCGCTGCGGCCGGTGCTCGGCGAGGAGAGCGTGCGGTTCGTCGGCTACATCGGCGATCCGGAGATCCACCGCGAGATCCGGAAGCAGTGCTACGCGAAGAGCGGCATCTGGCACCAGATCCGCATGAGCTTCGTCAACGTGATGCTGACGTGGTTCGTCGATCGCCAGTGGCCCGAGATGGAGAAGGGCCGCGAGATCTTCCTGCCCATCGTCGACGTCTACAGCGTGGTGTTCCAGATCGTGATTTGGGCGCCGTCGATGCTCGGCATGGGGCTGGGCGTGTGGTGGATCCGCCGCCGCCCCGCGCTCACCCTGGTCGCGTGGCAGATCGTCAACTCGATGGTGGTCGCGGCGATCTTCTTCGGGACGATCCGGCTGCGCACGCCCTACGATCCGTACGCGTTCATCCTGGCGGTCGAGGGCGTGCTCTGGGCGAGCCCCCGGGTCCGGGCCTGGTGGGCCCGCCGGCGCGCCGCGAGGCCCGCGGCGGGGTAGACCCCCGCCCCGTTGTGTGGCACAAGCGCGCCGTCCTTTCGCGCTTGCCATGATCGTGCACATCGACGTCGAGCGGCCCGCACCGCGGCTGCTCAAGCCTGCGATCGACGCGCTGCGCGACGACGGCGTGATCATCTATCCGACCGACACGGGCTACGCCTTCGGCTGCGCGCTGTCGTCGTCGAAGGGCATCACGGTCCTGCGCCGGCTGAAGGGCATCCACGAGAAGCACCCCAAGCCGCTGACGATGCTCGTGCGCGACCTGGCCGAGATGGCGCGCTACGGCCACGTCGGCAACCAGGTGTTCCGCATCATCCGTCGGCTGCTGCCGGGGCCGTACACGATGGTGCTGCGCGCGACCTCCGACGTGCCGCGCGCGATGAAGAACCGCAACCACGAGGTCGGCATGCGCGTGCCCGATCACGCGGTGTGCCGCATGCTCGTCGAGCTCCTCGACGAGCCGCTGCTGACCGGCTCGGTGACGCCCGCCGAGTCGACCGACCCCGCCGAGGCCCAGCTCGAGGACCCCGACGACTACGAGCGCCGCTATGCCCGCGACGTCGCCGTGATCGTCGACGGTGGCGCGATGCACCCCGATCCGTCGACCGTCCTGCGTCTGGTCGACGACGTCGTCGAGGTGCTCCGCGAGGGCAAGGGCGCCCTGCCGCAGTGATCCGCGGGGGCCCGGCGCACCCCGGGCCGGGCTGTGGTATCGCCGCTTCGCCATGCGGCTCTCAGTCCCGAAGTTCCAGTTCCGCTTCGTGCCGGCGCTCGGCAACGTGATCCACCCCGGCAACTTCCACCCGGTCGGCACGCAGGTGGCGGCCCAGGCGATGATCGATCGCGCGCGGATCGAGCCCGCCCCGGCGCGCGGCTCGGGCGGCAACTGGCTGGTCGTCGGCGGCTCGGGCGGCTTCGGCAGCGCGGCGCGGGTCGTGCTCGGCATGCGCCGCGGCGCGCACACGCTGAATGTGTCGTACGACGCGCAGCCCAACCCCGAGAGCAGCAACAAGATCCGCAAGCTCGGCTCGCCCGGCTTCCACCGCAACCTGGCGATCGAGCGGGCGCTGTCGGCCGCGGGGTTGGTGGCGCGCAGCGTGGACGGCGACGCGTTCGATCCCGCGGTGCAGCGCCGCGCGATCGATGCGATCCAGGAGCACTTCGACGGCCGCCTCGACGGCGTGATCTGGGCGCTCGCGGCCCCGCGGGCGATCGACCCGCGCACGGGCGTCGCGGTGAACAGCGCCCTGCGACCGCTCGGCAAGCCGGTCAGCATCAAGACCTTCGGCGGCCGCGAGGGCGACGGTGCCTCCGTGATCTCGACCCTCGAGCTGGCGCCCGGCACCCCCGAGGAGGCGATCGCGACCATCTACGTGATGGGCGGCGGCATCGTGAGCACGTGGGTGAACGCGCTGCGCGACGCCGACGTGCTCGCGCCCGGCTTCACGGTGCTGACGGTGAGCTACCGCGGCAACGTCCTCAACGAGGGCACCTACCGCAAGGGCTTGATCGGCCTGGCCAAGGCCGACCTCGAGTTCCACACGCGGGCCCTGGACGCCCAGCTGCGCACCGCGGTGGGCGGCCGCGCGCTGGCGGTCGAGGGGCCGGCGGTGGTCACCGAGGCGTCGGGCGGCATCCCCGGCGTCTCGCTGTACATGGCAGAGATCCTCGACGTGATGGGCGAGACCTTCGAGGATCCGCTCGCGTCGATGACCCGCATGTTCGATCAACACTTCGGCGAGCAGGGCCCCACGCTCGACGGCGAAGGCCTGCTGCGCATGGACGATCGCGAGCTCGCGCCCGAGGTCCAGGCCGAGGTCGCCCGGCGCTTCGAGGCCGCGGTGCCGGGCTCGCGCTTCGACGACGCGCTGTATGATCGGTTCATGACCGAGTACGCGCGCACGCGGGGGTTCGACATCCCGGGCGTGGACTACGAGGCGGAGTTCGATACGGACGAGGTTTGCGCGGGGTGAGGTGATCCCGTGTCCGACGTCGACGAGCGCGAGATCCCGCTGCGAATCACGGTCGTCGCGCCGCCGGCCGGCATCGAGTACGCGATGCAGCGCGGCCGCGACGAGCTGCACCAGCGGTCGCGATCGACGGGCGCGGACCTCCACTTCGACTTCACCGTGCGGGTGCGCGCCGCGACCAAGGGCGGGCTCAACTTCCTCGGGCTGTTCACGCAGGGTCCGCCGAGCGTGCGGTTCGTCTACGTGAACATGGGCACCGCGGCCGGCGACGCCCAATCGCCGTGGGCACGCCGCGCAAAGGTGCCGCTCATGGGCATCACCGCGGCGCTGGTCGACCAGGTCGTGAAGACACCCGGCGCGCGACTCGAGGCGCGTTACGCCGGCACCGCGAAGGACGGCCTGCCGAGCTGCGCATCGGTGAAGCTGCTCGGGGATGGCTGGACGATGGGCACCTCGGCGTCCTGACACCGCCGCGCGTCCCAATCGGCTCACGCCGATCCTCGCCTTCGACCGCGGCCGCTCACGACCCACCACGCGCATCGCTGCGCCGGGCCTGCGCCGATTCGCCGCCGTCGCGACGTCGAGTGGAGTGCAGCGCCGCCGATGCGGCGCGGGGAGCCTCGATGACACGCATGCATTCTTTCTCGGCGAGGCTGGCGGCCTCCCTCGGTGCGGTGGGCTGCGGCGACCCGAGCGGCGCGGCGGCCACGGTCGCGGACGGCTCGGGCAGCACGATCACGTCGCCCAACAGCGCGTCGGACGACGCGCAATCCAGCGACGACGGCACGATCAAGCTCGATTCGCCCGTCGAAACGACCGGCGGGCAGTCGGGCTGCGCGACGGACGGGGACTGCGTCGAAATCGATCTCCTGTTCGTGATCGACAACTCGGGCACGATGGGCGAGGAGCAGCTCAACCTCGCGAAGAACTTCCCGCTGCTCATCCAGCAGCTCGAATCGCTCACCGACGCCGCCGGTCAGCCGGTCCACCCGAGCGTGAACGTGATGGTCACGACCACGGATTTCGGACACCCGCTGTGCACCCAATTCGAGAAGCCGGACTACGAGCCGCGGCGGGGCGCGCCGGTGTACGAGGGTTGCAATACCCGCAAGAACCGCTTTACCGGCCTCGGAACGCACCCCCTGGTCATCGAAGAGGCGTGCACGACCAACTGCCCGGCCGATCTCGTGCCGTCGGATCAGTTCATCCACTTCGACGTCAACGGCTCCAACGTGCCCCTCGACAACGTGGCGCAGGCGCTGTCGTGCATCGGCCCCCAGGGCATCGACGGCTGCGGCTACGAGGCCCCGCTCGAGTCGATGCTGCAGGCGATCAACCCCCAGGCGTGCTGGAACGATCCGTCGCGCGAGGGGTGTGCCGACGACCCCGAATGGGGCCAGTTCAACAAGCCGTTCCTCCGTGACGGGGCGCTGCTGGCGATCGCGATGATCACCGACGAGGCCGATTGCTCGGTCGAGGCGCCCGGCGGGTTCGCGTACTTCACCGATCCCGAGAACAACCAGTACTGCGAGGTCAATCCCCGTACGGATCAGCTGCAGGTGTCCTCGGCGGTGTGCTGGAACGGCGGTGTGAGCTGCAGCGGTCCTGACGCGACCGGCGCGTATACCGATTGTGCCTCCGCCGACAACGGCGTGCTGCACCCGACCGACCGCTACACCTCGTATCTGAGGTACCTCGTCGAGGAGCAGCACAAGGACGTCGTCATGCTCGGCATCTTCGGGGTCCCCGAGGTCACGGCGCACAGCGATTCGCCCCCGTTCGAGCCCACCGCGGGTGGCGTCTACGCGCTGGAGAATCGCGTGTGGACCGAGGCCGACCTCACCCCCGCCGAGGTCGACGCGGGCGTGACGGTCGAGGACAAGGTCTGGGAGTTCGGCAACATCGCGCCGGGCTGCCGGAACGAGAACGGCAGCGCGATCTTCCCGACGCGCGCGCAGGAGGTCTGCGAGAGCCTCAACATCCCGGACGATCCGTCGACGCCGGCCCTCGACGAGAGCGCGCCGCGGTGCTGCATCGAGTCGATCTGCGACGACGACTTCAGCCCGGCGATCAAGTGCCTGACGGGGGCGATCTCGTCGTTGATCCCGCCGGCGGGGTGAGCGGCTCGACGGCCCACGTTCAGTGCACGCCGTGCATCCGTCGCCGCAACCACGGCGTGCACGCCAACACCACCACGCCCGTCCCCATCCCGATCCACGACAGCGTCCAGAACAGCTCCCCGTAGATCCCCAGCGCCGTCGCCGTGCCCGTGTCCTCCGGCATCGACGCCAGGCTCCCGAGCCGCCCCGCCGCGATCTCGCCGAACGCCGACGCGAGGAACCACGTCCCCATCATCAGGCTCACCACGCGCGGTACCGACAATGTCGTCACCGCGGCCAGTCCAATCGGGGAGATCAACATCTCGCCGACCTCGAGCACGAAGTACGCGACCACCAGCGACCACAGCCCGGCGAGCCCGTCCTCGCCCGGGTGCGTCGCGGCCCACGCCAGGGGGATCGTGGACAGGCCCGCGAACACCAGCGCCAGCCCGAATTTCCCCGGCGTCGACGGGTTCAGCCCGCGCTTCGCCAGCGCCGGCCACAGCCACGCGAACAGCGGCGACAGCCCGAAGATGAACAGCGCGCCCAACCCGGTGAGCTGCGTCGCCGTCCACTCGATGCCCAAACCCTCGCGATTCATCACGCGATCCGAGAACGCGTTCCACGAGCCATACGTCTGCTCGTACAGCCCCCAGAAGACGACGCTGGTCGCCGTGATCGCGACCAGCACGATCATCTGCTCGCGCTCCTTCGTCGTGCACTGCTTGGTCACGAACGGCACGAACCAGGCCGCGAGCGCCAGGGTCATCACCACACCGACGATCTCCGTCGCGCTGACCTGGCCGCCCTCGAACAGGGAGAACCGCACCTGCAGCAGCTGCCACGCGACGACGACGGCGCCGAGCGCCCCGAGCAGGATCCACCGCTCGCGCGACAGCCCCAGCACCCACGGGGCGACCAGCCGCGCCGGATCCGGCGGCTCGGCGTGGCCCTGAAGGTGGCGCTGCCCCTGCAGGAACGCCGCGAGTCCGATCAACATCCCGATGCCCGCCGAGCCGAAGCCCCAGCCCCAGCCGTAGGTCTCGCCGAGCCAGCCGCACACGAGGCTCGAGCCCCAGGCGCCGACGTTGATGCCCATGTAGAAGATCGTGAAGCCGGCGTCGCGCCGCGGATCCTCGGGCGGGTACAGCCGGCCGACGATCGTCGAGATGTTGGGCTTCAGCAGCCCGACGCCGACGATGATGAGCGCCAGCGACAGATAGAACACCGACAGCGCCAGCTCGTCGCGGACCACCACGCCGTCCACGATCGTCGCGGCTTGGCCCTCGTACGCCATGCCGAAGTGCCCGAGGCACAGCAGCAGCCCACCCATCACGACGGCCTTGCGCATGCCGAGGTGGCGATCGGCCAGGATGCCGCCCAAGACCGGCATCGCGTACGCGAGCCCGCCGTACGTGCCGAGCAGCAGGTAGCCCGCCTCGTCGTCGAAGCGGTGGTACTTCGTCACGTAGAACAGCAGCAGCGCCTTCATCCCGTAGAACGAGAAGCGCTCCCACAGCTCGGTGAAGAAGCAATAGTACAGGCCCTTGGGGTGGCCCCACAGCTCGTCGGGCCGTGGGGCGCTCGCGCTCACGCCGAGGCGGCCTGCCCCTCGGACGGGGCGCGCGGCGTGGCGCGCAGCACCGCGACGCACTCGATGTGGATCGTCTGCGGGAACATGTCGAGCGGCTGTACGACGACGAGCTCGAAGCCGCGATCGCACAGCAGCTTCAGGTCGCGGGCCAACGTCGCCGGGTCGCACGACACGTACACCACCGTGTGGGGCCGCAGGCGCACGAGCGCGTCGATCGCCCCGGGCAGGCAGCCGCTGCGCGGCGGATCGATGACGACTGCGGAGACCTCGATGCCGGCCTCGGCGTAGCCGACCAGGATCAGCTCCGCGCGACCGAGCCGCAGCTCGAGCCCGGGGATCCCGGCGAGGTTCACGGAGGCGTCGCGGACGGCGGGCCCCGACTCTTCGATCGCGATCACCGGCCGGCCGTCGTCGGCGAGCGACGCTGCGAAGGTCCCGACGCCGCAGTACGCGTCGATGACCGGGCCCGGCGGCGCCTGGCGGACCCAGTGGCGCACCAGCTCGAGCATGCGCTCGGCCTGCGCGCGGTGGACCTGGAAGAACGCCGCGGTCGACACCTGGAAGTCGTGCCCGCCGAGGCGCTCGGCGACGTGGGTCTGACCGGTCGCGATGTCCTCGAGCGGGAGCTTGGGCTGGATCGCGATCGCGTCCTCGGGCGCGCCCACGCGGATGTTGCACTGCGTCGTCTGGGGGATGCGGCCCTGCAGCGCGGCGAGCGTCGCGTTGATCCGCGGTTCCATGATCATGCAGCGCTCGACGTAGAAGAACGCCCGACGCTGGCGACGCACGAAGCCGAGGACGCCGTGGCGCACGGTGAACCGGGCGTGGTTGCGGTAGTTCCACGGATCGGGCGCGGGGATCGTCGGCTCGACCGGTGGATCGACGAGCCCGGCGCGGGTGAGCTCGTTGCGCACGAGCGTCCGCTTGATCTCCAGCTGGTGGTCCGCCGACACGTGCTGCAGCTGGCAGCCGTTGCAGTGGCCGTACAGCGGGCACGGGGCCTCGACCCGGTGCGGCGACGGTCGCGTCACCTCGAGCAGATCGGCGCCGGTGAACAGCTTGCCGCGCTTGTACACGCGGGCGCGCACGCGCTCGCCCGGGATGCCGCCGGCGACGTACACCGGCTTGCCGTCGTCGCCCATCGCGATGGCGTCGCCGCGCGGCGCCAGATCGACCAGCTCGACCTCGACGATGTCGTCCTCAGCCACGCGCGCCCTCGAGCGGCAGGCGGTACGGCATGTCGCGCCAGCGCGTGCCGTGCAGGTGGGCGATGTTGTCGCGGATCGCGATCGTCGACGCGTCGTCGGCGGTGCCGTCGGCGGGCAGCTCGCGGGCCTGTCGCCGCGCGAGCACGTAGGCCTGGGCCATCGCCGACCAGTCGGGATACGCGGCCTGCAGGCGGATCGCGATCGGGCGGATCATCGCCCACGCGCCGAGATCGTCGACGTAGCCCGCCGCGACGCCGAGGCGCGCGAGCAGGATGAAGCGCAGCAGGTCCCACGCGTTGTCGGGGCGACCCGCCGCGGCGAAGCCCGCCAGCACGCGGCGGTGCTCGGCGGCGCCGTGGACCTCCCACCAGCTCGACGCCAGGCGCACGGCCTCGGCGCGGCCGAGGTACGCGTAGTCGCAGTTGCCGGTGACGATGAGGAACGCGTTCTGGACCCAACGCTTGTAGAGGTCGGCGGCATCCTGCTCGAGCCGCTGGTCCATCACCTGCTGCGCGTCAGGGCCCCGCCGTCGCAGCGCGAGCAACAGCACGAGGACGACCAACGCGGCGGCGAGGAGCCAGAGTCGAGGGGGGAGCGCGAGCACCACGGGGCGCCGAGGGTACCAGGGTGCGCGGGGCTACTGCACGACCGGGTCGAGGAACTCGAGCGTGCACTGGTCGGCCGACAGCCGCGCCATCGTGCCGAAGGGCAGGGCGGTGTTGCGCCGCGCGTCGTGGCCGAACGCGAACCCCGTGACCACCGGGACGCCGAGGGTCGCGAGGCGCTCGAGCACCACCGCGGACGCCGCCGGTCCGAGGTTGCCGTCGGGCGGCTCCTCGCAGCCCATGAGCTGACCGATGACGACGCCGCGGACGCCCCGCAGCGCGCCGCTCTGCAGCAGGTGGGTGAGCGCGCGGTCGATGCGATAGGGCCGCTCGCCGATCTCCTCGAGCGCGAGGATCGTCCCGGCGAGCTTGGGCATCCACCGCGTGCCGATCAACGAGCGGAACACCTCGAGGTTGCCGGCGACGAGCGGGCCCTCGACGGTGCCACCGTGCAGCACGGTGCCCTCCTCGGCGACCAACGGCGACGGCACGTCACCGCGGAGCATGTCGACCAGGCGATCGACGTCCTCGTCGGCGAGCGTCGAGAGCTGCGTGACGACGGGTCCGTGGATGCCGACGACGCCGGCGCGCGACCACGCCCAGCACAGCAGCGCCGTGATGTCCGAGAAGCCGACGATCGGCTTGGGTGCGGCCTTGAGCCGCTCGGGGTCGAGGGCGGGCAGCAGGCGCGTCGCGCCGTAGCCCCCGCGGGCGCACAGCACCGCGGTCGCCTCGGGATCGGCGAGCGCCTCCTGGGTGGCGCGCAGGCGCTCGGCGTCGGGGCCGGCGAAGTAGCCGTCCTGCTCGAGGAGGTTCTCGGCGTGGATCACCTCGAGGTCGATCCGTCGACGCAGGACCTTGAGGCCGCGCTCGAAGCGTTCGATCGGCACAGGGCCCGAGGGTGCGATGACGCGGACGCGCGCGCCGACGGTGCACGGCCGTCCGAGGCCGCTCACTTGCGCTGCCGCCCGCGGCGCTTCTTGCGGCCGGATCCGGAGTCGGATGCGCTGCCCGAGTCGCCGTTCGCGTCGCTGCTCGCGTCGCTGCCCGAGTCGTCGCCGTTGCCGCCCGAGTCGTCACCGTTGGCCTCGTCACCGCCGACGTCGTGGGCCTCGGAGGCATCGTCGCTGACGACCGGGGCGGGCACGGCCATGTGCGCGCCGTAGCCGTCGTCCACCGTCGCGTCGGCGCCCGTGGTCGGCGGCGGGGCGTCGCCCTCGGCCGCCCCGAGGGCGCCGTCGGGGAGGTGCTCGCTGCCGACCGCGTGGGGGCGTCGATCCGGGAGCCGCTCGAGCCCGACCTCGCGCAGCACGCAGCCCCGCGCGGATCCGTCACCGGCTGTCTCGATCACCTCGACCACCTCGAGGGCGCGCGTCGTGCCTCCGTGTGCGATCGACACTACCGTCTTTACTGGCGGTGGCGCGTCGAGGGTGAGGCGGAAGCTGCCGTCGCCGCGCTCGGACAGCGGCGCGGCTGCGGCGAGCTCGACGTGGCGGTAGGTGACCTGGACGGTGTTCGTTGCGCTCACGGGGAACCTGGGGCGGGCCAGGATAGCACGGTGTCCGCGATCGCGATCGCGGGCGTTGGCGGGTCCGAGCGGCGATCGCCGGTCGCACCACGTGCAAGCACGCGCACCACGTCCGCGTCGAACTTCTCCTCGGCGGCGTGGGGCGCAGTGCGCCGGGCATGATGCGCATCTGGTATCGTGCACCCATGCTGGTCTCGACGATGCGAACGACGTTGCGGACGACCACGGCGCTCGGCCTGCTCGGTGGGGCGATGTTCGTCGGATGCGGCGGCGATGGTGGGCGCTCGGACGCCGGCAGCTCCGCGTCGGCGGGTGACGGCATCACCACCTTGCCGAGCACTGCGACCGAGGGCGCAACCGGCAACGCCGACGGCGACGGGGACGACGACGCGATCAAGCTCGACGCGCAGCCGTCCAGCGACTTCGGGGCCGAGGCCTGCGCGGGCGACAGCCAGTCGGGCAACGGCATGGACGGCGAGGGCGAGTTCGACTTCTCGTACATCTGGGTCGCCAACAGCGGCGAGGGCACGATGTCGAAGATCAACACCCGCACGCTGGTCGAGGAGGGCCGCTACATCGTGCGGCCCGACGCGCTGGGCAACCCGTCGCGCACGTCGGTGAACCTCTCCGGTGACGTCGCGATCGCCAACCGGGCCGGCGGCCTGACCAAGGTCTCGGCGATCGCCGACCGCTGCGTCGACGGCGACGGCAACGGCATGATCACCACGTCGACCAGCAACATCGCGCTGCCGTGGGGGCAGGACGAGTGCGTCCTGTGGCACACGCCGTTCACCGTCGAGTCGCAGCGCCCGGTCGCGTGGGCGCCCGGCGTGTGGAACCAGCAGACGTGCTCCTATGACAACGAAGACGTGTGGACGGCGACGGGCACCTTCGACGCGGGCATCAACGTGTTCCTGCTCGACGGTGACACCGGCGGGCAGCTCGGCATGGCCCACATCGCCGAGATGCAGTTCGACGGCTACGGCATCTACGGCGGCGCCGTCGACGGCGAGGGCAACTTCTGGGGCACGATGCTCGGCGGCATCCTGCTCGTGCGTGTGGACCGCGAGGACTTCACCTACCAGGTGTGGCCGGTGCCGACGAGCAGCTACGGCATGACCGTCGACTCGGATGGCTACGTCTGGGCGTGCGCCTACGATGTCGCCCGCTTCGATCCCGAGACCGAGACGTGGCAGACCGCGATGGGGGTCGGCGGCGGCGGTGGGTGCATGGGCGACGGCAACGGCAAGGTCTGGCTCGCCAACGACCCGCTGGTGGCGATCGACACCACGACCCTCGCCGTCGTGGGGACGATCGACATCCCGAGCTACGCCCACGGCGTGAGCATCGACTTCGACGGCTTCGTCTGGGGTGTCACGCTCTACGAGCCCTACGCGTACAAGGCTGATCCCGCCACCGGGATGGTCGAGACCTTCAGCGGGCTCAACATGCCCTACACCTACAGCGACATGACCGGGTTCGCGCTGAAGAACGCGGGCACGATTCCGACGCCGCAGGGTTGAGCGCCTCGGACACGTCGTCGGGGATCGGCCGCTACGTCGGGGTCGATCGCGGACCGGACAGCGAGGTCGCGTTCGACCCCGAGCTCGATCGCGAGGTCCTGCTGCAGCGATCGGACGCCACCGACGCAGACGGTGTCGCCGCCCTGCGTCGCAAGAGCCGGTCGCTGGCGACGGTGGTCCACCCGTCGATCACCCGCGTGCACGATGTCGTGGTGGGCGACGACGGCGTGGCGCGGGTGGTCGTCGAGCGGCCGCAGGGCCTGCCGTTGGCGCGCTGGCGCGAGGCCAAGCCCGACCTGTCGCGCCGGCTCGCGGTGCTGCTCGCGATCGCCGAGGGCATCGTCGCGGCGCACGGCGGCGGCGTCGTCCACGGCAGCCTCGATGGCGCGGCGATCTTCGTCGATCGTGGGGACATCCCGCGGATCACCGGGTTCCTGCGGCGCGCCACCGGGGGCGCGCCCGACGACGATCGTCGGGCGTTGTGCCGCGTCGCGCTCGACCTGGTCGCCGACGATCTGCGCCGTACCCGGGCCGCGCGGCACCGGGGCCTGCTCGCGGTGCTGCGCCAGGGCGCGCAGGTCGGCGACGAGCCCCACCTCACGACCATCGCGGCGCGCATCGCCGCCTGCCGACGGGGGCCGCGGCGGCTCGAACTCGGCCTCGCGCTCGCGGTGGCGGGTGGCGTCGCGTGGTTGGGGGTGCGCCCCGAGGTGGCCGCCGTGCGGTGGTGCGACGAGGTCGAGCGTCGCCTCGATGCGGTATGGAATGCCGAGGTGCGCGAGTCCCTGCGCGCATCGCTGCTCGCCACCGGGGTCGACTACGCCGAGCAGACCGCCCGCACGGTCGACCGCGATCTCGAGGCGTTCGCGCTGCGGTGGCGCGCGCTGCAGCTCGTGCGCTGCAGCACCGAAGCGCCCGACCCCGCGGTCGCGGTGTGCCTGTATCGCAAGTTCGACGGGCTGCGCACGGTGGTCGCGACCCTGCAGCAATCGGACGCGCAGTCGATCGCCCACGCCGTGGACGCCGTCGTGGCGCTCGGTAGTCCCGACGAGTGCACCGAGGGTGGGGCTGCGGTGCTGGCGATCGCGGCGGGTGCCGCGGTCTCCGACGAGATCCGCGCCGACCTCGTGGCCGCCGAGGCGCTGCACGAGTTCGGCCGCTACGGCGATGCCCGTGACGCGGCCTTGCGCGCGATGGCGGCGGCGCGCCGCGAGGGCAGCACCGCAGCGCTCGCCGAGGCGCAGTACCTGCTCGCGCGGGCGTTGTTCGCCCTGGGCGACGAGGCCGAGGCCGATCGCATGTACCACGAGGCGTTCGCGACCGGGCTGTCGGTCGGGCACGACGCCATGGTCGCGCGCGCGGCCGCGGAGCTGACGTCGTCGCTCGCTCGCCGCGGTGAACTCGAGGAGGCGAGCATGTGGCGCGAGCACGCGATCGCAGCGGCGGCCCGCGTGCAGGAGCCGCGGCTCAAGGCCCGCGTCGCGGCGGTCGCCGCCCGGTTGGTGTTCGAGCAGTCGGACTACCGCGACGCGATCGATGCCTACGGCCGCGCGCTCGAGCTGGCCCTCGAGACCGAGCCGCAGGACGTGGCCGCGGTGCTCCACGCACGGCAGGGCCTGGCGATCTCCTACGGGCGACTCGGTGATCACGTCGAGGCGCTGGCGCTGCTGCGTCGCAACGCCGAAGACACCGAGGCCCGGTATGGCGCCGACCACCCGGACGCCGGTCGCGAGACCAACAGCGTCGCCTCCGAGCTCGTCGCGCTCGGGCGGACCACGGAGGCGGTCGCGACCCGACGGCGTGCCGTCGAGGTGCTCCAGCGGGCGCTCGGTCCCAAGCACCCCGATACGCTGTCCGTGCGGGCGTCGCTCGCCAGCGATCTCTCGCAGGCCGGCGAGCGAGAGTCCTCCGCGGCGGCGCTGGTCGAGCTGGTCGCGGACGCCGAGGCCCAGCTCGGCCGCGACGATCCGCGCACGATCGGTCACCTCGCGCAGCTCGGCATGACCGAGGCGATCCTCGATCGCAAGGACGACGCGATCGCGCACCTGCGCGACGCTGCGGCCCGGGCCGAGGCCGCGCTGGGATCGGATCACATGGAGGTGCTCGGCATCCTCAACAACCTCGCCGCGACGATGATGTTCGCCGAACGCAACGAGGAGGCGTGGGTGATCTTTGCGCAGGTGATCGAGCGCACCGATCGCAAGCTCGGGCCCGATCACCCGCAGCTCGTGCCTGCCTTGTTGGGCGCAGCGCGGACCCAGCAGGCGCTCGGGGCGAGGGACCAGGCGATCGCGCTGCTCGAGCGAGCCCGCGGGATCCTCGACCAGCACGTCGATCGCCCCGATCGCATCGCCCGCGTCGACTTCAGTCTCGCGGAGCTGCTTTGGGAGACGCCGGCCGATCGACCCCGCGCGCTCGAGCTCGCCCGCGCGGCACACCAGGAGTTCGTGCGCTCGGCCGGGCAGGGTATGGCGTCGTCGAGTGAGGCGGCCGAAACCGTCACCGCGTGGCTGGAGACGCATCGGCAGTGAGCGCCGACCCGCTGCGCTCGGCCACCCACGCGTCCAACTCGGCGATGCGCGCCGTGTGGCCCTCCTGCGCGGCCCGGGCCTCGGCCGCCAGCGCGAGGGCGCGGGCGCGCTGGGCAGGGTCGTGCCACAGCGCGCGGGCCAGGGCGAAGCGCGTCACGGCGAGATCCGAGCTCGACACCGCCGCCGAGGTCGGGAGCGACAACGCGTGCTCGAGCGCCGCGATCGACTCGTCGACGCGACCCCGCGCGAGCAGGCTGCGTCCGAGCACGCCATAGGGGCTCGCGAGCAGCGAGTGCCGCGGCGTGAGCGAGTGCTCCCAGATCGCGATCGCCTGACGGACGTGGAGCTCGGCCTCCGCGGGATCGCCCAGCTCGAGCAGGGTCTCGCCGATGTTGTTGTGCGCGTGTCCGAGCTGCGGGTGCATCGGCTCGAGCGCGGCCTCGCCGACGGCGAGCGCGGCGCGGTACTTGGTCAGCGCGTCGTCGAGTCGCCCGCGCGCGAACGCGAGGCTGCCGGAGTTCGACAGCACCGGCCCCACGTCCGGGTGACCGGGGCCGAGGGAGCGCTCGAGCACGTCGAGGGCGCGGGCGTAGGCGTGCTCGGCGAGGTCGAGGTGTCCCTGCTGCCGCAGCACCACGGCGACATTGGCGAGCATGCGGCCGGTGTTCGCGTCGTCGGGGCCGTACGCCGATTCGTACAGCCGCTCGGACTCGCGGAAGTGGGCCAGCGCGGCGGGTCGATCGCCGCGGGTCATCGCGACGTTGCCGAGGTTGCCCTCGAGCAGGGCCAGCCGCGCCGGGGGATCGTCCATGGCGCGGAGCACCGCGCGGGCGTGTCGACCCCAGCGCTCGCCGGCGGCGACGTCCTCCTGCGCGTGCCCGGTCAGCGTCACGAGGGCGCCGGAGGCCGACGCGTGCGCGAGGGCGTTGCGGCCCGCGATCGCGGTCCACACCGCCTCCTCGAGGATCGGCCGCGCCGTCGCGAGCTCGCCCGCGAGCGCGTGCGCCGAGCCGAGCAGCGCCAGCGCATCGGCGAGCGTCGGCGCGTGCCCGAGGGCCTCGGCCCGCGCGACGCTGCGGGTGCCGGCCGCGATCGCGTCGGCAAAGCGGCCGAGATCTCGGAGCTGCCCGCCCCGCGTGATCTCGTCCTGCACCGCGACGATCTCGGCGCGGAGCGTCGGGTCCTCGGGGAGCTGTACGGGGGCCCGCAGCGCGGTCGCATCGGCGCACGCGTCGATCGGGGCGAGCCCATCGAGGGATCGCAGGACCCGGGCGACGCTCTGGGCGTCGGCCTCGACGAGCAGGGTCGCGAGCGAGTCGAGCTCGGCGAGGCGGCGGTCGAGGCACGCCATGCGCAGATCGAGCAGCGCGTCGGACTGCTCCCCGCGCACGGTCGTCGCCTCGCACGCGTCGCGATGGCCGGCGATCCACCCGGTCGCCCGCGCGTCGAGGCGCTCCTGCACCTGCGCGAGGGCAGCCGCGGCGTACGGTCGCTCGGTGGCCTCGAACGCGCGCGCCACCGCGTCGCGGCGTGTGTCGTTCCACACCGCGTCCATGCGGGCCACGCCGCCACCACAGGGATCGACGGAGGTACTCGGGGCCGCCCGTCCGATGAGCAGGCCCGCGCCGACGAGCGCCACGCCGGCGGCCCCGCCGAACGCGACGCGTCGCCGTCGCCGGCCGGGGTCGTCGGCGAGCGCGTCGAGCAGCGCGTCCATCGACGCGTGGCGATCGTGCGGCGCGGTCGCGAGCCCGCGCTCGAGGATCCGCCGCAGTCGCGCGGGCTCGGCGGTGTCGGCCGGCGGCGGCGTGATGCGGCCCTCGGTGACCGCCAGGGCGAGCGCACCCAGGCTCTGGCCCGCGAACGGCCGCGCGCCGTACCACGCCTCCCAGAGCGCGACGCAGAACCCGAACTGGTCGGCGGCCGCGTCCGCAGGCTCGCCGCGGTGTTGCTCGGGGGCCATGTACGCTGGCGTGCCCATGATCGCCCCGGTGCGCGTGTCCACGTTCGCATGCGCGCGTGCGAGGGCCGTGGACGACGACGACGGCGGCGACGAGGTCTCGAGGCTGGCCAGCGCGTCGTCGCGGGCCGACGCGCGCGCCAGCCCGAAGTCGACGACGCGCACGACGTCGTCCCGACCCACCAGCACGTTCTCGGGCTTGAAGTCGCGGTGGACCACGCCCGCGGCGTGGGCGGCCGCGAGCCCGCGACCGGCCTGCACGAACACGCCGAGGATCTCGTCGGGCGTCCGTGGCCGCGCGCCGAGCCACGCCTTCAGCGTCGCTCCGTCGATGAACTCCATCGCGAGGAACACCCGACCCTCCCAGGTGCCGACCTCGTGGATCGTCACCACGTTGGGGTGATCGAGGCGCGCGGCGGCCCGGGCCTCGCGGACCAGGCGATCGTCGGCGTCTCGGGCGACGGCATCGCCCGCGCCGAGGCCATCGTCCTCGCCGGGGGCGGTGAGCAACTTGATCGCGATCTTCCGGTCGAGCTGCGGGTCGTACGCCGCGTAGACGACCCCCATCCCGCCGCGGCCGATCCGCTCGAGCAGCACGAAGCGCCCCACGCGGACGGGCTGCGCGGCCGCGCCGAACATCCGCGCCGCGACGGCGTCGAGGATCCCGCGGGCCTCGACGGGGTCGCCGTCCTCGGGACGCTGCGACGCGTCGACCATCCCCGACAACGGCGTCGCCAGGAGGTCGGCGTCGGGCCTGGTCTCCTGCAGCGACACCCGATCCGGATGCTATCATTCCACCGGTGGACAGCGACGAGGCGCTGCTCGAGGCCTGGCGCGCGGGCGATCGCACCGCCGGCGAGACACTGCTGCGCCGTCACTTCGACGCGCTGCTGCGGTTCTTCCGCGGCAAGGTCGTCGACCGGGCCCGCGTCGAGGATCTGGTGCAGCGCACCATGCTGGCGACGCTGCGTGGACGCGCCGGGTTCCGCAGCGACGCGTCGTTCCGCACGTGGCTCTACACCATCGCCCGCAACGAGCTGTACCACGAGCTGCGCCGGACCCAACGCACCCCGGAGCTCGTCGACTTCGCGGAGGTCTCGATCGCAGCGCTGAGCGGCGAGGGGGCGAGCACCGCGGTGGACAGGCTGCAGGCGGCGCGACTGCTGCTCGAGGCGCTGCGGCGGATCCCACTCGAGCTGCAGATCGCGATCGAGCTGACCTACTGGGAAGGACTGAGCGCGACCGACGTCGCCCTCGTGCTCGACATCCCCGCGGGCACCGTGAAGAGCCGGCTGCGACGGGCCCGCGAGGCGCTGCAGGCCGCGATGCTGGCCCTGGGCACCGCCCAGGCCGAGGTGCACGAGACCGTCGAGAACCTCGAGGGCTGGGCCGCGCGCGTGCGCGACGTGGCGCGGCCCGAGTAGACGGCCGCGAGCACCGCGGGAGTGGGTTCACTGTCCGCGGAAATCCGGCGGGCGCCGATCGAGGATCGCCGCCACGGCCTCCTTGTGATCGTCGGTGTTCTGCACGACGCCCTGGTACGTCGCCGCGAGCTCGAGCGCGGTGTCGACGTCGAGGTCCCAGCTGCGGTACGCCGCGCGCTTGGTCATGCGCACGGCCAGCGGCGCGTTCTGGGCGATCTGCTCGGCCATCGCGCGGGCGACGTCCAGCAGCTGCTCGGGCGGCACGACCCGGTGCACGAGGCCGATCGCCAGGGCCTCGTCGGCGTCGACCAGGCGTCCGGTCAGCACCAACTCGAGGGCGCGACCGAAGCCGATCGTGCGCGCGAGAAAATACGCCCCGCCGTCCCCGGGCACGAGGCCGACCTTGACGAAGGTCGAACCGACCGAGACGCCAGCCGCGAGCACCCGCAGGTCGCACATGCACGCGAGATCGAGGCCTGCCCCGATCGCCGGGCCGTTGATCGCGGCGATGATCGGCTTGTCGAACGCCGCGAGCCGCCGCGGCACCCGCTGGATGCCGTCGATGTACTGCCGTCGCAGCGCGACCGGGCCGCCGGCGAACATCCCCGAGGCGTCGCGCATCTGCTTGAGGTCGCCACCGGCGTGGAACGCCTTGCCGGCGCCGGTGAGGATGACCGCGCGCACGCTCGCGTCGTGCTCGACGACGTCGAGTGCGGCGATGAGACTGTCGATCATCGCACTCGAGTAGGCGTTGCGCGCCTCGGTGCGATCGAGCGTGAGGGTCACGACTGCGCCCTGCTGTTCGTAGCGGAGATCGGTGTACGTCGTCACGCGGATCGACTTACCACGGTGGCCCGCGGCCTTGGGGGCCGCAGCCGGCTCGGGAGCCGCACGACGTGGCGCCCCTCGCCGCGCGCTCCATGCCGTCGGCGCCCCCTGTCAGATTTCGCACCACGCCCGCTAGGATTGGCGCCTAGCCCCATCCCGGAGCCCCAGCCGCCCGCATGGACAAAGCCGGCGGCCCGCCCGTACGCTAGCCCGCCGCGCGCCCCCAAGGCGCGGGCTCTCCGCCGGTTCCGACCATGTTCTCCTCACTCGTCAAGAAAGTCTTCGGCACCAAGTTCGACCGCCAGATGCGGAAGATCCGGCCGATCATCGAGCACATCAACTCGCTCGAGAAGAAGATCGAGGCGCTGTCCGACGCCGAGCTGCGCGGACAGACCGCGGCGTTCCGCGGCCGCCTCGACCGGGGCGAGTCCCTCGACCAGATCATGCCCGAGGCCTTCGCGACCGTCCGCGAGGCCTCGCGCCGCACCCTCGGCATGCGGCACTACGACGTCCAGCTCATCGGCGCCTACGCCCTGCACAACGGCACCATCGCCGAGATGCGCACGGGCGAGGGCAAGACGCTGACCGCCACCGGCGCCCTGTACCTCAACGCGCTGCCCGGCCGCGGCTGCCACCTCATCACCGTCAACGACTACCTCGCGCGTCGCGACGCCGAGTGGATGGGGCAGATCTACAAGTTCCTCGGGATGTCGACCGGCGTGATCGTGCACGGGCTGTTCCACGGCGAGCGCCAGCGCTCGTACCGCTGCGACATCACCTACGGCACCAACAACGAGTTCGGCTTCGACTACCTCCGCGACAACATGAAGGAGACGATCGAGAAGTACGTGCAGCGCGACCTGCACTTCGCGATCGTCGACGAGGTCGACTCGATCCTCATCGACGAGGCCCGCACGCCGCTCATCATCAGCGGCGAGTCGGACAAGCCCGCCGATCTGTACAACATCGTCGATCGCATCATGCCGTCGGTGCGTCGCGACCTCGACTTCGTCGTCGACGAGAAGGCCCACAGCGTCCAGCTCACCGACGCCGGCGTGGACCGGGTCGAGAAGCTGCTGCGCTGCGGCAACCTCTACGCCCCCGAGAACAACGAGATCCTCCACCACGTGAACCAGGCGCTCCGCGCCCACTACCTCTACAAGAAGGACGTCAACTACCTCGTCCAGGGCAACGAGGTGATCATCGTCGACGAGTTCACCGGCCGAAAGATGGAGGGCCGGCGGTGGAGCGACGGTCTGCACCAGGCGATCGAGGCCAAGGAGAACGTCCCGATCCAGCCCGAGAGCCAGACGCTCGCGACCATCACGTACCAGAACTACTTTCGCATGTACAAGAAGCTCGCGGGCATGACGGGCACCGCGGACACCGAGGCGGAGGAGTTCCACAAGATCTATGGCCTCGACGTCATGGTCATCCCGCCCAACCGCCAGGTGAAGCGCGCGGATGCCCACGACCTCGTCTACAAGAACGAGCGCGGCAAGTTCCGCGCGATCGTGGCCGAGATCCGCGAGCGCCACGCCAAGGGCCAGCCGATCCTCGTCGGCACCACGAGCGTCGACAAGTCGCAGGTGATCCACACGCTGCTCGATCGCGAGGGCATCCCGCACAACGTGCTCAACGCCAAGCAGCACGAGCGCGAGGCGCTGATCGTCGCGCAGGCCGGTCGCAAGTTCGGCGTCACGGTCGCGACCAACATGGCCGGCCGCGGCACCGACATCATCCTCGGCGGCAACTCCGAGATGATGGCGCGCGAGCACTTCGACCCCGACAAGAACCCCGAGGAGTACAAGAAGCTCTACGAGGGCCTGAAGAAGCAGGCCGAGGAGGAGCGCCAGGAGGTGCTCGCGCTCGGTGGTCTGCACATCCTCGGCACCGAGCGCCACGAGAGCCGCCGCATCGACAACCAGCTGCGCGGCCGCGCCGGTCGTCAGGGCGATCCGGGCTCGTCGGCGTTCTACCTCTCGCTCGAGGACGACCTCATGCGCATCTTCGGCGCCGACCGGATCACCGGTCTGATGGAGCGCCTCGGCATGGAGGAGGACGTCCCGATCGAGGCGCCGCTGGTCAACCGCGCCATCGAGAACGCGCAGACCAAGGTCGAAGCCATGCACTTCGACACGCGCAAGAACCTCTTCGAGTACGACAACGTGATGAACGAGCAGCGCAAGGCGATCTACGCCCTGCGCAAGCAGATCCTCGAGGGCCGCTACCGTCCCGAGGCGCTCGAGGACGCGGAGAAGAAGGACCAGGGGGCGCGCGCGGCCGGTGTGCCCGAGAAGTCGGGGCCGCACACGATCGCGTCGCTGTCCAAGATGGTGGCCGAGCGCGTGACGTCGATCGTCGACGGCTACTGCGCGCGCCGCATCGCCGAGGGCGCCGAGCCCGACCCCAAGCGCGAGGGCTTCCCGAAGGATGGCATCGAGCCCGAGGGCCTCACGCACGAGCTGTACCGCCACTTCGGCGCCATGGTGCCGTTCGCGGCGGTCCGCACCGACTACGACGCGATCCTCAAGCTCGCGATCGACGACATCGCCCACGCGCTCATCCAGCAGCGCGAGCGCCTGCACGACCTCGCCCACGCCAACGTCGGCAAGATCGTCGAGGGGCTATGCCCCGAGGACACGCACCCCGACGAGTGGGACATCGAGGGGCTCGAGGTCGCGATCAAGGACCGCTACGGCGCGACCATCTCACTGCGAGAGATCCCGCAGAACCTCGACGACCTCATCGACCTCTGCTGGGCGTCCGTCGAGAAGCTGCTGCTGTCGCGCGAGCAGGAGTTCGGGCTCTACGTCTACCTGTTCCACATCCGTCAGCTGTGGCTCGCCGAGATCGACGCGCAGTGGATCGCGCATCTCAAGAACATCGAGCACTTGCGCACCGGCATCGGCCTGGTCGGGTACGCCACGCGCAACCCGAAGAACGAGTACAAGATCCGCGGCTACAACCTCTTCCGCGAGATGTGGGAGGGCATCGAGCAGACCGTGCTCGACAAGGTCATCAACATGCGGCTGACCGAGGAGCAGCGGCGGCAGGCCGAGGAGGGCGCCGAGTACGAGACCGCGCTCACCCGCGCGAGCGCCCGCCAGCGCGGGGCCGGTCCGGGGCCCGCCGCCCAGCAGCGCGTCGCCGCGGCGCGGGCCCAGGTCGACAAGCTGCAGCAGGCCGCGCGTTCGGCCGCCGAGAAGCTCCAGGCGGCCGGGGTCGCCGGTGCGGCCGGCGCTGCTGCAGCGCAGGCCCCCGCCCGTCAGTCGCCGCCACCGATGCCCGAGGTCGGCGCGAACGACCCGTGCCCGTGCGGCTCGGGCAAGCGCTACAAGAAGTGCCACGGTGCGAAGAAGGCGGAGAAAGCCGACACCGCGGCGAAGGCCGAGCCAGCCGAGCCGGCGTAGTCGAGCGATCGCTCAGCGCCGGCGCCGACGTCGGAGTACGAACGGGATGAGCAGGATCGCGGCGTGCGGAGCCCCGCGATCCTGCGCGCAGCCGCAGCCATCGTCGCCCCCGCTGCGCGCGTCGTCACCCTGCGGCAGTCCGCCGCCGGTGCCGTCGTCGTCGAGCGCGTCGGTGCCACCCTCGGTGCCGTCGTCGGTGCCACCGTCACCACCGCTGCCCGAGCTGTCCGCGCTCGGCAGCGGCATCGGATCCTCGTCGACGCCGATCACGATCGGGACCGACTCGCCGACGTTGCCGACGACGTCCGTGGCGCGGGCGGAGAGCACGTACGTGCCCTTGGGGAAGCCCGCGCTCCACTCCCACGGCGGCGCATCGCGCAGGCCATTGGGGAACGACGCGCCGTCGATGAGCAGCTCGACGCTCGCGATGCCGTAGCCGGTGCCGTCGTCGGCGTCGACCACGACGTCGACGCTCGCCTGGCCGCCGGCGCTGTCGAAGCGCGTCAGATCGGCGGGCGCGCTGATCGTGACCGTCGGCGGATCGGGGTCCGTCGACGGATCGAACGCGGCCCCGCAGACCGCCGCGTAGCCGCCGAGCTCGCCCGGATCACAGCCGTCCGACCAGCTGCCACCGGCGCCCGCGGGATCGAGGGGGAACTCGCCGCAGCCGGGGCCGGGATTCCAGGTGCCGTCGGCGTCGTGGCACGGCGTGACGTCGATGCCGGTCTCGGACTCGATCCACGCCATCGAGATGTGCATCATCGAGTAGTAGCCGCCGCCGCCGCACCCGCTGCCGTACGAGGTGATGCCGAACACGCGCCACGCGTCGTCGCCACCGGCGCTCGCCGGCAGCCGCACGAACACCGGGCCGCCCGAGTCGCCCTGGCAGCTGTCGACGCCGCCGCCGCCGAGGAACGCCTCGTCGTTGCCGTCGATGAACCCGAAACCCGCAGTCGCCTCGTACTTGATGCCGTAGTTGCCGTCGTCGGTCTGGCCGAAGCCGACGATCACGACGTCGCGTCCCTGGGTGAGGATGCTGGTCTCGCAGCCCATCAGCGGCGGCACGATCTCGACGTCGAGGACCGGCTCGGCGAGCTTGCACACCGCGACGTCGCGGCCGGTCCCGGGTCCGCCGCCGGGGTACGTCGTGCAGAACTCGGTGGGCACCGATCGGCCGGTGCCGTCGATGGTGTCGCCGAGGCGCACCGAGCCGTAGCTCGCCCCGCAGTGCTGCGCGTACACGACGACCTCGGGGTGCACGAGCGTGCCCGTGCACGAGCCCTCCATCGACACCGACGTCGGCCATCCGCAAGGCGCGACCGGCTGCCCGCCGTACACGCCGCTCGGATCGGGCGCGGCCGCGACCGAGGGCGCCGCCTGCACGTCCGGGGACACGGACGCGAGCATCGCGGTGAGAACGGCACCCACGACCATGGACGAACCCGAAGGACGAGCCGGCATCGACTCCGATGGTACGCTCGACTGGGTGGTGACGGCGAGGTGTGGGGCGCACGTGCTGCTGGTGGGGGTTCTCGCTGGCTGCGGCCGGGGCCCGTCGTGGGACATCCCCGAGCCGGCGGCCGACCCGTGTGCGGACGATGCGTGCATCTCGGTCTCGACGCTGCAGCGCGCCGTCGACATCCTGTTCGTCATCGACAACTCGGGCTCGATGGGCGTCGAGCAGGGCACGCTCGCCGCCAACTTCCCCGCGTTCATCGACGTGCTCGAGGCCCAGCGGTTCGGCGCGAGCTACCGCATCGGGCTGACGACGACCGACGCGCGCGGCAACCTGCGGGTGTCCAGCTGCCGCGAGCGCCTGCCCGAGTTCGTGTTCGACGACAACGCGGGCACCATCATCGACGAGCAGCAGTCGGGTTGCCTGGCCTCGTGTGCCTTCGACACCGTCGCCACCGTGCCCACCGCGAACGCGGGGGACGCCGAGGTCGTGTCGCGACCGTGGATCGAGAACGACAGCGGTGAGACCAACCTCGTCGGCGGCCTCGCGATCGCCGACGCGATGCGCTGCGCCGGGCCCCAGGGGATCAACGGCAGCGGGTTCGAGGCGCCGCTGGAGTCCATGCGCCAGGTGCTGCGCGGCGAGGGCACCTCGCGGGGCTTCCTTCGCGACGAGGCCCTGCTCGCGATCGTGTTCGTGACCGACGAGACCGACTGCTCGGCGTCCGACGAGAACGCGTCGCTGCTCATCGACCCGGTCGGCTCCGCGCTGTGGACGGACCCCGAGCAGGCGACGTCGGGCGCGTGCTGGAAGGCCGGTACCACCTGCACCGGCGGCCCGGGCATCTACGACGAGTGCCACGCGGTCGACAAGGGTCTCGACGGCCAGCCCACCGACGGCGAGCCGATTCTCTATCCGGTCGAGCGCTACGTCGACACGCTCGTCAAGCTCTCCAACGCCAAGGCCACGCGCGGGGGCACCGGGCAGATCCTGGTCGGGGTGATCGGCGGCGTGCCGCTCGACTATCCCGAGACCGGCGTGATGATCTACCAGGACTCGGACGACCCGGAGTTCAACATCGAGTACGGCATCGGCCCGTCGTGCGGCCGCGGCACCGAGACGACCACGAGCCCGCCCGGGATCCCGCCGGTGCGCCTCGCCGAGTTCGCCACGCAGTTCGCCGCCGACGAGCGCAACCTCTTTTCGATCTGCGCCGGGGACTACACCGTCGCGCTGCAGCAGATCGTCGATGCGCTGGGCCGCCTGTCGGCGCGCACGTGCGTGCCGGGCTGCGTCGCGGACTACGACGACGACGAGCCCGGGCTGCAGCCGAGCTGTCGCCTCGTCGAGCGCGACGAGTCCGGCGTCGAGCGAGTGGTCCCGCGGTGCGTGGTCACTGCCGACGGCTGGTCGTTCCCCGGCACCAGCCCCGAGCTGTGCTTCCGCCCGCTGCTCGACGCGACCGGCGCGACGCCGAGCCCGGCCGACGACCTCTCGGCGCAGTGCGTGACCCAGGGCGCGAACGTCGAGCTCGTGGTCGAGCGGCCCGACGGCGCCCTCGAGGCCCAGGGGACCGTAGTCGACGTGGGATGTGCGCTCACCGGGCCGGTGGGCACGCCGTGCGCGGCGCCGTGACGCGCTGCGGTCACAGCGGCCGGCGTGCGCGGGCCATCCGGCGCGTGCGTTGCTTCAGGGCCGCGTTGCAGCGCTGCAACGTGCGGTGGAACACCGGCCCCGCGTCGTCGCCCATCTCGTCGACGAAGGTCCGACCCGCGACCGCGGCGTCGAGTCGGGGGATGAGCGGGCCGACGGTGTCCGGGGGACACGGCTCGCACGGCCCACCGCGGACGCCCAACGTGCCCGATACGGACGCGATGACATGATTGGGGTCGAGGGGCCGCTTGCGCACCGCGATCTCCGTGCAGCCGGCGCACACGGCCGGCTCGCAACCGGTCCGCTCGATCCTCGGGCTGCCGCACGCGACTTCGGCGGTGAACCTCGCCCCCGTGTAGCGCAGCGCGTCGTCGGTCGCGCGCAGGTGCAGCCCGATCGTCTGCAGACCCCCGATTGCCTCCGCGCCCTCGCCATCGGGGCTGGTGGTGCGACGTCCCGGGCCGAGCACGCCGACGCCGCCGTCGAGCTGCAGCGTGTAGAACCACGCGTTCTTCGTCCCGGGCTTGGTGCCGAACACCTCGGGGATCTCGGCGACGAGCGAGCCCTCGGAGGGCACGAGATCGATCGGGACGCAGCGGGCCTTGTTCGGCCAGATCAGCTGGCGGGCGTCGACGAACAGCCGCACCGTGCCGCTGGTCGGGATCCACGGGACGTCCGCGAGCCCCTGCTCGTCGTGCAGCGCCGCGAGCTCGGGCGCCGCTGTCGTCGCCCAGCTCCACATCTGCGCCGCGTCCCAGCGCTGGCACGCCCCGGCCTCGCACACCGCGAAGCTGCGCGGATCCTCGGGGAGGCCGCACTCGGCATCGAGCCGACAGCCCGCCCAGGGATCGTCCGCGGACCTGGCCGCGCTCGGCGACGCCGGAGCCTCCGGGACCTCGACCTCGACCTCGGCGACGGGCGCGGGCTGCCCGTTCGCGACGTAGCGCGGCCCGCAGGCGGCGAGGGCCGACCACAGGAGCACCGTCCGCGCGTCGCCGCGTGCCACCCGAGGAGTCTATCACGCCGTCGGCCACGGGGCGCCGGGCGCCCCAGGTTCACCCGACGGGTGTGAAGCACTCGATCGAGGTCTCGATGCGGAAGTTCGAGAGCGTGGTGTGGCGCTCGGCGAAGAAGAAGTCGAGCGGATAGGTCTCGCCGATCTCCAGGCCGAGATCGGCGGCGACCATGTCCATGTCGATCGTCCGCGACAGCGGCACGTGGACGCCGCCGAGGTCGATCGCGAGTCGACCGTCGACGTAGGTGAAGAGGTCGTCGTCGCCGCGGAACGTGAACACCTCGCCGCCCTGGTACTCGAAGTTGCCGTGCAGCTCGACCGTGAAGTGGTAGTTGTGCGGGCGGCCCTCGTTGCCGAAGCCCGCGTCGTCGGCGGGGAAGAAGGCGCCGTCGGAGAAGACGTACTGCCCCGGCGACTCTTCGCTCAGCGAGAACGCGATCGGCAGCGGCACGTTCACGCCGTCGACGTCGCGGAACCACTGATCGAACGCCGCCGCGCCCGTGGTGGTGCCCGTCGTGCCACCGGCGTAGACCGGCTTGCCGTCGTCGCCCAGCAGCGGGTCGACGATGCCCGGGTCCTCACCGACGACGTCGCGCTCGAAGTCGGGGTGATCGTCGTGGAAGTCGCGCAGCACCCCGAACAGCAGGCTCCCGCAGGCCCCGCTGCCGTCGCCCGCACCGGCGTCGAGCAACGTCGGTGTGTCGTCGTCGCCGTCGTCGAGCCCCTCGTCGAGTCCGTCGTCGCTGGGAGTTGCGGTCGTCGCACCGCTGCTGCCGCCCACAGCCGCCGTCTCGCCCGAGGCGCCGGGCATGAAGCCGTAGTCCGAGCCCGCGCCTGCGCCCGGGCTGCATGCGACGACAAACGGGATGATCAACACCGCGATATGGCGCGCCATCGCACCAACATAGCCGAACGTCGCGCGAGCGGTCGACGATCGACGCGGCGTCGTGTCGGCGGAACGGATCGTTCCCATGTTCGGCGAGTTCCGGAATCACCGGTTCCGCTCCGCGCGTCGTGTCACTCGTCGTCGCGATCGCTTTGCACGGCGCAGCGAGTGGACTAGGCTGCGATGGGAAGGTCGAGTGCAGGATGTCGAAGTCACCCGTCGTCGAGTTCACGTTCGCCGTCCTCGTGATCAACGCGTGCGCACCGGCATCCGACGCGGATGACACCGCGGACAGCGGCATCGTGACCGCGGCGAGCCAGGATCCTGGCGATGCCGAGGGCCAGGGCAGCGACGAGGCCGCGGCGGACACCGGCACCGGCAGCTCCTCGGGCGGCAACGTGACCGGGGTGGTGACGGCGTTCGAGACGCTGACCACCCATCCCACCACCAACGACTCGGACGACCCCACCAACACCTCGAACGACACCAACGAGACCGGCACGTCCGAGGTCGAGCTCCTGCCGGAGAACGTGATCGACGATCTCGAGGACGGCGACACGGTCATCCACGAGTCCGGGGGGCGGATCGGCCTGTGGTACGCGTACGACGACGCCAGCGGTGGCACGCAGAACCCGGCGGCGATGGCCGACTTCCACCCCACCCAAGGGGGACCCAATGGCAGCGCGTGGTCGGCCACGCTCGTCGGCCAGGGCTTCACGGACTGGGGCGCGGGCATGGGGTTCGACATCAACAACTCGGGCGGGCAGATCAAGCACGTGTTCGACGCCAGCGCCTTCACTGGCATCGCCTTCCAGGCCCGCGGCAACGTCGCGATCAAGTTCAAGGTGCAGACCGCCGCGATCGTCCCCACGGCGGAGGGTGGGACCTGCACCGCGGGCGCTGCCTGCAACGACGCGTTCTTCGCGACCGTCGAGCTGACACCGACGTGGCAGCAGCACGTCATCCCGTTCGCGTCGTTGGCCCAGGGGCACTGGGGGCAGGCGGCGGCCTGGGACCCCGCGACCATCGTCGGTCTGCAGTTCGAGGTGGGGGCGGGGCAGAGCTTCGAGGTCGCCATCGACGACGTCGGCCTGATTCCCTGACGGCCCCCCGGGCGCGTGGGCGGGGCATTTTCTTTTCGTCCGGATCCGCTGCGGCCCTCCACTGGGCCCCCGGATGGGGATCGCAACGCACACCGCCGAGTGGATCCGCCCGCGGGTCGTCGCCGCATGGCTCGTCGCCGCGGGGACCGTGGGCTGCAGTCCGCCGCCGCCGGATGCGGCTGCGAACCCGTTCGGTGGGGCCGGGAGCGACGGCGGAGCCGGGGGGCCCACGCCGGTGGACGGCGGGACCACGGAGGCCGCCGAGTCCTCCACGACCGAGCCGTCGACGACCGCGCCGTCGAGCGCGGGGCCGACGACCGAGCCGTCGACGACCGCGCCGTCCAGCGGCGCCGACACGGACACGAGCGCCTCGGGCACGACCGAGCACGGCGATTCGTCGAGCACGGGCGCCGCCGATGTCGGTAGCTCGGGGAGCTCGAGCACCGGCGGCGATGGGGGGGTGGCCGATACCTACGACGACGGCGTCGTCCACGTGCTCGTCGAGATCCAGTCGATGTGGGACGCGGGCGAATGCGATGACATCACCGTCACCAACATCTCCGACGCCCCGGTGACCTGGGAGGTCGACGTGCCGCTCCCCGGCGTCGTGTACCAGCTCTGGAACGCGGAGATGCTCGAGATGGGCGGCATCGGGACCTTCGTCGGGGTCGACTTCAACGCCGACCTCGACCCCGGCGAATCCGCCATGTTCGGGTTCTGTGTGAACTACTGAGGAGACGCGATGGGATCGCGCAGCGAGAACACAGAGTCGTCATTCGTCGCCTCGACTCGACGCGCCCTCTTGCTGGTGCTGGCGTGCGCGTCTGCCTGCAGCGGCGAGGCCGGCCCCCGCGCGAACGCGGGCCCATTCTCACCCGTCGATCTCGGCGGCTGCACCCGCGCCGCGGTGATCGAAGACGCGGAGAACGCCGACCACCAAGTCCTCGTCCACGAGGGCAGGAATGGCTACATCTACGCGTTCGTCGACGACCGCGGGTCCACGGTCACCCCGACCGCGGGGCGCCTGGGCGGCACGTTCAGCCAGGCCGAGGGCGGCGCGAACGGGTCCCTGTTCGCGGCCCACGTCACCGGGCAGCTCGCCGCCGGTGAGGTGGTCTACGCCGGCGTCGGGTTGAACTTCGTCGATCCGAAGGGCCCGTTCGACGCCTCGGCGTTCGAGGGCGTCGCTTTCTTCGCCCGGCGCGGCCCGGGATCGACCGCGGGCATTCGTCTGAAGGTCCCGGACGTGAGCACCGACCCCGACGGGAAGGTCTGCAGCGAGTGTTTCAACGACTTCGGCGCGTCCATCGAGCTCGACGAGCAATGGCAACAGTTCACGGTGCCCTTCGACACGATGGCCCAGCTGCCCGGCTGGGGGGCGCCGCGGCCGGGCGCGGTGGATCGCGCGGGGTTGTACGGGCTGCAATGGCAGGTGTCCACCTCGGGGGCCGCCTTCGACCTCTGGATCGACGACGTCGTCTTCTACGGGTGCCGCCGATGAGACGCGAACGGACGCTCGTACTCGTGGTCGCCCTCGCAGCGTGCACCCACGACGGCACGTCGGCTGCCCGCGCGCAGCCCACCGCGCGCATCGACGACGGGCCTCCGCCCGAGATCGAGGGCGATCACAACCTGCTGCACAACGGAGGGTTCGCCGACGGCTCGTATTCGCCGTGGCGGGTCACGCTGCAGGCGGGCGCCACCGGTACGGCGGCGGTGCAGGACGGCGCGATGTGCCTCTCGCTGACCGACGCGGCGAAGGCCGGCTGGGACGTGCAGCTGCGCCATCGCGCGATCGCCCTCGTCCCCGAGCACCGCTACCTGGTCGAGTTCGTGGCGTGGTCCGATCGACCCACGCGGGCCCGGCCGCGGATCGGTCGCGCCGGCCCGCCCTACGAGGAATACTGGGCCGCCGAGGTGGAGCTCGGGCCCCGCAAGCAGCGGTACCGCGGGCACTTCGAGCAGCGGGCGGGCGCCGACGATGCGGCGGAGTTCACGTTCCAGCTCGGCGGGCCGCTGGCCGGGAAGGGTGCAGCCCGCGTTTGTTTCGACGAGATCACCCTCGCGGATCCGCTGTACACCCCGCCGCCGCCGCCCACGTGGGCGAGCGCGCCGAAGATCCGCGTCAACCAGCTCGGTTACTTTCCCCGCCGCGAGAAGCGGGCGACGTACAAGACCGCCGCGACCTCGCCGCAGCCCTGGGCGCTGCACGACGCCGCGGGGCACGTCGTCGCCGAGGGCCAGACCGAGGTGTTCGGCGAGGACCGTAGCTCCGGGGACGCCGTGCACCGCATCGACTTCTCGGGGTTCACGCAATCGGGCAAGGACTATCGATTGCACGTGGGCGCCGACAGCAGCGACGGCTTCGCGATCGACGACGACCTCTACCTGCGCCTGCGGCGGGACGCCTTGGCGTACTTCTATTACAACCGCAGCGGCATCGCGATCGAGATGCCCTACGCCGGGAATCCCCGCTGGACCCGAGGGGTGGGGCAGGGCGATTGCATCTAATTCGCATGGGCCGCGAGCACTTTCATGAGGAACTCTTCGCTCCATCCAGCCTCGAGCCGGCGGCCCTTGATACCGACCTTC
>JBIJCC010000176.1:0-14053 GCA_044344875.1 Nannocystaceae bacterium
GGGCGCGCCTGCGTCAGCATTTCGCGCCGGATCTCTCACGCCCGCGCGACATCGGCGGGTCGCCGGGCGGACCGAAAGGCATCTCCCCGGTCGCGACAATCGGGGCTTTCACCACGGCCTGCTAGAGCCCAACACCTACCGGAACGGTCGTGCGAAAGAACTTAGTGGAGCGCACCTTGGTTGTCAAGACGCGATCATCATCGCCCGCTGATGCTTGGCGTCGCGCTGATGCTTGGCGTCGCGCTGATGCTTGGCGTCGCGCTGATGCTTGGCGTCGCGCTGATGCTTGCGTCGTGATCGTCATCGCTCCGCTACTCCTTCCTCGCCGTCTGTTGCCACTGCGTGATCACCTCCGCGCGGGCCGACCAGCTCGGGCCTGCGGCGACGACGTCGAGGCGGGCCTGCTCGGCGAGGGTGCGGGCGCGGGCGCGCTCGTCCGCGTTGCCGCCGGACATCAGCGCACGGGCGAGCAAGAAGGTGGACTCGGCGCGGCCGAGCCCGCGTTGCGTCGCCGAGGTGATGTCGTGGGCGCGGGTCGCCGCGGCGACGGCCTCGTGGTGGTGGCCGCGGGCGAGCTCGAGCTCGGCGATGCCGGCCCACGCGCGTCCGACCTCGGAGTCGTCGGCGCCCATGGCCCGCTCGCGTAGGGCGATGGCGCGGGTGAAGTGTTCGCGGGCGATCGCGTCGTCGCCGTGGGCGATGGCGGCCATGCCGAAGTCGATCTCGAACTCCGCGGTCTCGGGGTGCTCGGCGCCGAGGGTCTGCACGGCGAGGTCGAGGCCGGCCTTCGCGTGGGCGAACGCATCGTCGACGCGACCGAGCTCGAGCTCGAGGGTCGCCAATATCGCGAGGCTGCGGGCGGTGTTCTCACCGCGGGCATCGTCGCCGCCGCGAAGGGCGATCGCGAGTGCACGCTCGGCGTACGGCAGCCCCTCGGCGAAGCGTCGCCGCGACAGGGCGTTCCACGCCAGCATTCGCAGGGCTGGCCCGAGGGCGGGGTGATCGCCGCCGAAGTTCTCCTCCAGCACAGAGAGCGCCTTCAGGTGCTCTTCCCGAGCGCCCTCGAGATCGCCGAGCTCCGCGAGGACCGAGCCGACGTTGAATGTCGCGCTGGCCGAGTTGGGGTGGCGCGGGCCGAAGGTCTCGACGAGGATGTCGCGTGCGGCCTGGAGGCGCGTGAGCGCCTCGGCGTAGCGCCCGTGCGCGGCCGCGATCCCACCGAGGTTGGCCGAGGCATTCGCCAACAGCTGGGCTCGCGGGGTGTCGTGGGGCAATGCGAGCGCAGCCTCGTAGGCGGCGGTCGCATCATCGTACCTCCCGGCCTTCTGATAGAAGCCGCCGACCGCGACGGCGAGCTCGGCCTCGAGCGCATCGTCGCCGCCGAGCGACTCGAGAAGCGCTTGGCAATGTCGACGCCACTGCTCGGCCCGGTTGATGCCGCCCTCGGTCGCCGGAGTCCACAGCTCCACGAGGCCGAGCGTCGCGACGGCGGCGACGCGATCGTGCTGAGCGCCGATCGCGGCGCTCAACGTGTCGTGGAAGGCCTGCTCGGCCTTCCCGTCGACGAGCCACTGGTGCGCCGTCGCGATCACCAGCCGCGCCTCGGCCTCGGTCCAGCCATCACCGACCGCACGGGCGCGCTCGAGCGTCGCCTCTCCAGCGGTCTTCGCGTCGGCATACTTCGCGGTGTCGATCAGGGTCTCGGCGCGCTGGAGGTCCTGGTCGAGTTCCTGGCGCACGTCGGGGGGGATCGCGGCGCGGGCGGCCTCGCGACGGGAGAGTCGCACGTCGTCCACGCATCGCGCCGGAGATCCGAGCCCGCTGATCACCGACGCGGCGTTCAGCACGGTCTGTGCGTCGGCTTCGGTGAGCGCGTCGAGCAGCGCCGTCGCCTTGCTGAGTTGGCGCTCGAGGCACGTCACACGCAGCATGAGCGTCTCGCGCGGGACGCTTCCGTCCTGTTGCACCCGACAGACCTCGAGCTGGGCGTCGACCCACCCGCGCGCGAAGCCATCGACGTTGGCCGAGACCAGGGCCCACGCGTCCGCGGCCGCCGGCTCCTTCGTGTCGAGGAACGCCGATTCGATCGTGTCGCGGCGCCCGGTGTTCCACAGCTCCTCGATGCGCTCGACCACGCGATCGCAGTAGTTCACCTGCGGCAGTCGGGGTGGCCACGCCCACGTCGCCCCAACGGCCGCGGCCACGCCCACGCCGAGGCCGACCGCGATCCGCTTGGGTGGGAATCGCCGTGGCGGATCGATCGCGGCCAACAGCGCGCGCATGTCCGGGTACCGGTCGCCGGGCGACGGCGCCAGCCCGCGCAGCACCGCGCGCCGCAGCCATCGCGGGACCGGTCGACCATCGCTCGGCGCGTCGCCGCTCGCGGACGGGGGGACGCCCCACAGCGCCTCGTGGGCCATCTCGCAGAAGTCGCGTTGATCATCCGCCGCGCTGCCGGTCGCCACGCGCTCGGCCAGCGCGAGCCCGAAGTCGGTGACGACCACGCGTCCATCCGCCGCGAGCAGCACGTTCTCCGGCTTGATGTCCAGGTGGAGGATCCCCGCATCGTGGGCGGCGGCCAGACCCTCACCGGCGGCGCGCAGCACCACGACGATCTCTCGCCACGATCGGGGTGTCTGCATCCACCGGCGCAGCGTGGGCCCGTCGATGAACTCCATCGCGACGAACAGACGCCCACCGACGCTGCCGACGTCGTGGATCGTGACGAGGTTGCGATGCACGAGCCGCGCGGTCGCCTGCGCCTCGCGGAGCCGACCATCGCGGCCATCGCCGTCGGGCGTCGCCGACGAGGCGTGCATCAGCTTGATCGCGACCTGGCGATCGAGCTCGGGATCGTACGCGGCGAAGACCACGCCCATCGCGCCTTCGCCCAGTCGCGGACCGAGGATGTAGCGCGCGACACGGTCGCCCGGGCCGAGTCGTTCGGATTCGCCGAGGCCCGGGTCGGTCAATTCCTGCACGCTACCAGACGGGATCCGTCGACGAACTCCCCCGGCGCAACCGGGCGCTCCGGCGTCCGTCTAGCGGATTGACCGGGCTGGACCCGGGAACGGACCGAGGAAAAACCCCATGATCACCGCACGCCCCCGTATCGCCCTCACCTTCTGCGCCCTCGGTCTGTTCGCCGTGGTCGGTTGCAAGGGGGGTGGAGCCGCCACCGGCAAGTACATCCCCGAGGCCGCGACGATCGTCGGCGGCGTCGATCTGGCCGGCGTGCAGGACTCGAAGATGTGGAAGGACCACATCAAGGGCCTCGTCGAGGCGCAGGGCAAGGAGGCCCTCGACGCGATGAACAGCTGCAACCTCGGGCTCGACAAGTGGAAGAGCGTGACCTTCGGCGCCACCGCGGAGGGCGGCGGTGACAAGCTCGCGTTCGTGGTCGTCGCCGACGGCATCGGCAAGAAGGACAACCTCGAGTGCGCCTTCGGCAAGATCAAGGAGTCCGACGGCGGCAAGGAGCCGTGGACCGTCAAGGAGGACGGCAAGGTGCTCGAGATGACCGACGGCAAGGCGATCGCCTACGTCGTCGACGACAACACCATGGCCGTCGCCGGCAAGGACTGGGCGGCCGACGTCGCCAAGCTGACCAAGGGCGAGGGCAAGTCGGTGTTCGACGGCGCGCTCAAGGACGTCATCGGCCGCACCGACACCGGCAAGCAGGTGTGGTTCGCCGGCACGCTGCCCGAGGCCGTCGGTGGCCAGGCCGCCGGCCAGCTCGGCGCCACGCCCAAGGACGTCGCCGGCTACGTCGACTTCTCGAGCGGCATGGCGGTCAAGGCGTCGGTCGGCGTCGCGTCGAAGGACGAGGCCGAGGCCGTGAAGACCAAGATCGAGGGGCTCTACAACGCCGTCGCCAAGGACATGGCCAAGGGCCAGGGCATCTCCGAGGACACGCTCAACAGCGTGAAGTTCGGCACCGACGGCTCGGCGTTCACCTTCGAGGCGAAGGCGAGCGACGAGGAGATCGGCAAGAGCATCGGGCAATTCATGCCGAAGCTGTGAGCCCGGCCGAGTCGATCGCGGCGCCCGCCTCGACGCGACATCACGGTTCCGTGAGGACCAGGGTGACGACGACAGAGTCCGTGCTGGCGGTCCTGCCGGTCGCGATCGATTCGCCGCCCAGGGTCGCCTCGAAGAACTCACCGGTCTGTGCCGCGCCGAGGACGATGACGAGGCCGCTGTCCCCCGTTGCGGCCGCCTCGATGCCATCGTCGTCGTGCACATACCGAATGATCGCGTCGCTGTCCGCGTCGACGGGCGAGACCACCGCGCCGGCGATCGGCAGTCCGTCGGCGTCGCGCACCAGGCCCACGACACCGCCGGCGTCGCCGAGTGGGAGCCATGCCGGCGGGATCGCGAGATCGTCGGCGAGCGCGTCTGACCAGGCGGTCAGCCGGTCGCTGGGGACCAGCCAGAGATCGTGCACGTCGTTGGCGGTGCCGTAGGCCGAGGCGACGATCGGGAACGCGACGGGGGTCGCGGTCAGGTACGCGGCCGGCGCTTCGACCAGCGCGATGAGGGCGATCGCATCGCCGACCGGCGCGTCGCTGGTGAAGTCCACGCGCCCGTCGTCGCCGGTGCTCCCCGACGCCTGCGCGTCGGCGCCGACCGGATCGCTGAGGACGCTCAGGGCACCGGCCACCCGCACGTCCGCATCCGCCACCGGTTCGCGCGTCGAGATGTCGCGCACGGTCGCGGTGAAGCGCATGGCGCAGGCGGTCTCGTCGCCGGGGTTCGCCCCGCCGCAGGCCGCCTCGGGGTCGACCGGCGCGTCGCTGAATCGCACGCACACGCCGGAGCTGCACTGATCGTTCGCCGTGCACGCCGAGCCCTCCACCCCCGGCCCACCCCCGGAATACATGCACAGGGGCTCGTTTCCCGTGGTCTCTGCCACGGAGGTGGACTCGGAGCTCGACGCCGAGCTCGACGACGAACTCGACGCCGACCCCGAGGATGAGTTCGACTCCGAGTCGGTCGCGCCGGCGGTGGGCGTGGCCGTCGTCGTGTCGGCGGTGCCCGTGGCCATCGCCGTGTCGGCGTTGGTCGTTTCGGCGGCGGTCGTGTGGCCGGTGGTCGCTTCGGCCGCGGTCGTGTCGACGGCCGGTCCCGACGCATCCGAAGAGCTCGACTCGCCCTGCCCCGCCACGTCGGAGTTGCACGCCAAGGACAACGCGGAGCACATCACCATCATCCGAATCGACGCATCCATTCGACCAATCTAGCACCGCGCAGGGTCGGCGGCGCCCGATTCATCCCAGCGATTTCGAGGTGCAAGATCGTCGACGTGCGTGCGTTGCAGCGGCCACGACGTCATCGCCCGCGGGTCGCCGACCACACCCGGACGAATCGATCGAATCCACCCGACGCGATCGCACCACCATCGGGCGCGAACGCGACGGTGGTCGCCGCGGTGTCGTGACTGCCGACGGTGAGCACGAGTTCGCCGGTGTCGGCGTCGTACAGCCGCACGCGGTAGTCCTGGCTCGCCACCGCCACGCGATCGCCGGTCGGGGATACGGCGAGGTCGGCGATCGCTCGGCCGAAGGTCGGCACGCGCCAGCGCTCGTCGCCGTCGGGGCCCCGGAGCATCAGCGTGCCACCCGCGTCGCCGAGGACCAAACGGCCGTCGGGGATCGCCGCGACCGCGACGAGGTCGGTGGCCGTGCGGTCGACGATCGGCGCGTCGTCGATCGTCCAGCGGACCAGCCCGCCGTCGCCGACGGCGAGGAGGCCATCGCCCGTCCACGCGCCGTCGTGCAGCGCACCGACGCCGGCGTCCGTGTGGCGGAGCGACGCGCCGTCGCCCGCGCTCCAGATCGCGATCGTGCCGTCGCTGCCCTGGCTCGCCACGCGCGTACCGGCGGCGTCGAAGCCCAGCCACGCTACGGCGCCGGCGTGCGCGGCGATCCGCACCTGCGGCGAGAGCCCCCGATCGCGCAGCACGACCTCGCCGTCGCGGCTGCCCGAGGCGACGGTCGTGGCCGTGGCTGCGATCGCGTCGACGGTGGCGCGGTGATCGTCGGCCCGCGCGAGCACGCGACCGTCGTCGGTCGACCACGCGATCACCTCGTCGGTGTCGTCGCGGCCCCACTGCGGCCCGCCGGCGCTGACGATGCGCGTCGGGTCGGTCCATGCCAGCGCATGGATCTTCTCCTGCGCGCGCCAGCCCTGGTCGATCGCGGGCGCGCCGAGGTCCCAGGTCCGGACCGTACCGTCGGCGCTGCCGGAGACGAGCCACGATCCGGCGTCCGAGACGTCGAGCGCGAGGGTGACCACCGCGAAGTCGTGGCCGCGGAGGATCCGACGGACGCTCGCGTCCTGTCGGTTCCACAGCACGATCTCGCCGTCGCGCCCGGCCGAGGCCAGCGTGTCCCCGTCGATCGCGACGAGATCCGCGATCCCGTCGCCGCGCTCGGGGAACTCTCGCCGACGCGCACCCGTGGCGAGGTCGAACTCGACGATGCGGCGCTTCCAGCCCGCGGTGTACAGCGCGTCGCCGAGCGCGAGCGTGACCTCTGGTCCCTGGGGATCGACGAACTCGCGCAGGGATGCGCCGCTCGTGGGGTCGCGCAGCGAGACGCCCTGCAGCGTGGTGGTGAGTACGCCCTCGCCGTGCGCCCGCGCGGCGCCGAGCCGCGCGCCCGTCGACACCGAGAGCGCCCGACGATCCGTCGCGGCATCCCAGGTCTCGAGCGTGCCGTCCTGCCGCGTGACGACGAGGCCCGCGTCCGTGACCGCCAGGCCCCAGATCGTGCTGCGGCCCGCGGCGATGGTGCCGAGCCTCGCGCCGCGGCCGTCGAGCACATGCACGTGGCGACGATCGCCGCCGACGTAGATGCGATCCTGCGTGGAGTCGATGGCCAGCGCCCCGGGCTCGTCGTCGAGCGTCGTCGTCCACCCGTGGGTCCAGCCCGCGTCGGGCTCGCGCGTCCACGCGTCGACGCGGCCGTCGTGCGTCACGGCGATCAGTCGCGGTGTCGCGCCGTCGACATCGATCGCGATCGCCTGCACCGGCGCGCCGACCTCCAGGATCTGCGCGCTGCCGTCGCTCGTCGCGTGCAGCCGATCCCACTCCCAGCCGCGCTCGGCCTCCGGGCACTCGGCCAGGGCGAGCTTGGCCCGCGCCAGATCGTGACCCGCGATCGCGCGCTCGGCGACGGCAATGCGGTGCAGGTACGACGCGTGCGCCGAAGCGCCGAGATCCTGCGCGCCCGAGCTCGACACCCACGCCGCCGCGGCGATGCCCGCGGCCCCGAGCGCGAGCGAGGCGGGCACGACCCGACGCGCGCGCCACAACAACCGTCGCGCGCGGTGGGCCCGGCGCGAGCGCATCGCGTGGACCGGCTCGCCCCGCAGCGCCCGCTCGAGCTCGTCGGCGAGCGCGGCCGCGCTGGCCTGCCGTCGCGCGGGGGACTTCTCGAGCGCGGTCAGGATCACCGCGTCGAGCTCGCGCCACTTGGGCCCGCAGATCTGCGTCGGCGCCGCGGGCTCGTGGGTGCGGATCAGCTCTGCGACCATCGCCGCGGGCACGCGCTCGATCGGATACGGCAGGCGCTCGGCGACGAGCTCGTACAGCACGACGCCCAGCGCGTAGACGTCGGTGCGCGCGTCGGGCTCGGCACCGCTGGCGTCGCACTGCTCGGGGCTCATGTAGTGCAGCGTCCCGACCAGCTCGCCCAGGCGCGTGCCCAGGGTCGCGGCGCGCCCGGCCTCGTCGATCAACGCCGCGACCCCGAAGTCGATGAGCCGCGGCCGACCGTCGTCGCCGACCAGGATGTTGCTCGGTTTGAGGTCGCGGTGCACGACGCCGTGCCCATGGGCGTGGTGCACCGCGCGGCAGACCTCGACCATCGCGGCGATCCGATCGCGCCGCGGCACAGCGCGCGCCCATGCGGTGATCGGCTGCGCGCCCGGGATGAACGCCAGCGCGAAGTAGGGCAGGGGCCCGAGCTCGCTGTCGTAGGTCGCGGCCTCGTGGATCTCGGCGATGCCGGGGTGGCGGAGGCGACCGAGGATCTCGGCCTCTTGGGCGAAGCGGCGGCGCAGCGCGTGGGCCCCGACGCCGGCGCGGAGGATCTTGAGCGCCACCGTGCGCCTCGGCGCGCGCTGGGTCGCCTCGTATACCGTGCCCATCCCGCCGTGGCCGATCACGCGACCGAGCGTGTAATGACCGACGGTGCGGCCCTCGAGCCACGCGCGCGGCGTGACCCCGAGGCCGAGCGCGACCGGCTCGAGGAAGCCCTGCGCGGCCGCGTCGGCGGCGAGCAGCGCGAGCACCTCGTCGCGCAACGACTCGTCGTCACCGCAGCGCCGCACCAGCTCGGCGTCGCGCTGCTCGGGCGGCAGCTCGACGAGCTCGAGGAACAACGCGTCGGCATCGATCGGCTCGGGGACCACCCCGCCGGCGTCGGTCACCGACGACATGGCGGCGCGTCCTGCAGGTAGCGGTACAGCTTGGCCCGCGCCAGTCGAAACGTGCGCTCGACGCTGCGCAGCGGCACGCCGGAGACCGCGGCGATCTCGTCGTGGGCCATGCCGGCGAAGAACCGCAGCTCGACGATCCGCGCGGCGAGCTCGTCCTTGGCCGCGAGCCGGTCGAGCGCGGCGTCGAGGGCGAGCAGATCGACGACCTCGCCGTACGCGTCGGCGATCGCCAGGTCGTCGAGCGGCACCGTGCCCTGGCCGCCGCCGCGCTTGACCCGACCGCGGGTCCGCGCGTGATCGACGAGGATGCAGCGCATCGCCCGGGCCGCGGCCGCGAGGAACTCGCCGCGGCTCGCCCACGACGGATCGTCGCCGACCCGCATCCACGCCTCGTGCACGAGCGCGGTGGTCTGCAGCGTGTGATCGCCCCGCTCGCGGCGCATCAGCCCGTGGGCGAGGCCGTGCAGTTCGGCGTAGAGCGTCGACCATGTCTCGGTGTCGATCGACGCCGGCGCCCGCGCGCTCGCGGCCTCCCGATCGATCGCACCGTCGACAGACATCGCCGCCAGCGTAGACCCGCGGGCGGGCCCGGGGGAATCGCGTCTGGAACTCGTCGCCGCGTCACGACCGCGGCGTAGTCGGCGTCACAGCTCCGGCATCACTGCAGATACCACGGGGTCGCAACCGCGCTGCGGCACTGCCAGTTGAAGCTGCGCAGCTGGCCGATCTCGCCGCGAGTCGCGAACCCCTCGACCAGCGCGTCGGCGGCCGCGCGCAGCTCGGCGTCGGTGCCCCCGTCGTGCCACCACGCCATTGCGACCACGTACGCGCTCTCGCCCCAGTGCTCCTCGAACTCGTCGGGCTCGTCGGCGTCGGTGCCGACGCCCATCCAGTAGAAGGGTCGGCCCTCGCCGTCGAGGCCGTCGCGCGCGACGATGCGACCGAGCTGCGCGATCGCGGCCTTCACGGGGGCGGCGGTCGTCGCGTCGCGCTCGCGCGTCCACGCGTCGAGGCCGTCGGCCAGGATCGCGCTCATCCACGGGCTGCAGCCGACGTAGCCGTAGTCCTCGCCGTGGGCCTCGGCCTCGTGGGCGAAGCACCGCGCGTCGGGATCGTCGTAGCCGGGCGGGAAGCTCGACTGCACCGCGAGGTACGCGGCGACGGCCTCGTCGGCGTAGCCCGCGAAGGTCGCGGCCGCGTCGTCGGACACGATCTCGGCCCAGACGTAGGTGAGCAGGGCAAAGCCGGCGTGGCGCTCGGTCCAGAAGTCCGCACCGCCGCCGTACCCGGGATCGGACCACAGATCGTGGGCCCGCGTCGCGATCGACTCGGCGTACTCGCGGAAGCGATCGTCGCCGGTGAGCAGGTAGTGGATCGCGGCGTGCTGGGCGTAGTGGTACTTGAGATCGTCGGCTGCACCCGGCACGGGGATCTGCACGCCCGCGCCCGCACCCGATGATTCCGCGACGTAGCGCGCGGTCTCGCGGTACGCCGTCGACAGCGGCGACAGCGATCCGCTGCGCGCGTAGCCGCGGTAGTGCGCGGTGCCGCGATCGTACAGCCACGAGCCGGTGTCACCGCTCGCGGCGTCGAAGGCGTCGTAGCCGTAGGCGTCGTAGTCGCACAGATCCGCCCACGCGGCCTGGGCTCCGACCGCGTCGTCGACCGGCAGCTGCACGCCGGTGACCTGGCTGTCGGCGAGCCACTTCGCGGGCAACAGCGCCCAGACCCGCGGGCCCTGGGTGCCATCCGCGACCACGAGCGTGTCGGCGACCGGCACCGCGTCGAGCGTGGGTCCGGCGACGCCGAATTCGACGTCGATGTCGCGCTCGCCGGCGATCTCGAGGTCGAGCTGGATCTGCACCGCGCGCGCGCTGCCGTCGGCGTGGTTCGCGAGCACGCGGCGGGCGCTCGGCGTCTCGGTGCCGTCGACGCGCACCGTGATCGCGTCGCCGTCGTCGAGCGCGCCGGGCCACAGCGGCACCGCGAAGTTGATCCGCTGCGCCCCCGAGACACCGTCCTGCGGCACGAGGTGCACGACGACCGCCTCGGCCGGCATCGGTCCGTCGGTGGTGCTGTCGGGGTCGGTCGTCGGGTCCGTGGCATCGGTGGGATCACTGGGATCCGTCGGGCTCGTGGTCGGATTGCCCGACGCGTCGGTGCCGGAGGCGTCGGTGCCCTGCGAGCCCGGGCCCTCGGCCGTCGACGGACCCGAGGCGTCGGCCGAGCTGTCGCCGAAGCTGGTCAAGCCATCGTCGCCGCCGGCGTCACCGCAGGCGACGACGGCCGCGAGCGCGAGGGGACCCAGGGGGCGCAGGGAATCGATCGGGTGCATGGGGGGCGTTGCGACGATGGCTCAGGTCGTCCGCCAAGAAAATGATCGGCCCCGAGAATCGGCCCCGAAAAATAGTTGGCGGACGGGCGGGCCGAGTGTCGCAAGCCCCGATCCGAGCCCATGAACCTGCGACGATTCTCCCTGCTGTGCGCCGTTCTCGCGGCCTGCTCCGATGATTCCAGCCCGGCCGGCGACACGGACGGCACCGAGGGGAGCGCGACGACGCCCGGCAGCGCGAGCGGATCCGCGAGCGGCAGCGCGACCACGCCCGGCACCGCGACCGAGGGCGACACGACCGCGGACACGGGCGCGACCGATCCGGACACCGGCACCGACGACACCGGCCCGGTGATCCCGACCGATCACCCGCGCATCTACCTCAACCCCGACAACGTCGCGCGACTCACCGCGGCGCTCGACGACGGCCAGCCTGCCGCGGTGCGCATGCGCGAGATGGTCGACGGCCAGCTCGGCGGCGCCGACTACTACGAGTTCCAGGCCGCCGACGCGGCGCTCATCGGCGCGCTAACGGGCGACGCGAGCTACTGTACCTACGCGATCACCCAGACCGACGCGTGGGTGACCGGCGAAGAGTCCCGCGTCGCGAGCGGCGAGAACGCCGAGGTCGCGGGCGACAGCTACCTGTACGTCGGCGATCACATCGGCGATCTCTCGCTCGTGCTCGACTGGTGCTACGACGACGTCACCGCCGACCAGCGCTCGCGGTGGATCGCCTACGCCGATCAGGCGGTGTGGAACGTGTGGCACCCCGAGGAGGCGACCTGGGGCGGCACCGTGTTCCCGTGGTCGGGTTGGTCGATCGACAACCCGTCGAACAACTACTACTACTCGTTCCTGCGCGCGACGCTGCTGCTCGGGCTGGCGAGCCTGGGCGACAGCGAGTCGGCGCAGACGTGGATCGACACGTTCCGCACCACGAAGATCGAGGAGCAGCTCGTGCCGCGGTTCACCGCGGATCTGGTCGGCGGGGGCTCGCGCGAGGGCACCGGCTACGGCGTCGCGATGTGGCACCTGTTCCAGCTGTACGACCTCTGGGAGGCGAGCACGGGCGAGCGCATCTGGGATCTCACGCCGCACACCCGCGACTCGCTGGTCAACTTCTTGCACATCACGGTGCCGACGCTCGATCGCATCGCGCCGATCGGCGATCACGCCCGCGACTCGACCGCGGCGCTGTTCGACTACCACCGCGCGTACCTGCTGGTGCTGCAGCACCTCGTCGGCGCCGACGATCCGCTCGCGCCCGTGGTCCAGCAGTACCTCGCCGACTGCTCGGTGCCCGAGATGACGCAGGCGTTCATGCGCTCGGTCGACTTCCTGTACACCGACCCATCGATCCCGACGGCGCCCCTGTCGACGCTGCACGACACCTGGTACGCGCCGGGCACCGGGAGCGTCTTCTTCCGCACCACGTGGCAGCAAGACGCGACCTGGGGCGGCTTCATCGCCGGGCCGTACACCGAGAGCCACGCGCACCACGACCAGGGCTCGCTGCTCGTGTACCGCGGCGAGTGGCTCGGCTACGACGCGAACGTCGACTCGCACTCGGGGATCGTCCAGGGCGAGGGCGTGCACAACCTGGTGCGCATCGACGACGGCGGCGCGCCGGTGCCGATGCTCTCCGAGCAGCAGCCCGCCGAGCTGGTCGCGCTGCACGACACGCCGGAGGTCCTGTATCTCGCCGGCGACATCACGCCCATCTACCAAGGTGCGGCCGCGGTGGGACGCAGCGAGCGCGAGGTCGTGCTGCTCGAGGACGAGGGCACCTTCGTCGTCTTCGATCGCGTCGATACGACGGGGGGCGCCCGCGCGATCTGGCAGCTCAACGCGCCGCGGGCCCCGAGCGCCCAGGGCGACGGCTGGCGCGTCGACGGCGACGTCGACGGCCTCGACGTACTCCCGGTGTGGCCCGCGAGTATCGACGCGAGCGTGCTCGACTGGGCCGCGACCGACGGCGACATGCTCGGGGGGTACCGTCTCGATCTCGCGGCCGACCCCGGCGAGGCGCGGTTCCTCGTCGTGCTCGCGCCGCCCGGTGCGGTCGACGTGACCGCGGTCGGTGCGGGCGACGAGCTCGGCGTCGATCTGGACTTCGCCAGCGGCGCGACCGCGAGCGTACGGTTCAACCGGGATGCGTTCGGCGGATCGCTGGTGTACGCGGCGCCCGGCGGCGCGTCGCTGCACGACGGCGCGCTCGGGCCGGGGATCGACGCGCTCCCGCTGTTCGCGGAGTGATGGGGGCGGCCGTTCAGCCGCAGGCGGGCGCCTCGGTCGCGCACTCGCAGCCGGGGATCTCCGGGGCATCGATGCACGCGGTCCACGGCGCGGGCGTCACGTCGCCGAAGCTCGGCAGCGCGACGACCTGGTCGTATTGATCCCAGGTGTCGCCGGCTCGGTGCATGTACCAGGCGAGCGGCGCGTCGGCGGCAGGGGCCGTCGCGAAGCAGTACACCTCGTCGGGCCCGCACTGGCAGTCGAGGATCTGTTGGTGGCCGCCCACGGGGACGCAGCCCGCGAAGGCGCACGCGTCTTGGCCGGTGAGCTCGTGGCAGGCCGTGTCCTGCGCGCCGTCCTTCAGCGCGGCGAAGGTCGCGGCGGCGCCGGCACCGATCCACTCGTTCCACAGGACGAGGCTGTCGATCGAGCCCTGCGCGGCGCCGTTGCGGAAGGTGGCGCGCGCGTTGAGCGATTGCAGCTCGCCTTCGCCCGTGAACGACGCCGCGGACAGCGAGCCCTGGGTGTCGTCGGGCTGGAACTCGGTCGCGATCCCGATCGGCTTCGCCATGGTCCAGCTCTGCGGCTCGTGCAGCAGCGGGGCCACCCACGTCTCGTCGAGGACGCCGTCGGCCGAGGTGAGCCGCCAGGTGACGTCGACCTCGAGGCGATCCTCGCAGGCGCAGCCGCCGAGGTTCGGGCACTCGACGAGCTCGGCGTCGATGCTGCGGATCTCGCCGCCGTCGTACTGCAGCGTCAGCGTGAGGGCGGAGGGCTCGGTCGCGCCGGTGTACGTCAGCGGCGGCTCGCTCGACCACGCGATCTGGCCGGTGAACGTGCCCTCGGCCTCGGCGAGGACGTCGCTGGCGCGCAGGCCGGTGACGCCGACCGCGTCGACGTCGGGCAGCACGGTCGCGGAACGTGTCAACAAGTTTGAAGCCAGTTGGTTCGGAGTTCAGTGGATGACTGGCGTGGGTTGAGGATGGGCGTTCGGTTCGTTGGTGGGCTTGTTGATCCAGACCTCCTTCGGCGGACGCC
>JBIJCC010000223.1:0-3864 GCA_044344875.1 Nannocystaceae bacterium
AGGAGGCCGAACTCCGCGCCAAGCTCCGCCGCGACCAACGCCGCTCACCCAAGCCTCGGTGACCCCCGCGGCCCCTCGTCCGACTCTCGCCGGCGAATTCACGCGCTTCCTCGCCGGCGTCAACAAGTGCATTCCACTGCCCCAACCAACTCGCGTGGTACCGCGCCCCGAGGTGGTACAGCCCGGTCTCCTCGTCCCGCTCCTTCCCGATGTACCGGTACTGCTTCGCGCTGACCTCGATCCCCGCGTCGTTCGCAGCGTCGTTCGCGGCGTAGCTCGTGGTCCCGAACGGATGGAACTCCTCGTAGGAGATCACCGCCGCATCCCCATCGAGCTCGAGGCTCGCGGACCCGAGGTGATTCCCGTACTGATGCCGCCGCACCGACACCGGCGACGCGACCTCGACCCCGTCGCGCACGGTCAGCGTCTCGACCAGGAACAACCGCCCGGTGTCGTCCCCGACGTGCAGGCTCTCGCGCACGACCGTCGGCGTGGCCGAGTTCGCAGCCCGCTCGCGGTACAGCTCGACCCCGCCGAGGTACACCCGCTCGCGGATCATCGAGCCCGAGAGGTTGACCTGGACCTTGCGCACGCGCTCACCCGCGGCGTCGTACACGAACCACACATCGCCGCCGCCACCGAGGTCGGCGTGCTGCAGCCGGTCGGCGTGGTCCCACGCCATCGCATCGAGGTGCGGCATCGCAGTCATGTTGCCATGCTCGTCGTAGCTGTACGAGTGCGAGAACGGCTCGGCGGCCTCGCCGGGCGCGGAGTCAGAGAATAGTCGGATGAACGCGTCCGAGCGCTGCCGAGTGCCGAGTATGGCTGCTGCGATTCCGCGAAGTGCTGCATCGCGGTCATGTTGCCGCGCTGGTCGTAGGCGTACGAGTGCGAGAACGGCGCGGCGGCCTGGCCGTGGGCTCAGGCGGCTGGAGATGCCTCGCGGTTGCGGGGAAACTCGTCCGCCGTCCAGGGTCCAGGATGGGAGAGGGCATTCCTGGAAGCCGTAGCCGTGGTAGTGAACCGGCAAGACTCACCCGCCGACGTTTCGGACCCGTCGGCCACAGTAGCGACTACTCCAATGCTGCGGTGATGAGGGCGGCGGCGATGCGCTCCCAGACTGCGCGATACGCATCTTCTGAGAGATTCACACCCTGACCTTGGTCGGGTTCGAACGGAATCAGAAACTCGCCGACGCGAACGAAGACTCCGTTGCTAGTGATGGTCGCCCGGATCTCGAAGGAGCCGTCCCATAGATATACCAGGTGCTCGGCGGGGCGAGGCGCCGCCAGTGTGTCGGATAGACGGTTGTAGGCCTCGAGCAGGAACGCGGCATCTTCGTCCGTGCGCAGAGGCATCGCGTCTATTTCCTGGCCATCGCGCAGAATTGCTTGCAGCGGTTGGAGGCCGACTAGATCGATTTGATCGTAGCCAATCCTCAGTAGAGCGCGAGTCATCGCCTGAGGATCTTGCATAGGTGGTGGGATGCTCGGTCGCGCGCCTGTGCTTACATTGATGCAGAGGATCATGGCCTAGGCCCCGCCTTGCCGTAGAGATAGTGCGTTTCGTCGATCGGAAAAATATGAATGCTCCCATCCGCTTGCGGGATCGCCAGTGCGCGGTCAGCCTCGACTTGCAGATAAGTCGGAGCTGACGGGTTTGGTGGATAGCTATCCACGCCGGCATGTACGACGGTCCCTTCTCCGGGCTGGAGTTCGACCACTTGTCGCCCGAGCGCGGGGTCCGCGCGGTTTGCGGCTGCCTGGGCTGCCTCCGCCGAGCTCCAGCGCCCTTGGGGTAGCCTCCTCGCATGTAGCGGATGCCCGGGCCTGTGGACTCGCTTGCCTGCCTCCGAGATGACCTCCGAGAGGGGTCGATCCGCAGCGTGCTTCCCTCCGGTGAGGTCAGATTCCCTTACGCGGTTTCCTCCGGTCGTCGCGTCCGTTCCCGGACTTCCCGCCGCATTCTCGGCGGCACTCTGCGGCGACCGCACACCCGTGACGTGCTCTCCCGCCTCGACCGCGGCCCGCCGTCCGATCGAATCCCCGCCCTTGCCGTAGAGCTTCAGGATGGTGCCCGCCGTCGGCGATGCAGCCCCGCCCGACGCGGTGTCGAGATACGCGAGCGCGACGTTGGCGACCACCGCGGCGGTGTGGCCACTCGCCTCGAGGTACTGACCACGCGAAACCGCGTCCGCGGTATCGACCCCGGCACCGACGGCTTCGAGCAGCGGACCCAGCCCGGGCGAGTAGGCGGCGGGCCGGGCCTTGAAGTCGGCCACGATCGCATCCGCCATGCTCGAGAGCGTGGGCGTCCGCGACCTCCGCACGTCGGCCGAGCCGCGACTGCGCGCGTAGGACTGGGCGAGTCGCAGGTTCCCACGGAGCTCGGTGACCGATTGCCGCGTGCTCGCGATCCCACCTCGGTATGCCGCGACCTCGCGGGCCAGCTGCGCGTTGCGGGCGTCGAGGGCGGAGAGATGCGCGTCGACGGCGATCTTGTGCGCGACGAGCCGGGCGTGCTCGAGCTGCAGAGGGGTCGGTGTCGACGCTGTCCCCTGCGTGTCCACGAGGGAGATCGGATTCCCGCGGACGTACGCATACCGGTTCACCCCATCGCCGAGCCCGGTCGGATCCGTGGCCGTCCACCGCCCCAGCCAGCTCGCGTAGTACCGCGCGCCGAGGTGGTAGAGCCCGGTCTCTTCGTCGCGCTCCTTGCCGATGTACCGGTACCGCTTCGCGCTGACCTCGATCCCCGCGTCGTTCGCGGCGTAGCTCGTGGTCCCGAACGGATGGAACTCCTCGTAGGAGATCACTGCCGCGTCGCCGTCCAGCTCGAGGCTGGCCGACCCGAGGTGATTCCCATACTGATGCCGCCGCACCGACACCGGCGACGCGACCTCGACCCCGTCGCGTACCGTCAGCGTCTCGACCAGGCACAACCGCCCCGTGTCATCCCCGACATGCAGGCTCTCACGCACGAGCGTCGGCGTCGCCGAGTTCGCAGCGCGCTCGCGGTACAACTCGACCCCGGCCAGGTACACCCGCTCGCGGACCACCGACCCGGCCACGTTGACCTGGACCTTGCGCACGCGCTCGCCCGCGGCGTCGTACACGAACCACACATCGCCGCCGCCCCCGAGGTCGGCGTGCTGCAGCCGGTCGGCGTGGTCCCACGCCATCGCAGCGAGGTGCGGCATCGCGGTCATGTTGCCATGCTCGTCGTAGCTGTACGAGTGCGAGAACGGCTCTGCCGCCTCCCCGGGCGCGGAGTTCCGCAGCAGGCGGTTGCCCGCCGCCGCGTACGCATACTGCCGCGTGTAGCTCCCGCCCGCCGCGCCGTGCTGCAGCCGCAGCAGATTCCCGACCGCGTCCCACTGATACTCCTGCGTGTACTCCCGCAGCGCCGCGGGATCGTCCGGGTGCGGCTGCGGACCGAACGCGAAGTCCTGGTCCACCGGCTGCCCCAGCGACGCATGCTCTCGCCCGGTCGCGCGCACCAGCCGGTACGCCGCGCTGTACTCGAACCGCTGATCCCCCGACACGACCGCGTTGGCGAAGAAGCGAGCCTGCTGCGCGCCGTCGCGGATCTGCATCACGTTGCCGCTGGGGTCGTACGTGTAGCGGAGATCCTGGAGTACCGCGGAGTCGGCGTCGCGGACGAGCCGCAGACGCGCGAGTCGGAACGTGCGTGCATCGTACTCGTACGTAGTGACGGTGCCGTTGCCGTGCACGCAGCGCTGCCGCTGGCCGCGGTGGCCTTGCCCCGATTTGATGGACAGGTTGGTTATGCTGCCTGAGCAGCGTTACGTCGATGAAAATCTTCGAAGTCGGCTGGGCTGACCATGTCGAGGGTGGAGTGGCG
>JBIJCC010000224.1:0-3852 GCA_044344875.1 Nannocystaceae bacterium
CTCAGGAACCTCGATCATGATCGCTGCCACGGGACATCCTCCGAAGGGGTGTGTAGACAGCAACTTGACGGTCAGGCTCTGTCCCGAATTCACTTCAAACTTCAGCTCAGGCAGAGATCCAGACCCGCGTGCCGAGCTGGCCGTTGCCGATCGAGGTCTTCATCCGCGCGCTCGGGCGCTGCGAATGGCAGGCCGACGGCTTCGATACAGGGGCGGGCGGCATCATGGCGTACTGCCCGGCCGGGACGGCGCCGATCACCTCGGCGGTCTCCATCGACGACTACGAAGGAACGGAGCACAACCATTTGGTGAACCTGTCGCCGGGCGTGAACTCGTGGGCCGGCGTGGCCATCGATGGAGTGTTCGACGGCGAGGGGCTGTCGGACAGCCATGCGCAGTTCCACGGCGAGCCGCCTCCCGATTTCACCACGGTGGCGTCGTTCACGAATACCGCCAACGGATCGGGCACCTCGATTCACTATACTTATACTGGCAACAGCGAGCCGAATGACGTTCGGACCCTGTGCTGCGAGAGTCTCGATCAGAGGTCGGATCTCGACGAGCTCGAGAACTGCCGCTACGAATCCGAACTCGTGCCAGTCGAGCCGGAGTCCGATCCCGATCTTGCCGGGCAGTACGTCGCGACGTTGGCGTGTTCGGGAAGCCGGCATGTCACCTCGGGTGGATGCCACGCGCAGTTCCTCCACGACAGCGAGTGGGGGCTCACCGGCAGTCATCCGTACGTGAACGGCGATACGATCGAGCACCCCGACGGCCCGCACGCGACCACGCCGGGCGAGACGGGATGGGCCTGCCGACTCGATCGCGAGCCCTTGATGTGGGATCCGCCAACTGTCTACGAAGAGGGCATCGGCATCACGGTGCTGTGCTGTTATTGACCGCGTCATCGGGCGGCGCGGTCATGCCAATGGGCCCATCGCACGGGGACGACCCCACAGGAGACCGATACGATGACGAAGAACACCCACCTCCCATACTGGTTGCTGATCACCTCTGCGTTTGCCGCCGCTTGCGACGGCGGCGACACCGAAGCGCGCGGTGAGCAGCCAGAATTTCGCCAGGGCATCTCGATCGATGCCTCACCGCCGGCAGCGAATGCGCCGGTGGTCGCGACGCTCGTACCGGGAGCACCGTTCGCGTTCGGTGACCGCTACGCGTACGCGCGGGCACCCGGCGTCGCGCCCAACATGGCGCGCTTCGCCCCTGCACACGTTGACTCGATCCCGCGGTTGGTCTCAGGCGACATCGTCGCAGTGCAGCGCGGTGGCCAGGTGAGCCGCGCGCGCCTCGTCGGCTTCGACGACGAAAGCAACGTCGTCTTTCGGCCCCAGGCGGGCAGCCCCTTCACCCACGCATTCTCGGCGATCCCCTGGTCCGCGTGGGGTGCCCAGTCCGGCGCGATGAGCAGCTGCGCCGAGGCGGTTGACGACGAGTGGCTCTCGTGTGTGGAGGCGGTGGGTGAGGGCTCGTGGTGCAGCGCTGCGGGGGACAGCGAGCTCGACGACTGCGCCAGCGGACAGGACTACGCCGTCGCCGTCGAGTTCGGTGGTGTGATGCACTTCGATTTCGCGTGCCTGCTGATTGCGCCGCACTCGGCGACGATCATGGGCGAGCCGATGAACGTCAACGGCTGCGACGGCGAGTTCTGGGGAACGATGACCCAGGAGCCGGGATTCTGGGGCTGCGAGAACATCTACAACGGGATCTGGGCTGGTGGCCCCGCATGTGGCAACACCACAATCATCCTCGACGATGTGCCGGGCTGAGCCCGCCACCGAGGTGATCCCCTGCGCACATGGTGCGCTGCGCGTCGCTTGCCTGCTGGGTGCCGCGATCGCGGCACGTGCTGGTTGCTGTCACCCGGGACGCGCGAGTTAGTCGTGGACGGATAGGGTATGATCGACCGCGCCGGTGCTGTCCACGCGACGAGTTCTTCCGCGAATCTATGACTGACGACACTAGCATCGCGGTCGTACGCCCGTCGCTGCCGGAGTTGCTCGCGGTCCCCGTCGCCGAACGGCTCGCTCGCGGCCGCGAGTTCGCGCGCAGCCTCGTTCCCTCGTGGACTGCGGGCAACGACCTCGTCGGCGCGGTGGGCACGATCGAGCTCGCCCACGCGAGCGGTCATGCATTCGTCGCAGTCGGTGCCACGCAATTCGAGCGCGGCCTGGGGCCTACGATGCATGACTAGGTTCTGGCGGATAGGAGGTTCAAAGGGGTTCGCGGCTTGTCATCGCCCCCGATCTCGGCGCTGTGGGCCCGGGGGCGCGCGAGCGCCGACCTACAGGCCACCCGTCGCTCTCGGGACGCGCCGCATCCGATCGAGGTGTCCGAGGCCACGTTGTCGTCGGGGCACCGCTGGTCGTCGATGTCGCTCAAAGCGAAGAGCCCGGGAGGACCGCGCGCAGGCCAGGGGTGCGAGCACTCGCTGGGCAAGCCGACGTGCTCGAGCATCTTGCGTGCGACGCGGCGATCGTTGATCGCGGGCGATGGGTGTCATGCGCCCGCCGCAGACGGGGCACGCGAGCACGTCGAGCTCGAAACCGCGGCGCATCAGCTCCGCCCAGCGAAACCGCGGACGCGGGTCGGCGGCGGGCCTCGTCCGTCACTGACCACGTACGCGCGGGTGCTCGCGTGAGGCGCCAGACATCCGTGATTGCGTACTGAGTTCGTGCGCGGCCGCGGCACCAACGCGGCGAGCTTGCCGATGAAGTCCACCGGATCGTACTCGACGGCGACGGAGCCATCCTCAACGACACACGACGTCCGCGCATGTCGTACCCGGACCGGCGTGGTTCGAGCCGCACTTGTCCACGGTGATGCCGTCGGTGCAAACCCCATCGTCCGAGCAACACGCGCCCGTCTGTTCGTTCGGGCAGAGCCCGCACACCTCGCCGCCGAACCAGCCGTGGCCCGCCGCGTCGGTGCATGCGAGCTCGGTGAGGTCCATGCACGATCCATCGACGAAGCAGCACTGACCCACTTCGGCGACCGGGCCCTCGCTGCTAGACTCGCTGGAGGAACTGCTTTCGCCGCTGGTGTCGAGCAGGCCGGTGGACTCCATGGCCCCGCTCGACCCACCGCCCTCCGACGAGGGCGAAGCATCGCTGCTCGACTCGGTCGCGGTCGTGGTCGCGTCGGCCGTCGTGGACCCGGCACCGCCATCGTCCTGAGGGTCATCGTCGCCGCATCCGAGGGCCAACCCGATCCACACACATCCCACCATCCGCCATTTCGCCATCGAAGCCATGCTGTTCACCATGGACGACGAGACCTCGTTCCATGACAAACTTCTCTTCGGCAACACGAGCGCGCCCTTGCTCGGCGAGTCGCTGCGCCCGAGCGCGCGCGGCATCGACGGCGCGTTGGGGATCGAGCGGATCGTCGGCCGTGACGAAGAAGAAGCGCCCGAAGTCCGGGCGCATAGGAAGGACAAAGGGGGTCTCGAGAGAACGCAACTTGCGATAGTCCACACGCCCGACGTTCCACACAGGGAAAACCGTAGCCACCAATACTGGCTCTGCGTTCATCTTACTCCGCCCGGTGGTCGCGCGTCTGAGGTCGTGCGCCCGAGAGCGCAGAGCCGGCCGACCGCTCGATCTCAGGCCGCGCGCTCCCGTCGCGGTGCTCCGCGGGCTCGACTCGACGTCCGGCGCTGGCTCGTCCGCCCGCCGCTCGTGGTCGAGCCAGCGGGACGCTCGCACAGGCCCCACTGTTGACGCCGGCGAGGAAGCGCGTGAATTCGCCGGCGAGAGTCGGACGAGGGGCCGCGGGGGTCACCGAGGCTTTGGCGAGCGGCGTTGGTCGCGGCGGAGCTTGGCGCGGAGTTCG